>JAQXGE010000027.1 GCA_029006135.1 Oscillospiraceae bacterium | reverse complement strand
AGGTGTGCGTTGACACCCACCGCAGTACCCACCGCAAAGGCAATCATCAGGTTTTGAATCGGGAACGCCAGCGATACGGCGGACAGGGCAGCCTCATCAATTCGGCTGACAAAGATGCTGTCAACCACATTGTACAGTGCCTGGACCAGCATGGAAATCATCATTGGGACCGCACAGGAAAGGAGCAGCGGGCCAACCGGCGCGCTGCCCATGCGGGATGCGGATAAAGTGTCTTGCTTACTCATTCCTGATTGGCTGCCTCCATTGCTTTTGCTGCCTGCACAATCAGCTGCGCGCAGGCCTCCTGACCGATATGTGCGTTGAGGCACAGGTCATAGTTCTTGGCCTCGCCCCAGCGATTTTCGGTGTAATAGTTGTAGTAACTTGCGCGGGCACGATCGTGCTTGGCAATCGTAGTCTCCCACATCCGGTCTGCCATATCCTTAGCATCCGGGCGGGCTTTGGCGTTCTTGATGCGATCTTCAAGCGGAGCATATACGAACGCGCTCAGCACGTTGGGACGATCCCGCAGCACATAGTCGCCGCAGCGGCCCAGAATGACACAGGGGCCCTTCGATGCGACCTCCTTGATCACGTTGGACTGCAAAATATAGACCTGGTCAGCTAAGGGCATCGTATTGCCCATCATATACAGACTGTAAATCAGGCTGCCGCTGCGCTGATTTTCGCTTGCGGCAATGGCTTCTTCTGTCAGGCCACTCTTTTTGGCTGCAATCGTGATAAGCTCCTTGTTGTAAAGGGGGACACCCAGAATGTCGGCCACCCGCTGAGCGATCTCGCTGCCGCCGGAGGCATATTCACGCGCGATTGTAATGACCATAGGTTCCATTATATTCCACCTCACATTCGAATTTTGCGGCCGCCGAAAAGCGGCCATAATATCCCTACTATAATAAGTATAAACAGAAAATGAACAAAACGCAAGAGCCAGCATCACCAAATTCCGGGATTTTTTCTTGGCGGAAAGGAGGGCCTGACCAAGATTGTACAGATGAATTTTTGCTGATTTTTGAATAAATACTGCTTTGCCGCGCCACACTATGAGCAACAAAACTATACGCGGAAAAGGACGGGGGAAGATGAAGAGCATCAAAGCGTTTTTGAAGGAAAAAGGGCTGTATCTAATCTGCTTAGCGCTGGTGTTTGCTGTCACAATTACGGGAATTATGGCGGTGCGCAATGTGGTTCGTGGGGTAGGGGAGCTGACGCAGGAAAAACAGAAAAAACTGGAGGAGGAATCATCATGGGATTTGCCCGACACCACGGTAGACAACAAACAGGAAGACATTCCCGTGGAGACTCCGCAGCCCTCATCAACGCCGTCAGTCTCCTCCTCTGCGCAGGAATCATCCTCTGGGGCATCTGCGCCGTCTGGCGGGAGTTCCGCCGTGACCGCGCCCTCGTCCGCCTCCTCCGGCGGGCAGGGAACTTCCTCGGCCAGGTCCTCGACCGGAACATTGACAGCACCCTTCAGTGGGGATGAACTTGTCTATAACGAGACATTGGGCGATTGGCGAACCCACAACGGCGCAGATTATCTGCTTTCATCCGGAAGCGTCTCCGCCCGCTGCGGCGGCACGGTAACCGGCATAGAAAAAGATACACTCTGGGGCGGTGTGGTGGAAGTCACGGATACGGCTGGGCGCGTCTGGCGCTACTGCGGACTGAACGATATCGCCGTAAAAGAGCAAGAGGGTGTGACCGCGGGCAGTACGCTGGGAAAACTTGGGGAAATCCCCGCCGAAGCGCGGATGGGAACGCACCTGCACCTTGAGTGCCGGAAGGACGGCGCCTGCCTCGACCCCGAACAGCAATAAACCAACAGCAAACAAATGCACCGGACTGCCCTCAGCAGGCAATCCGGTGCAGTGCTGTTTATTGCTTTTTGACGGAGAGCATCCGCATGGCATTGAGAACGGCTAACACCATGACGCCGACATCAGCAAAGACGGCGGCCCACATATTGGCGATGCCCATCGCCCCCAGAATCAGGCAGATGGCTTTGACGCCAAGGGCGAGCACGATGTTCTCATATACAATACGCATACATTTGCGGGCGGTTTTCATAGCCAGAGTGATTTTGGACGGGTCATCGTCCATGAGGACGACATCAGCGGCTTCAATGGCCGCGTCACTGCCCATGGCACCCATTGCAATGCCCACATCGGCGCGCATCAGCACCGGCGCATCGTTGATGCCGTCCCCGGCAAAGGCCAGCTTACCGCGGCCGCTCCGGTCGGCAAGAAGTTCTTCGACCTGCTGAACCTTGCCGTCCGGCAGCAGTTCGGCATGAACTTCATCAAGACCCAAATCTTCACCGACTTTGCGCGCTACGGACTCGCTGTCACCGGTCAGCATGACGGTGCGCACGCCGGCTGCTTTCAGCCCGTCAATTGCCTTGCGGGCGTTCTCCTTAACTTCATCCGCAATGAGCACGGAGCCGAGGAACTGCCCATCCCGCGCAACATACACGATGGTTCCGGCCCTGTTGTTGGGAACGAATGCAATGCCCTGCTCCTCCATCAGGCGGGCGTTGCCCGCCAGCACGGTGCGGCCGTCCACCTGCGTGCAGACGCCCTGACCGGCAATCTCCCGCGCGTTGGCGGCCCGGCGGGTATCCGGTGCCCCAGCGGCTTCGCGCAGACTTTTGCTGATGGGATGACTCGAAAAACTCTCCGCCAGTGCGGCCTGCTCAAGCAGCTCCTCGCGGCTGATGCCCTGAGCCGGCTCCGCGCGGGAAACCGCAAAAGTGCCTTTGGTCAGCGTACCGGTCTTGTCGAACACGACCGTGTCAATGTGGGCAAGGTTCTCCAAATCGTTTCCGCCCTTGACGAGAATACCGCTGCGGGAAGCCCCGCCAATCCCGCCGAAGAAGCTCAGCGGGATACTGATGACCAGCGCACAGGGGCAGCTGATGACGAGGAAGGTCAGCGCGCGGCTGATCCATTCGCTCCAGCCGCCTCCCAGCACGAGCGGCGGCACAACGGCAAGAATCAGAGCACCGATGCAGACTGCTGGCGTGTAGTAATGGGCAAACCGCGTGATAAAATTCTCTGCCCGCGCCTTCTTCAGGCTGGAATTCTCCACAAGGTCAAGAATCTTCGCCACGGTGGACTGACCGTAAAGCTTGGTGGTTTTGATTTTCAGCAGTCCGTCTCCGTTCACACAGCCGCTGATGACTTCATCGCCGCAGCGCACAAAACGGGGCTTGCTCTCACCGGTCAGCGCGGCGGTGCTGAGGGAGCTTTCACCCTCAAGAACAACGCCGTCAATGGGAATTTTTTCACCCGTGCGAACCACAAGGACCGAACCAATCGGAACGTTATCGGGGTCAACGACTTCCACACGCCCGTCAGCCCGTTCAAGGTTTGCACTGTCGGGCCGGATGTCCATCAGTTCGCTGATGCTCTGACGACTCTTGCCCACGGCATAACTCTGGAAAAATTCACCAATCTGGTAAAACAGCATGACGGCAACGGCCTCGCTGTATTCGCGCAGACAGAGCGCACCCACGGTGGCAACTGCCATCAGGAAGTTCTCATCAAAGACTTCCCGGTGGATGATTCCCAACACGGCTTTGCGCAGTACATCATACCCGATTGTCAGGTAAGGAATCAGGAAAATCATCAGGCACGCCCACCCGGGCAGCGTCAGCGCGGAGGTAAGCAGGGCTGCCGTCAGATAGAGCAGAGCAGAGACAATGATGCGCTTGAGCGTTTTCTTTTGCTTCTTTGTCATGCGAATTCCTCCCGTTTGTCTAAAAACGGAAAAATAAAGGGCGGTTCGGTGCCGCCCGGCGGAATGTCAGAACGCGAGCGTCCTGTATTTTTTAGTGAATTGCGTGCATCACAGCTCAATTTCAAAGTCTGGCTCGACCCGCTTTGCAGCCTTGACGGAAGCCTGAAGAACCTCGTCAAACCGCTCGTCCTCGGCATCCAGTACCATTTTCTGGGCCATAAAGCTCACCGAAACATTGTTGACGCCCGGCAGCTTGCTGATGGCCTGTTCGATTTTGGCGGCGCAGTTGGCGCAGTCCACTTCAATTTTGAATTTCTTCTGCATATAAAACACTCCTAAAAAATTGTATAATTCAGCGCAGTGCTGTTAAAACATTTGGATTGCTTATTCTTCCACATGCTCCATGCCAAGGGCAATCATGCTGCGGACGTGCTCGTCATCCAGTGAATAGTAGATGGCTTTGCCCTCGCGCCGGAA
The DNA here is from genome assembly GCA_029006135.1 of Oscillospiraceae bacterium. GTDB lineage: Bacteria > Bacillota > Clostridia > Oscillospirales > Ruminococcaceae > Gemmiger. The sequence goes on along the minus strand of JAQXGE010000027.1, from coordinate 47,376 downwards.
CTTGACGAGTTTGCTGCTTTTGAGCAGACGCAGCTGGTGGCTGACCGAACTCTGGGAAAGCCCCAGCAGCCGGGCAATGTCCCCCACGCACAATTCGCTCTCAAACAGCGCGTACAGGATTTTAATCCGTGCGGAGTCACCAAAAACCCGGAACAGTTCGGCCAGGTCATACAGGACCTCGTCATCGGGCAGTTCCTCCCGGAGCTTATCAACGGCGGCCGGCTGGCAGCACTTCTCCACGGCAATCTGGTCTATGATTTCCTGACGGGTCTTTGCACCCGGATCTTCCATGGAATCCATGATAGGAATCTCCTTTCAAATCGTTATATGAAGAAATGTTCATATGTTGGCATTATAATACACCCATTATAGCCGCCTGTCAATAGGCAAAAAAACAAAAAAAGCAAAAATAAAAAATCCCGCAGGGCATCGCAGCCCTGCGGGGAAGGGAAGAGAAATTTCAGTCTTTCGGCTCCTGCTCCCAAGTGCGCTCGCTGATAATGTAACGCGGACGCTGTTTGGTTTCCATATAAATTTTGCCGATGTATTCACCGATGACGCCAAGACAAATCAGCTGTACGCCGGACACAAAGCAGATAATGCTCGTCATGCTGGCCCAGCCCGATACTGTATGGCCGAGGAATGCCTGCACAATGGCCCAGATTACGCCGATAAAGCTGATCAACGCCACGATAACGCCGAAGCCCGTGATAAACCGAATCGGTTTCACCGAGAGGCTTGTGATGCCGTCAAAGGCCAGAGCAAGCATTTTGGACAGAGGATAGTGGCTTTCCCCTGCAATGCGCTCGTGACGCTCATACGCCACACTCGTGGATTTGAAGCCCACCAGCGGCACCATGCCGCGCAGGAACAGGTTGACCTCCTTGAAGTTGGCAAACTCGTTGAGGACCCGTGCACTCATCAGCCGGTAATCCGCATGGTTGTACACAACTTCCGCACCCATCGCGTTGAGCAGTTTGTAGAAACACTCAGCGGAGAAACGCTTGAAGAAGGTGTCAGTGTCCCGCTTGGAGCGCACGCCGTAGACTACTTCGCAGCCCTCGTCCCGGTAGGCGTCCACCATGGCATCCATGGCGTTGATATCGTCCTGCCCGTCACAGTCAATGGAAATGGTAATGTCGCACCGGTCTTTGGCCTCCATCAGCCCGGCCAAAACGGCGTTCTGATGTCCCCGGTTGCGGCTCTGGCAGATGCCGAGATAATGTGGGTCGCTTTTTGCCAAATCACAGATGATTTCCCAGGTTCTGTCCTTGGAACCGTCATTGACGAACAGCACGCGGCTGTCCGCACTGATTTTTCCTGCGGCGGACAGATCGTTGATTTTTTTCAAAAACATCGGCGCCGTAATCGGCAGAACTTCCTGCTCGTTGTAGCAGGGAATCACAATATAAAGGATCGGCTGTTTTTCGATGATGCTCATTTTGTCGCTATCCCTCTTTTAATTTTGGCTTATTTTGTATATTATACCGTATCCACCCCCGGAATGCAACGCCCGCGCAGAATTGACGCACCGAGAAAAAGGAGAACGCCCAAGCCCCGGAACGTGTGAAACAATATAAATCCACTCTGCGCCGGGACCAGCAGAAACTGCGGGAGTTTGTGGCCGAGCACGGCAACGTGCTGCGCCGTGACCGCTGGCGGGAACGGAATGATGGAACAGCGTATCAGGCAGATGCTGCAGATATTAAGAAACAAGGATATACTTTGTATTCTGTGACGAAAGAGACCATAGAATCTGTGCCAAAACCGTTTTTTAGATCGTTGTCAAACCACATGAATACACAGGCGCAAACCTATGCGCAAGAAATTCTTAGAAGTGTAAAAGAGCTTCCGGAAGGAACGGAGGCGACGGTCTCCTTTTCTTTGGACGGAACCGCTGTAAAACGAATGGTTGGCGATTTGGGTGATGGACGGGTTCGTATTCAGAACATGGCAGAAAAATATATTTCCTTGCACAATCACGCAAGTAATGCTATGCTAAGTCCGGAAGACATTTCTGCTCTCCTTCACAAGGAAAACATGGTTGGCATAGGGGTAGTCGGGAACAAAGGAGCCTTTTTTAGTTGCGAAAAAGTATATGGATATAATCAGAAAAAGGCTCTTGTATTGTATGATAAAATTCGATTAAAGTATGATTTGTCTGTTGTGGAGCAGAGAATTGCATTTGTGCAAGAATTCAAAAAGGAGGCTTCTGTGTATGGGCTTAAATTCAGTGAATCCCTCTGATACGTTTTTTGCCTTGACGGATGATGAAATTAAAAAATGCCGAGAAATGGCGTTTTCTGCAAAACCTTACAGGGAAGATGACGAACATTACCAATACTTTGATTGGCCCGGAGCCGAAGACAGAGAAAAGGCAACGTCAGCTATGCGCTTGTTGAAAGCTGCCGGTCTTTGGACCGCTGAAGATGAGAAAAAAACTTTCGGCTAAAAACATTGTTTCTATACAGCACTATGCAATCTGCACCGTGCTTTTTTTATGCAAAATTCAAGGAGGCCGAATATGGAATTGAAAGATACTATCGACCTGATGAACAGTTCCGACTACAAGGGGCGGTTCAAGGCCGAATATATGCAGGTGAAAATCAGATACGAAAAACTGAAATCTTTCTGCAACAAAATTGAGGCTGCCGAAATTATTGGTAAGGAACCTCCGAAACACGATTGCCCGGTTTCGTTGCTGCGCGACCAGCAGCACATTATGGGAGAGTATCTTCACATCCTGGAACTTCGTGCAGAGATTGAAGAAATCCCCCTCTGATTTTGATTGTGCGTTTTGCATTTGATTGCAAAGGCGCATTTCATGCCCACCAAGGCCGCATGAGGCCAAGGCGGGCCATTTTTATACCCAAACCCCATCTCCGAGCAAGTGGACAGAAGTTATAACCCATTCCATCCCGAAAATTGCCCCCGAATTTGAGTGAAGATTGAACAGGTAATAAATAAAAAATCGACAAGTCTCATACGAAGCTTGTCGATTTTTGGTGCCGGTGGTGGGGGTCGAACCCACACGATGTCACCATCAACGGATTTTGAGTCCGTCTCGTCTGCCAATTCCAACACACCGGCTTATGAACTTACCTGATTAGTATACTACATACTTTTTCAAAAATCAAGCCCGATTTTCTCTTGACACTTTACCCTTTGTGTGAGCGTCTGTGAAGTGCGGCGGGGGGAAAAGTCCCAGGCGTTGATGGTATGTATGGTGTCATAGAACAGTCCGGCCAGGGCAGTCCTGTATGCGGTAGTGACGAAGCTGCGTGGAAAATCCTCCTTTGGGCAGAACGGCAGGGCAGAGGAGAGGGGATCCCGCTGTACGGCACAACAAAGCCGCCGCGGGACAGCATAAGCCCGCGGCGGCGATTGGGTTTGAGGGGAAAAATTACTTTTTCTGGACGTACTTGAGGCAGTCGAGCATAACTGCGACGAGAATGATGATGCCGGAGAAGACGAACTGGAGGTTCGTGTCGATACCAAGGGTGGTCAGGGAGTAAGTCAGAGCGGTGAAGATGAAGACACCGACGACCACGCCGGAAATCTTACCGATACCGCCGGTGAAGGAGACACCGCCGACAACGCAGGCCGCGATGGCGTCCATTTCCCAGCCCTGGCCGTAAGCGGCAGAACCGGAGCCGACCATACGGATGCATTCCAGCCAGGAGCCGAAGCCGTACAGGATACCGGCCAGGATGAAAGCGCCCACGGTGACACGGAAGACGGAAATACCGGAGACAGCGGCTGCCTCGGGGTTGCCGCCGACTGCGAACAGGTTCTTACCAAAGGTGGTCTTGTTCCAGATGAACCAGACGATAACGACCGCAGCAACAGCCCACAGAATGATGGTGGGGAAACCGCCGATCTTGGGGATAATCATACTGGGAATCTCGGTCTCGATACCGCCGAAGGAAACGCCCTTGGTGGAGTAGGTGACCAGGCCAAAGATGACCAGCATGTTTGCCATGGTGGAGATGAAGGGGTGCATCTTAAACTTGGCGGTGAAGAAACCTGCGATGGTGGTGAAGATGGTACACAGGATGATGCAGACGATCAGAGCCAGGAACACGCGGACAATGACCGGCAGGCCGGTGAAGTCAAACACATGGCCAAAGACTGAGCCGGTGTTGATGCCCTTGTGCATGATGATGGTGGCGGCGGTCATGCCCATACCGACCATACGGCCGATGGACAGGTCGGTGCCGGCCAGAAGGATCAGGCCTGCAACGCCCAAAGCCAGGAACATACGAGGAGAAGCCTGCTGCAGAATGTTCAGAATGTTGTTGACAGTCAGCAGCGGAACGTTCTTGACGATGGGGGTGATGATGCACAGCGCGATGAAAATGACGATGATCGCGATGTACAGACCGTTGCGCAGCAGGAAGTCGCGGCGGTTGAAGGTGTACTTGTAGTTCTCCCAGCGCTGAGCGAGCGTCTCGGCAACGGTGAACTTGGACAGGCGCAGCATATCGATCAGGTGATACTTGTAATCGAACGCGGCGTGCTGGCGGTCCTTGACGGCCTGCAGGTCCTTGTCACGCTGCATCTTGGCGTCAAACATGCGGTTTTTGTAGACGTACTTCTCGTCCTTGATCTCCTGCTGGTCGGTCAGCTTGGCAACTGTGGCCTGATGATCCTTTTCCAGCTGGGCGACAGCAGCCTGATACTTTGCCAGAGCGGCGGCCTTTTCTTCCTTGCAGCTGGCAACCACGTACTGATAGTACTCGCTGTTGTAGTGAGCTTTCAGATAAGCTTCGGCATCAGCAATCAGCTTGGAAATCTGGTCCTTGTTCTTGGCTTCCACTGCCTTGGCGGTTTCCAGAGCAGCCTTCAGCTTTTTCTCGCGGGAAGCCTTTTCTTCAGCGGTATAGATACGGTCGCGCTTGAGGTTGTCCAGGTCATTCTGGAGGCTGACGACCTTTTCGGTGCCGTCGACGCGCAGTTCGTCAATCTGAGCCTGAATTTTGCCGACGTAATCATCAATCGGCTTGCGGAGCTCGGCTTCCCGCTCCGCAGAAAGAATGGTACTGTTTGTCATCGTACTGTTAGACATTTGTTTATCCCCCACTCACAGGTATTTCGCACTCAGCCTCAAAAGCTCTTCCTGGTTTGTCTCCTTGGTGTTGACAATGCCGGAAAGATGTCCGTTGGACATAACGCCGATGCGGTTGGTAATGCCGAGGATCTCAGGCATCTCAGAGGAGACGACAATGATCGTCTTGCCCTGTTTGGCCATCTGGATGATCAGCTCATAGATCTCATATTTGGCGCCGACGTCGATACCGCGCGTGGGCTCGTCCATCATAAAGATCTGGGGCTCACGTTCCAGCCACTTGCCGAAAATGACTTTCTGCTGGTTGCCGCCGGACAGGCTGGAGATCATATCGTCGGGACCCAGGCACTTGGTGTGCATGGTCTTGATCTCTTTGCTGGTGGCTTTGACCATCTTGGGGTTGGAAAGCGCTATGCCGGTCTTGTACTGGTTCAGATTGGCAATGGTGGTATTGAAGGTCAGGTCACATTTCAGGAACAGACCGTTCGCCTTGCGTTCCTCGGTGATCAGTGCGAAACCGTGTTCAATGGCCTCGTGGGCATTGTTGAAGTTCATCAGCCGGTTGCGGAAATAAACGCGGCCAGCCGCGCGGGTGCGCACGCCGAAGATGGTTTCCAGAAGTTCTGTACGGCCGGCGCCTACCAGGCCGTACAGACCGAAGATCTCGCCCTTGCGCACATCAAAGGTGATGTCCTGCAGATGGGGCTCGTACTTGGTGGACAGGTGCTGAATGGACAGGATGGGCTCGCCGGGGGTGTTGTCCACAGGCGGGAAGCGGCTCTCCAGAGAGCGGCCGACCATGGCAGCGATCAGCTCGTTCATGTCGGTATCCTTGGTAGGCTTGGTCATGACCAGGTTGCCGTCACGCAGAACGGAGACTTCATCGCAGATCTCAAAGATCTCATCCATCTTGTGTGAAATGTAAATCAGCGAAATGCCCTGGGATTTGAGCATCCGCATCATTTCAAACAGTTTGTCAACTTCCTGCACCGTCAGGGAGGAAGTGGGCTCGTCCAGGACGATGACCTGGGCGTTGTAGGAGATCGCCTTGGCAATCTCACACATCTGCCGCTGCGAAACCGACATATTGCGCATCGGCTGGGTCAGGTTGACGGTCATGCCCAGTTTGCGGAACAGGTCAGCCGCCTTCTTTTTCATTTGTCCTTCGTCAACGACGCCCATGGAGTTGACCGGGTACCGGCCGAGGAACAGGTTGTCGATCACACTGCGCTCGAGGCACTGGTTCAGCTCCTGGTGGACCATGGCGATACCGTTTTCCAGGGCATCCTTCGGCCCGGAGAAGCTAATCTCCTTGCCGTTGAGGAAGATCTTGCCCTCGTCCTTCTGGTAGGTGCCGAAGAGACATTTCATCATAGTGGACTTACCGGCGCCGTTTTCGCCCATAAGCCCCATGACAGTACCGCGCTTTACATCCAGGTTGATGTGGTCAAGCACTCGGTTGCGGCCGAATGACTTGCACATACCGCGAATTGACAAGACGATATCATCTTTCGCTTCTGCCATTCTCGTTACTCCCGTTTCTGCATATTGACGGGGAAAACCCCGCCTGCGCTTTCATAAAAAAGCGCTATTAGGGAGGGCGTATTCTCCCCAATGGAGAAATTCCTTCTCCCTAATAGCGTTGTGGTTACTTAGTGGTCAGGTTTCAGTGCAGTCGCTCAGAATCACTGGCTCAGCAGAGAGGTGTAGGAAGACGCGTTGTCGGTCTTAACCATGTTGATGGCGAAGGCGTCGTACGCATCGGGGTTGCCCAGACGGTTGGTGATGTTGCCCTCGGTCTGGCCATCGCCGCCGATGTAGTCAACTTTCAGGTTGAGCAGATCGTCGTACTTCTCCAGCAGGGGCTGATAGGTGGCGCTCAGGAAGTTGTCGGCAGCATTGTAGATGTCGAGCCAGACGGTCTTCTCGGGGTGAGCGGTGGTATCCAGCTGATTGGAGACCGGAGCGTAAGGAACGGTGGAGTCCATGAAATCCTTATAATTGTCAGCGGTGACAGCCACGTTCAGAGCGTAGTAAGAACGGGAAGCCTCGTCATAGTAGTAGACATCGTCGCTCAGAACGTTGCCGGCGTCGTCAGCAGTGGCAATACCGGTGTTGATGTCAACGCCGTCGAGAGCGTTGCGGACAAGGCGGAGAGTCAAGTAAGCCTGAACGTCAGCGTGCTGGCTGATGGTTCCGCCGTAGCCTTCTGCGATAGCGGCAACAGCGTCAGCGTTGGCGTCATAACCGAAGGTGGGAACGCCGTTGGCCTTGGACCAGATGTTGAACATAGCCATGCCCATGCCGTCGTTGTTGGAGATGACGATGTCGATGTTATCGCCCATGGAGGAGGACCAGGTGGTCAGCGCGGTGCTGGCGGTGGAAGCATCCCAAGTGGCGCCGGCGGAGTTCTTCATTTCCTGAGAAGCGAGCTCACGGACGGTGAAGGTCTTGCCGCCAACTTCGAGAGTGCCGTCCTGAACCTGGGTGGCCTTGCCTTCCAAGTTGGTGCCGACGGGATCGGAGACGATGCCGTTCTCACCCTCAACAGCGGTGCCCAGAGCAGAGCGGACGCCGCGGGTACGTGCGATGGAGTCGTTGTGGCCGATATCGCCGATGGCCAGAACGTAGCCGATGATGCCATCGCCGTTGCGGTCGATGGTGTCGGCGTGGGCAGCAATGTAGTCAACGACCATCTTGCCCTGCAGCTCAGCGCCCTGGTTGGCATCGAAACCGACATAGTAGGTGTTGTCGTTGAAGGTCAGAGCTTCCATATCCAGCTCGCCGGTGGTGCTGTTGGAGGGCTGACGGTTGTACCAGACCAGAGGCTTGTCCTTGTTGGCGACAGTGCCGGTCTCAGCGGAGGTAGAAGCGGAGGCAGCCTCAGAGGTGCCGGCCGCGGAGGAAGACTCCGACGCAGTGTCGCCGGAGCAGGCCGCCAGGCTCAGAGCCATGGCTGCTGCCAAGGTCAGTGCAAGTGTTTTTTTCATAGTTGTTCTCCTTTTTTGTCGTTCAATTTGGTGAGCCCTCCCTATCTGGGCTCACCTGATACTACTTATTCTAAAGGAAAACGAGTACGAAAACAAGGTGAAAATTCACCGAAAGAGGGGTAAAAAATTATCTGAATAAGACAATATGCAAAAACAAGTTTGATTTTTATTGTGCAAGTTGCTTAGTTTTGCGATGCTCAAAGGCAAAAAGGGCCTTTTGACTGTCCATTGTAAATATATTGTCGCGATCTACGATCCGGGTGGAAGTATCCACGTTCCGTTCCAGGCCGGAACCCTGTCCGGTCAGCAGTTTGTAGGCGCTTTCCACGCCCAGATAGCCCATGGCATAGGGGTTTTGTACGATGAGCGCATCCACGGTGCCTTCCTGCAGGCCGTCCACCGTCACCACGTTGGAGTCAAACCCGACCAGGAATACCGTGTCCGAAAGGCCCAGCTCCTCCACGGCACTGGCTGCACCCACGCAGGTGGGCTCGTTGAAGGCCAGCAGAACGTTGATCTCGGGGTACTGCCGCAAAAGATCAGCGGTGTCGTTCTGGGCGTGCTGAGCTTCGGCCAGGGTATTGATGACGGCGGTGATTTCCGCACGGCCGCTGGCGGTAAAGGCGTCCACGGCCCCGCGCTCCCGCTCCTGACCGTTGGCACTGCTGATGTCATAGTTGACAATGCCAACCTTCAGCTTACCCTCCACCTGGTCAAGGGCGGCCTGTGCGGCCATCTGCCCGGCGGCATAGTTGTCGGTGCCGATGTAGGTGCTGACCGCCTCCGAATCTACATTGCTGTCAATGGCCACGATTTTGACGCCCTGGCTGGCGGCACGGTCGATGGCATCGGCGTTGTTCTCATAGTCGATGGCGGAAAAGACCAGAGCCTCGGCGCCTTCGGAGACGGCCTGTGCGACCATCCGGTTCTGGGTTTCGTAGTCCTCCTCTGTTTCGGGGCCGAGAATGCTGAGCTTGAGGTTGTACTCGGTGGCGGCGGCTTCGGCTCCGGCAAAGACCGACAGCCAGAACTCGGTCTCGGTGGATTTCGCCACCAGAGCCACCGAATGCTGCGCCGATGATATCGTGTCCGATGTACAGCCGCACAGGCAGGCGAGAGCCAGCGCCGCGCAGGCCAATGCCCGTTTATTTCGTGTCATGGTCGCCCTCCCGTACCTTGGGCATACGAATTTCCACACAGGTGCCGACATCTGGCTCGCTGGTGATATGCAGCCCGTAATTTTTGCCGAAATAGATTTTGAGCCGGTCGTTGACGTTCTTGATGCCGATGCCGGTGCGGTCTTTGGGACCGCGCTGCATGATGGCTTCAATCTGCTCCGGCGTCATGCCCACGCCGTTGTCCTGCACAAAGAAAACGATGTCCCCGCCGTCCTGCCGAACCCGCACATCGATGTGCCCTTCCTCCACCATCAGGTCCAAGCCGTGGTTGATGGCGTTCTCAATGATGGGCTGCAGGGTAATCTTGTTGCAGAGATAATCGAGGCATTCGGGGTCTACGTCAAATTCATAGGTGAACTTGTTCTTGTAGCGGTATTTCTGAATCTGGAGATAGCTTTCCGCGTGCTCAATCTCCTTGGAGATAGGGATGAGCTCGTGCCCCTTGCTGATGCTGATGCGGAACAGCCGGGCCAGGGCATGGATCATCTTGACGGCGTCGGCGGTGCGGCCCTGCTCACACATCCAGGCGATGGAGTCCAGGGTGTTGTACAGAAAGTGGGGGTTGATCTGGGCCTGCAATGCCTTCAGCTCGGTCTTGCGCAGGTTGACCTCCTCCTCGCGGACGGTGGTCATCAGTTCCTGGATGCGCACCACCATGTGTCCGAAGGAATTGGACAGTTCCTGAACTTCCCGGGTACCGCCCACCGGACGGTAGGTAAAGTGGTCCGCGTCGGTCTCGAAGCTTTCCATGGCGGAGGCCAGTCCACGCAGGGGACGGCCCAGCAGCTGGGAAAGCAGCCAGCTGGTCAGCAGAGCCGCAGCCAGCACCACAAAGGCCAGCAAAATGGAAAGATGAATCATCTCGGTGACATTGCGGTTGACCAGTTCGTCTATATAGCTGACGCCCACTACCCGCCAGCCGCTGCTTTCAATGCTGGTGACGCAGTAAATGACGGTGTCGTCCGCGTAGGAGCCGTCCTGTAGGGCAGCCAGGGCAGAGGTATCCTCCGACTTCAGCCCCGAATAAAGAAGCTGCTGCTGGGGGTGGTAGATGATATTGCCGTCTGTGTCCATCAAAAAGCAGTAACCGCGCTGGCCAATGCCCACGCTGTTGATGTAGCTGGAAATGCTGGAAAAGCTCAGGTCCAGGGATACCCAGGAGGCTTCCTCGCTGCCGGTCAGCGGAGCAGTCATGGTGACGACCCAGGGATAGTAGCTTTCAAAAATGGTCTCTACATGGGGCGCAGTCATATAAGGCCCGCCGGAAGCGCGAGCCTTGTCAATGCTAAAGGAAAGATTCTGGAAAATGTTCTCCTTGGGTTGGTGGTTCAGGGACCAGCAGTCCAGCAGAGTACCATCGGAGGAATAGCTGGTCACCGCCACCACGTCGGGGCGAAATTTTAAAAAAGCGGACAGCAGTTCATCGCGGCTGTCCACACTTTCCGACATGGATTGTTCCACCAGCTGCATGGCCTGATCCATATCCAGCAGATAATTTCCTACCGTGTTGGATACTTGGGAGACCGCCTGGGCGCTGCTGGTCTGGGCGCTCTGCACCATGGCGCTGCGGTACCGGCCCAGGAACAGGAAGATGCAGCAGCACAGGATGACGGCCACCACGCCTACGACCATGGAGACAAGGATGGTCGTGATGCGCAGGCCGGTATGTGGGCATCGGTCTTTCAAGACGCGTCACCCGCCTTTTCGGAGCCTAGTCTGCGCCGCAGGGCGTTGGGGGACTCGCCGCAGTATTTTTTGAAGCAGTAGCTGAAATAGTGCTGGTCGGTATAGCCGCAGCGCTGAGCGACCTCCTGAATCTTGAGGTTGGAGGATTCCAGAAGCTCCCGCGCGGCGTCCATCCGCTTGCGGATCAGGATGTTGATGAAAGTCTCACCGGCATACTTCTTGATGCAGGCACTCAGATGGTTGGGGCTAACGTCCAGCATTCCGCTCAGGGATACTAAGGAAAGGTCGGCGTCCATGTAATGCTGGTCCAGGGCGTCCAACGCCCGCTTGCACAGCAGGCTGCCGCCTTTGGCAGCGGGGACAAGGTCACTAATGAACTGGGCGCCGCCCTCGGTAGGGTCGCCCTGGCGCAGGACTTCCATGGCTTCCCGGTAGGCATCGTGCAGGCCGGTCAGAGACCGGGCCGCGCGGCTGACGCCGATGCGGCAGTGTTTGCCCAGGATGCGGGCGGCCACCTGGGGAATTTCGTCGGCCAGAATGTGCAGGTACTCGTCAAAATCGGAGGGATTGCCCAGCAGTACCGAGATGACCTTGCCCGCCGCAAAAAAGCTGACGCTGCGCAGGTATTTGGCGGCCAGCGTGTCCACCGACCTCACAAAGGAGGGAGCGGTGCAGTTGGCGCCGTCCTCATCCAGCAGAGTTGAGACCATCACGGTATAGCAGGGTTTGTCATCCAAATCGCGCAAAAGCCCGCACTGCCGGGCGTAGGCTTCAGCCTGGGCCTCGCCTTCCGACTCGGCATAGTCGTCCAGCACCAAGGGCATCAGCATGGCGGCGCGCATATCCTGGCCTGCGGCCTGGTCATCGGCCTGGCGGAACATGGCAAACTTTTCATCAATCTTCTGACGGATGCTGCGCAGCTCGGCGGCAAGGCCTTCCATGGTCAGAGGCTTGAGCATATAGCTGATGATATTGTACTGGATGGCCTGTTTGGCGTACTCGAAATCATCGTAGCCGCTCAAAAAGGCGATGTTCATGGCGGGGCGAATCTCCCGCACCTGTCGGGCCAGCTCAATGCCGGAAATAAAGGGCATCCGGATGTCAGTCAAAAGCAGGTCGGGCTCGAGCTTCTCCACAAGCTGCAGGGCGTCCAAGCCGTTGCTGGCGCTGCCCACCAGGCGGAACCCCAGTTCCTGCCAGGGAATCATTGAGCAGACAGCTTCGCGCAGCTCATCCTCATCGTCGGCAACGATCACAGTGTACAATGTCTTCGCGGCCATTGGAATCCATGTCCTTTCTCCTTTGGGGGCGCTGACGGCCGCGGAAAAGCAGGGAAAATTCCGGCTGTCTCAGGGGGCGGCGTCGGAGGCGCGTTTTTGGGAAACCCAAAGGTTTCACATAGTTTCATTGCCTTAATAGTAAAACATTTGCACGCTCTTGTCAATTTCCAGTCTGACCCCGCTGACCGCCGCATATATCATTATAGCAGCAGGGCGAGATCCGCCGGAAAGGACACCCCTCGGCAGCCCGTGCCGGTACAAGGAGACAGCAGTCGTCAGAAAAGCAGCAAAACTGAGCGGTTTCCGGTTTTCGATGCTTCTGATTTGGAAATTTCCAGCCAGGCACGGACATAGGAACGCCGTTTGAGCGGTATAAATATCATTTCATTTTGATTTGAAAATCAGCATTAGTTCCTGCTCCGTGTGGGCGTTAGGATGAACGCTGTGATGACGATAGGACTTGTCCCGAAGTGATTCTTTTGTGCCGTCATATCTCTTGTTCTTTTCGTTTCCTATGCTGCACGATTCATGGTGATTGGGACCTTTCGCAAGAGTTTGGCGTGGCAGCTTTGTCCTAACAAACTCAATCTCCTTTTTCTATACGCTTGGTCTCATATTTATTGCAGCGCCGCACCCGATTTTCTCTTGACATCTTACCCTTTGTCCTGCATAATATAGATAACAGGCAAAAGGGAGTAGCTGGCCCCCTGAGTGGGGGTGAGCGAATCACGTCAATACGGCGAACGGCCCGTGATTCACAAAGGAACAGCAAGACTTTTGCCGGATGAGCGTTTTGTGCGCTTTTCCGGCAAGAGTCTTTTCTTTTTGCCGCAAACGTTAAGATTTTGTAAAGATGGAGGAACGACTATGGAAACTTTGTTCGGTAATCTGTTCAATCTGCAATGGCAGCAGGTGGTGATGTGGGCCATTGGCGGGGTGCTGATCTGGCTGGCTATCCGCAAAAAGATGGAACCATCGCTGCTCCTGCCCATGGGGTTCGGCGCAATTCTTGTCAATCTGCCGTTTTCGGGCGCCGTTACCCAGGTGTTTGAAACAGGCACAGAGGAAGGCGCACTGGATGTTCTTTTTGATGCGGGTATTGCCAACGAACTTTTTCCACTGCTCCTTTTTATCGGTATTGGAGCCATGATTGACTTTACGCCGCTTCTCGCAAACCCGAAACTGATGCTGTTCGGCGCAGCGGCGCAGTTCGGCATCTTCTTTACGCTCTGCGCGGCGGCGCTGCTGGGCTTCCCCCTCAAGAATGCGGCATCCATCGCGGTTATCGGCGCAGCCGACGGACCGACCTCTATTTTTGTCGCCAGCTATCTCAAATCGGACTATCTGGGCGCAATCCTTGTGGCGGCCTACTCTTATATGGCACTGGTCCCCATTATCCAGCCGCCGGTCATCCGGCTCGTGACGACCCGGGAAGAACGCCGTATCCGGATGCCCTATGCACAGCGCAAGGTCAGCAAAACGGCAAAGATCCTTTTCCCCATCCTGATTACCGTCATTGCCGGTCTGTTCGTGCCGCGCAGTGTTTCGCTTGTGGGATTCTTGATGTTCGGCAACCTGATACGGGAGTGCGGGGTGCTGGACAGCCTCTCCGAGACCGCCCAAAAAGTCCTTGCCAACCTTATTACACTGCTTCTCGGCCTGACGGTGGCTTCCCGGATGCGTGCGGAGGATTTTCTGACCAAAGAGACACTTATGATTCTTGCCCTCGGCCTTGTGGCATTCATCTTTGACACGGTCGGCGGTGTGCTGGTGGCAAAGGTCTATAATATTTTTGCAAAGAACAAAATCAATCCCATGATCGGCGCGGCAGGCATTTCGGCATTCCCGATGTCCGCCCGGGTTATCAACCAGATGGGGCTTGAGGAGGACAACCAGAATTTCCTTCTCATGCACGCGGCCGGGGTCAATGTGTCCGGTCAGATTGCCTCGGTCATTGCAGGCGGCATGATTTTGTCGATGTTCGGCTGATTATGAAAGGAGAAACGCAATGTTTTCACTGGATGCACTGATTTCCGTCCTGCCCAAAGCGGGCCTTGGCTGGCTTGGCGTGTTTGTTGTGATGCTGCTGATTGCCGGTTCGGTTGAAATACTTGAATATCTGACCGGAAAGAAGAAATAAATGCCCGGATACGGAACGATTTTTGCCCGGTGTCATCAAATATTTATTGACAAACGGCGCCGCAAAAGGTAAAATGGTAGCAATCGCAACTGCAAAGGCATGACCGATGGGAGGACCCGCTATGCAGCAGGTGGATAATGAGCTGTTGAGCAGGGCCTGTGCGGGGGAGGAGAGCGCGGTTGCTGCGCTGATTGCCCGCATGATGCCGCTCATCCGCAAAGGTGCCGCCTGTACAACCGCGCCGGGACTGGATTTTGAGGATGCCGTGCAGGAAGGCCTGATTGGCCTTTTCAATGCCATGCGCAGTTACGATGCTGCCAAAAAAACACCTTTTACTGCGTACGCCTCTTCCTGCATTGCCAACGCGCAGCAGGATGCCCGCCGCCGCGCCACCCGCAAAAAACACGCGCCTTTAAATGACAGCGTGCCATTGCCGGAGGATTCCGCTGCTCCCGGGCCGGAGGAATTGGCCATTGCCGGCGAACGGTATGCGGACGTTCTTGAACGCATTGACACGGTGCTGTCTCCCTTTGAGCGCAGCGCTCTGCTGGCTGGTTTGGAGGGGCAAAGTGCTGCACAGACGGCACAGAGCCTTGGATGTACCAAAAAGTCGGTGGAAAATGCGCTTGCCCGTGCCCGCAAAAAGCTGCGCGGCGGGGAATGAATGCGGCAGTTCTATCAGGATTCAGGCAAATCGCCTGGTCATATATTAAAATGCCCCCAGTAGCTTAGCAATCAGTTCATTGGTGACCCCAAGCGTTGGTTGAAATTCTTCCGCGGGCAAGTAAACAAAGAGGAGATACCCACTATGTACGAAGACAAGACTTTGGTATGCAAAGATTGCGGCAAGGAGTTCGTCTGGACCGCCGGCGAGCAGGAGTTCTACGCCAGCCGTGGTTTCGAGAACCAGCCCCAGCGCTGCAAGGCCTGCCGTGATGCCCGCAAGAATGCTACCCGCGGCGAGCGCCAGATGTTTGACGCTGTCTGCGCCAGCTGCGGCAAGGCCTGCAAGGTTCCCTTCCAGCCTCGTGAGGACCGCCCGGTCTACTGCAGCGAGTGCTTCGCCAAGATGAAGCAGAACTGATTGTAACTGAATTCATCACCTCGAAGGCAGCCCTCCCTGGGGGCTGCCTTTTTGTATGCCGGCACATGGCACGGATGGCTCGGGTGTGCGTTTCTCTTGCCCATGGCAGACGGGCAGTTTGTTCACAATATCCAAAAGCAATGCCCAAAAGACGGAAAATCCTTTGTCCTGTATCGTTTCGTGCAATGTTGACACGGTGCGCAGGCTATGGTAAAATAAAAAAAATCATCTGAGAGGGGAATGTCTGCCATGGTACGATGCCGCAAAAAGACTAACGGCTGCGAAAAAATTCATGGTGCAGTGTTTGTTCCCCGCACTGTGCAGGATGGCGTGTTTTGACTTTTCCTCTATTTGGGGAAAAGTTATTTTTTTGCCTGCCTGTTTTCTTCATTATAAATAAGGAGGAACCGTCATGCTCATTAAAAATGCCCGGGACGCAGAGGGGCAGGTTTTGGACTACCTCATCGAGGACGGAAAAATCCGCGCTGTCGGTGTTGACCTGCCTGCCCCGGACGGGGATGTGGTGGACGCTTCCGGACTGACCATTCTCCCGGCTTTTATTGACACACACTGCCATTGGCGCACACCGGGATTTGAGTACAAGGAAGATATCTCTACCGGTTCCGCTGCTGCTGCGGCGGGCGGCTACACCTTCGTCAACCTTATGCCCAACACCCGCCCGGTCTGCTCCACGGCCGAGCAGGCACACGCCGTGGAGGAGCAGGCCCGCGCGGTCGGTCTGTGCGATGTCAACCAGACCGTCTCCATCACAAAAAACTTCGATGGCCATACCATTGACCATCTGCTCGAACTCCCTGCGGATGTTCGCTTTATCACCGAGGACGGCAACGGAGTGATGAACAATGCAACGATGGCACGCGTTTTTGCCATCGCTGCCGAGCGCGGTCTTACCGTTATGTCCCACGCCGAGGACCGGGAAATCAGCCCCTGGGATTACCGCCTTGCCGAAAACATCGAGACGGTGCGCAACTGCCATCTGGCCGAGTATTACGGTACCCGGCTGCATATGTGCCATGCCTCCACCCGTGAAGCGATTGACATGATTCGACAGAGCCGCCGCCGCGGCGCACTTGTGAGCTGCGAAGTTACGCCGCATCACCTCTGGTTCGATGATTCCCGCCTTGAATACCGTGTCAATCCGCCCATCCGCAAGGCAGATGACGTGGCTGCGCTGGTGGAAGGCATCAAGGACGGCACGGTGAGCTGCATCGGGACCGACCACGCACCGCACAGCGCGGAGGATAAAGAAAAAGGCGCCGCGGGCATGGTGGGACTGGAAACGGCATTCGCCGTCTGCTACACCAAGCTCTGCCGTATGGAAGGGCTCCCGCTCGAACTGCTCAGCTTCCTGATGAGCGCCGGCCCCGCGCAGGTTCTGGGGCTGGATGACCGCAAAGGACGGCTGCAGCCCGGCTATGATGCCGATGTAGTGCTTGTGGACCTTGACCATCTTTACACGGTTCACGCCGAGGACCTGCACAGCAAAAGCAAAAATTGCCCCTATGACGGAGAACACCTGTACGGCAGGGTTATGCTCACCGTCAAGGGCGGCAAAGTGACCTATCAGGCATAAAAACATCAAGGAGGAACCAAGCGATGACGAATATGGATAAACTGTACGCCAGTGTGGCCGCCAACGGCCCGGTCTGCGTGGGATTGGATACCGAGTTCAGCTACCTGCCCGAGGATTTTGTGGATACCACCAAAACGGCAGGGGAGAATGTAACGGCCTTCAACCGCCGCCTCATTGACGCTACCAAGTCCGCCGCAGGCTGCTACAAAGTACAGATTGCCTACTATGAATCTCTCGGCCTTGACGGAATGCGCGCCTATGCCGAGACACTGCGCATGGCCCGCGCTACCGGCCTGCCCGTCATTGCGGACATCAAGCGCGGCGACATTGCAAAGACCGCTGAAATGTACGCCAAAGCGCACTTTACCGGCGACTTTGAGGCGGATCTCATCACGCTGGCTCCCTACATGGGCCTTGATTCCATCAGCCCCTATCTGCCTTACTGCGCCGAGCAGGGCAAGGGCGTGTTCGTGCTCTGCCGCACGTCCAACCCCGGCGCAAAAGATTTTGAGTACCGCAAGCTTGAGGACGGCCGCCATGTCTATGACCTTGTGGCGGACAGCCTGACGGAGCTCGGCGCCGATTACACCGGCGAGACCGGCTATTCCAGCATCGGCCTTGTCATCGGCGGTACCCACACCGAGGAGGCCGAGACCATCCGCGCCGCCTACCCCAACACCTTCTTCCTGATTCCCGGCTACGGTGCGCAGGGCGGCAAGGCGGCGGACATTGCCCGCTACCTGAACAAGGGCAACGGCGGTGTTGTCAACTCCAGCCGCGGCATTCTGCTGGCCTACAAGAAACAGCCCGGCGTTGCCTTTGACGAGGCCGCCTACAATGAATGTGTTCGTATGAGGGAGGATATTCAGGGTGAGTGCCGTAAAATTTCAGGCTGAGGTCCTTGAAAACCTCTGCATTGCGCCGGACATCTGCCGCATGACGGTCCGCTGGCCCGTAAGCGCGGGGCTCCCCGCACCTCATGCCGGACAGTTCTATATGCTCAGAAGCTGGGCGTTTGACGAGACTCCGATGCTCTCCCGCCCCATCAGCGTTCATGATTATGACGCGGAAAAAGAAACGCTTACCTTCCTCTATCAGGTAAAAAGGGAGGGAACTGAAAAACTCAAAGCCCTCGAAGCCGGGCAGTCCCTGAGCCTGACCGGACCCTGCGGCAACGGCTTTGACACGGCGGAAATCGTCCGCACTGCGGCGGGCCGCCCCGTCGCGGTCGTGGGCGGCGGCATCGGCACTGCGCCGCTGCTGCTGCTCTGCCGCGAACTCAGTGCGGCGGGCTGCAAGCTGGAACTCTACTGCGGCTTCCGGGATCAGCCCTACGGCCTTGAGGAGTTCCTGCCTTACTGCGCTGCCGTCAGCGTGGCAACGGATTCCGGCGCAGTCGGATATCACGGCCTTGTGACCGAGATTCTGCACCCCGAACAGTTCGCCGCCGTGCTGACCTGCGGCCCGATGGTGATGATGCGCGGCGTGGCAAAACTCTGCGATGCGGCCGGCGTGCCCTGCCTCGCCAGTCTGGAACGCAAGATGGCCTGCGGCCTGGGCGCCTGCCTGGGCTGCACCTGCCATACAAAAGTAGGCGCCAAGACGGTCTGCAAGGACGGACCGGTTTTCCCTGCCGAGGAGGTGTTTGAGTGATGGCTGATTATACTGCTGCAAGCCTGCCGCAGGGCATCTCCGCCGATCTGCACGTTGACCTGTTCGGGAAACGTCTGGCCGGCCCTGTCATTGCCGCCTCCGGCACCTTTGGATTTGGCCCGGAATACGCCGGCATTGAGGATCTGACGGTCCTCGGCGGTATCTCCGGCAAGGGCCTGACCCTCAACGGCCAGCCCGGCAACATGGGCGAGCGCCTGCTCGAGACGCCTTCCGGCCTGATGAACTCCATCGGCCTGCAGAACCCCGGCGTTCAGCATTTTATCGACAATGAACTCCCCGCAATGAAAACCTGCGGGACCTCGGTTTGGGCCAACCTGGGCGGCCACACGATTGAGGAGAACGTTGAGGGCGTGCGAATGCTCTGCGAGGCCGGAATCGATGTTCTGGAACTGAACATCAGCTGCCCCAACGTCAAACAGGGCGGTCTTGCATTTGGTATCCGCGCAAAGGATGCGGAGGAAGTTGTCTCCGCCGTCCGCAAAGTCTGCACGGTGCCGCTCGTCGTCAAGCTCAGTCCGCAGGCGGAAAGCATCCCCGAAATGTGCAAGGCGGTTGAGGCCGCCGGCGCGGACGGCATCAGCCTGTGCAACACGTTCCAGGCCTGCGCGATTGATTTGGAACGCCGCCGTCCGGTGTTTGACAATACCTTTGCAGGTCTGTCCGGCCCGGCCATTCGTCCCATTGCGCTGCGCATGGTATGGCAGGCGGTGGGCGCAGTGAAAATCCCCGTCATCGGACTGGGCGGCATTGCCACCGGACGGGACGCACTGGAATTCATCATGGCGGGCGCATCCGCCGTTCAGGTCGGCACCGCCAACTTCCAGGATCCTGCCGCCTGTGTGCGCATCACGGCCGAGATTGGACAGTGGATGGATGCACATCATGTTGCCAGCCTTGACGAGATTCGCGGCTGTGCACGCGGATGAATAACATGAATATTTATTCTAAAATATTGCATTTTTATTCATGCTGCGCTATAATAAGGCAAAATTTCCGCAATAAAACTGACTGTACTGCCCGCAAGGGCATAACACCGGCGCTGAGCGGCGCTGTAAATTACGGAGGGAACATAAAATGGCAAGAGAAGCAATCGAAGTGTTGAAAGAGTGCGAAGCGTTTTTGGAAGGACATTTTCTCCTTTCTTCCGGCCGCCATTCCGGGGCATACTGCCAGATGGCCTATCTGCAGCAGTACCCTGACCGCTGCGCTGAGGTCATGGTAAAGGTGGCCGATCAGCTGCGCGATATGGACATTGATGTGATTGTCGGACCCGCTATGGGCGGCATCGTCTACGCCTACGAGCTGGGCCGCCAGCTGGGCAAGCGCGCCATCTTCACCGAGCGTGTGGACAATGTGATGACCCTCAAGCGTTTTGCCATTCATCCCGGTGAGCGCTGCGTCATTGCGGAGGACGTTGTCACGACCGGCGTTTCCAGCCTTGAGACCAAGCGCGTCATTGAGGAGGCCGGCGGCGTCTGCCTGGGCATCACCTGCGTTGTGGACCGCACCCGTCCCGAAGCACCCTCTCCCATTCCCATCCTGGCCAGCGCCCTGAAACTGGATCTGCCCAACTATGCGCCGGAAGAATGCCCCATCTGCAAGGAGGGCAAGCTCCCGCTCGTTCACTTGGGTAGCCGCAAGATGAAGGAAGCGGCCAAGCAGACACTGTAAGCACCGAATTTTTAGAGATTGCGAGGCAACACAATGCAGGCATATCTGATTTTGGCAAACGGCATGGTATTCCGCGGCAAGAGCCTTGGATGCCAGGGCACCACCGTGGGCGAAGTCGTTTTTGCCACCGGTATGGTGGGCTTTGAGGAAACACTCACTGATCCCAGTTACTACGGGCAGATTATCACCCAGACCTATCCGCTCATCGGCAACTACGGCATGAACAGCCAGGATAAGGAGAGCGACCGTATCTGGGCCAAAGGCTATATTGTTCGGGAGGCTTGCAGCACTCCCTCTAACTTCCGCAGTGAGGAAACGCTGGACAGTTTCCTCAAAGAGCAGGGCATCATCGGCATTGAGGGCATCGACACCCGCGCCCTGACCCGTGTGCTGCGGGAGAGCGGCGTCATGAACGGCGCCATCACCACCGAATTTGACCCCCGTGAGGATGCACAGCGGCTGGCGGAGCTTATGCCGGAAATTCGCCGCTATGCCGTGACCGGCGCTGTGGCTGCCGTCACCTGCAAGGAACCCCAGTGCTTTGCTCCTACCGCCGGCGTGGCGGAAGGGGAGGAGCCGCTGCACATCGCGCTGCTTGATTTGGGCTGCAAGAACAACATCGTTCGCTGCCTGTGCAAGCGCGGCTGCCGCGTGACGGTTCTGCCCGGCAATACCACCCCCGCGGAACTCGCTGCACTGGACCCCGATGGACTGATGCTCTCCAACGGCCCCGGCGACCCGGCGGAAAACGTGGAAATTATCGCGAACATCCGCGCTATGCTGGACACCGGCATCCCCGCGTTCGGTATCTGCCTGGGTCACCAGCTCACCGCTCTCGCGGCGGGCGCCAAGACCTGCAAGATGAAGTACGGCCATCGCGGCGCCAACCAGCCCGTCACGGATTTTGCGATGGAGCGCACCTTTATCACCAGCCAGAACCACGGCTACGCGGTTCTGGGCGACACATTGCCCCGCGTCGTAGGCCGGGTCAGCCATGTGAACGCCAACGATAAGACCTGTGAGGGCATTGAATATCAGCAGTGGAACTGCTTTACCGTGCAGTTCCACCCCGAAGCCAACGGCGGGCCGAAGGATACCGAGTTCCTGTTTGACCGATTCCTGCAGAACGTTCGCCGCATCAACCGCGTGAAAGGAGGCCGTTGAGATGCCGAAAGATCCTAAAATCAAAAAGGTACTGGTCATCGGTTCCGGCCCCATTATCATCGGCCAGGCGGCGGAGTTTGACTATTCCGGCACGCAGGCCTGCCGCGCCCTCAAGTCCGAGGGAATCGAGACGGTGCTGGTCAACTCCAACCCCGCCACGATTATGACCGACCCCGACATTGCTGACCACGTTTATATCGAGCCTCTCACCGCTGAGGTGGTTGAACGCATTATTGAAAAAGAACGTCCTGACGCAATTCTTCCCAACCTGGGCGGCCAGATGGGCCTGAACCTCTCGATGGAGCTGGCCCGCAGCGGTTTTTTGGACCGCTCCGGCGTGCGCCTGCTGGCCTGCCGTCCCGACACCATTGACCGCGCCGAGGACCGCCAGCTTTTCAAGGACACGATGGAAAAACTGCATCAGCCCGTCGTTCCCTCCAAGGTTGTGGAGAATTTGGATGACGCGATGGAGTTTGCGGGTCAGATTGGCTACCCGGTCATTGTCCGCCCCGCCTTCACGATGGGCGGCACCGGCGGCGGTATCTGCGAGGACCCCGAAAAACTTCATGAGATTGCGACCAATGGTCTGCGTCTTTCCCCAATTCATCAGATTCTTGTTGAAAAGTGCATCTCCGGCTGGAAAGAAATCGAGTACGAGGTCATGCGCGACCATAAGGGCAACGTGATCACGGTCTGCAACATGGAAAACCTTGACCCCGTTGGCATCCACACCGGTGACTCCATCGTTGTGGCACCCAGCCAGACGCTTTCGGACAAGGAATACCAGATGCTCCGCACCGCCGCGCTGGACATTATCACCGAGCTTGGCATCGAGGGCGGCTGCAACTGCCAGTTCGCCCTCAAGCCGGACAGCTTTGAATATGCCGTCATCGAGGTCAACCCCCGTGTGTCCCGCTCTTCCGCACTGGCCTCCAAGGCGACCGGTTATCCCATCGCCAAGGTTGCGACCAAGATTGCACTGGGCTACACGCTCGATGAAATCACCAATGATGTTACCGGTGAGACCTGCGCCTGCTTTGAGCCGGCACTGGACTATGTGGTTGTCAAATATCCCAAATGGCCGTTTGACAAGTTCGTCTACGCGGATAAGTCCCTCGGCACCCAGATGATGGCAACCGGCGAGGTCATGGCCATCGGCAACAACTTCGAGCACGCCATGATGAAGGCGGTCTCCTCCATTGAGCTTGGCATGGATACTCTCACGCTGCCTGCCTTTGAGAAACTGTCCACCGAGGAAGTCATTGAACACCTCCATGTGCAGGACTCTGAGCGCGCCTTCTGCGTCTATGAGGCTCTCAAGCGCGGCGTGCCGCACCAGACCATCTATGACATCACCAAGATTGACTGGTGGTTCCTGGATAAACTCCAGCACCTTGCCGACCTTGAGCAGGGTCTCAAGACCGGCCCTCTGACGAGAGAAAAGTACCTTGAAGCCAAGCACTTTGGCTTCCTGGACAAGACCATTCTCCGCCTGTCCGGCGCGGAGCAGCTGCCGGTTGAAAAGTACACGGCAGGCTTCAAGATGGTCGATACCTGCGCCGCGGAGTTTGCCGCCAAGACCCCGTACTTCTACTCGACCTGCGACAAGGTCAACGAGGCGGAACAGTTTATTGCCGAGCATCCTTCCGACAAAAAGAAGATTCTCGTCTTTGGCTCCGGCCCCATCCGCATCGGCCAGGGCATCGAGTTCGACTACTGCTCCGTCCACGCGGTCTGGACCCTCAAAAAGCATGGCTGTGAAGCCATTCTTGTGAACAACAACCCCGAGACGGTCTCCACCGACTTTGACACCGGTGACCGACTCTACTTTGACCCGCTCAACCCCGAGAGCGTTGACAACATCATCGCAACCGAAAAGCCCGATGGATGCCTTGTCCAGTTCGGCGGTCAGACCGCCATCAAGCTGGCCAAGCACATGGATGAGATTGGCCTGCCGATTTACGGCACGCCTGCCGATGCCATTGATGAGGCGGAGGACCGTGAACGCTTTGATGAACTTCTCGAGCGCTGCGGAATTCCCCGTCCCGAAGGACGCACGGTCTACAACCTCGAGCAGGCTCTTGCAGCCGCGCAGGAAGTCGGCTATCCGGTCCTGATGCGTCCGTCCTACGTTCTGGGTGGCCAGAATATGATTGTGGCCTATAACTCCGCCGATGTTGTTGAGTATATGGGCGTCATCACCGCGCACGTCGATATGAGCCACCCGGTTCTGATGGATAAGTACATCTACGGCACCGAGTGTGAGGTCGATGCCATCTGCGACGGCACCGATTATCTGGTTCCCGGCATTATGGAGCAGGTCGAACGCACCGGCGTCCATTCCGGTGACTCCATCTGTGTCTACCCGCCCTACGATTTCCCGCAGAGTGTCATTGACACGCTGGTCGATTACACCGGCCGTTTTGCCCGTGAACTCAAGGTTGTCGGCCTTGTCAATGTTCAGTATGCCGTGCAGGACGGTAAGGTTTACGTCATCGAGGTCAACCCCCGTTCCTCCCGTACCGTGCCCTACATCTCCAAGGTCACCGGCGTTCCGATGGTCGATTTGGCTGTGCGCTGCACGCTGGGCGAAAAACTCAAGGATATGGGCTACGGCACCGGCCTGTGGCGCGGCGGCAAGAGCCCCTATGTGGCGGTTAAGGTTCCCGTTTACAGCTTCCTCAAACTTCATGGCGTGGATACCATGCTTGGCCCCGAGATGAAGTCCACCGGTGAGGTTCTGGGCATTGCCCCCACTTTCCACGAAGCGATGATCAAGGGCCTTGTCGCGGCAGGCTACCAGTTCAAGACTCCCGGCCCCGGCTCCTGCGTGATCATTTCGGTCAAGGATGCCGATAAGAAGGAGGCCGCCGAGCTGGCTTGGAAACTCCATGACTACGGCTACAAGATTTATGGCACGCCCGGCACGGCACGCTACCTCAACAGCCAGATGATTCCCTGCAGCACCGTCCGCCAGATGAGCGGCGAGCGCCCCAATGTGATTGATCTGCTTGAGAGCGGCCTGGTCGATTATATCATCTCCACCTCTCCCCATGGCCGTGACCCGCAGCGTGATTCCGTCAAGTTCCGCCGCAAGGCAACGGAACTGTCCATCCCCTGCATCACGGCACTGGATACCGCCCGCATCCTCGTGGATGCCATGCGCGGGGACCACGACATCAGCAAGATGGAACTTGTGGACGTTGCCACACTGCATCGGGATGCCGCACAGGGAAAATGATAAAAAACGTACATATTTTGCGCTGATATCTGCCCTGTAATCCGGGATGATTCCCCGGGAAAAGGCGGTGGAAAATCTGCACGAAGGGAACTCTTTTAGGAACTATGTTGCCCTTGCTTCAAAGAGTGCCTTGAATGTTGTATCTTTTTGTCTGAAATGACAATTTTTGCGCTTTTTATCAAAATCGCTTGATTCTGCGAGATATTTTCCTTATAATGTCAACGTATGAATCAAAAAGGGGCACGGGCGTCTGCGCGCCCCGGTATATAACAGGAGATAGAAGAACATGACCAGATCGCAGTTAATTACCAAAGTTGCGGCTGATACGGGCTATTCCGCCGCAGAGGTCGAGAAGATTATGGATGGCATTTTTGGCACCATCGGCGACGTGCTGAAGGCCGGTGACAAGGTTACCATCGCGGGTTTTGGCCGCTTTGAGATGCGTGAGCGCCAGACCAAAAACTTCACCAACCCCAAGACGAAGGTCACCAGCCAGCTTGAGCCGACCGCAATTCCTGGATTCAAGGCCAGCGGCCGCCTCAAGGAGAAAGTCAGCCGCTGATTGCGGTCCTGACCCCATAAGCCGAAGATTATCCCCGGCTTCAGGTGCATGACAGCACAACACGGATCCAGAACCGGCAGTTCCCTCAAAAGGAACTGCCGGTTTTTTCTTGGCGCCGAATAGGCATGATAAAACCCCCAGTTCAACTGGGGGTCAATAAAAAAGACTTTAGTGAAAGAAAGAACCTCCAGTGCTAAAATGTAAGTGGTCTGGCAACCGCAATACAAAAGCACTGGAGGTTCTTGTCAATGAATGACGTAAAAAGTTTATCACACAGTAAGTACAGATGCAAATACCATATAGTGTTCGCGCCCAAATATCGCAGGCAAATCATCTACAAGCAAATCAAAGCAGATGTCGGGAAAATATTGAGAGAACTCTGCGAAAGAAAAGGTGTTACAATCATCGAGGCAGAATGCTGTCCCGACCATATTCATATGCTGGTGGAAATACCACCGCATATAAGTGTGGCAAGTTTCATGGGATACCTAAAAAGTAAGAGCAGCTTAATGATCTTCGACAGGCATGCGAATTTGAAATACAAATATGGGAATAGACATTTCTGGTGCAGAGGATACTACGTCGATACAGTAGGGAAATATGAAGGAGCAATCCGCGAATACATCCAAAATCAGCTACAAGAAGATATAGCCAATGACCAGTTGAGCATGAAAGAATTGGTGGACCCATTTACGGGAGAGAAAGCTAAAAAGGCATAAAAAGTGCCCCCGAGTAGGGGGCGGCCCGTGGTAAGAGTGTGGTTGCCAGACTTTTCAGTGCTCCCTTTAGGGAGCGACCACAGGAGATAGGCCCTTATAGGGCCTGTTCAAACCACCCGTTCAACGGGTGGTTTTGATTAACCCCTTTCATTTGCTAACCACAAAAGGAGCAAAAAATGTCAATTCTTTCATCGCCCATCTTTGCGGGGTACCTTTTCATCATCAATTTTGCGGCGCTGTTTCTGATGGGCACGGATAAGCGCCGAGCCAAACGTCATAAATGGCGAATCCCCGAAGCGGTGCTGTTCGGCGCAGCACTGCTTGGCGGCAGCGCAGGCGCGTGGGCGGGAATGTATTTGTTCCGCCACAAGACGCGCCACTGGTATTTTGTCGTTGGAATGCCGCTGATTCTGCTGTGCCAGTGCGCCGCCGGATTCTGGATCCTTTGCCGCTGAAATAGGCAGGGAAGTCACGCATCGAGCATCCGCTCCATCGTATGCCAGCCAAGAACCGCGCATTTGACGCGGGCGGGCATATGCGCAATGTCCTGTAAAGCGCCGGCTTCCTCCAGCTTGTCCATATCCTCATCGGAGGCACTGCCCTTAATCATGCGCAGAAAACAGGCGGCAAGCTCCTTGGCTTCCTCCACCGTTCTGCCAATCACCAAATCCAGCATAATATCTGCGGAGGCCTGAGAGACTGCACACCCGTCCCCCACAAAAGCGCCCTCCTCAATGCGGCCGTTTTCAACCCGCAGCTGCAGGACAATGTCGTCTCCGCAGCTGGGGTTGACCCCTTCGAGCGTCATGTTGGCGCCCGGCAGCGGATGCTTGTGGGCCGGGTAGAGGTTGTGGTCGGTCAGGACTTCGTTATAAAATGTCTGCATATCCCATTTCCTTTCTCACGCCGCGGAGTGCTTCGAGAAAACGATCCACATCCTCCGGCGTGTTGTAAAAAGCAAGGCTGGCGCGGGCACAGGAGCGAACACCGAGATACTGCAAAAGCGGCTGCGCGCAGTGATGCCCGGCTCGGATGGCCACGCCGTTTGCATCCAGAATCGAGGCAATGTCATGCGGGTGAACCCCGTCCACCGTAAAGCTCAAAATACCGCCGTGACGGTCGGGGTCGTCACTGCCAAGAATGTGAACGCCGGGAATCTCGCGCATTCCTTCAAAGGCGCGGCGGGTCAGCGCTTGCTCCTGCGCGTGAATGGCCTCAAAACCAATCGATTCAAGGTAATCAATCGCTGCCGCAAGACCGACGGCTCCGCCCGCATTGACGGTCCCTGCCTCAAACTTGTGGGGCAATTCGGCATAGACGGCGCCGTCTCTCGTGACGGAATCAATCATCTCACCGCCTGTGAGGAACGGCGGCATTTCGTCAAGCAGTTCCTCGCGGCCGTACAGAACACCGATCCCCATCGGCGCCATCAGCTTGTGGCCGGAAAAGGCCAGAAAATCCGCCCCCATCGCCTGCACATCAATCTTCATGTGCGGTGCACTCTGTGCGGCGTCCACAAGGACCACACCGCCGTTTTCGTGTACCATGCGGATGATGGTCTCCACCGGATTAGTGCAGCCAAGCACGTTGGAAACCTGACCGATTGCCGCGATTTTTGTGTGCGGACCAATTACGGCGCGCAGCCGTTCTTCGGGCAGGGAACCGTCCGGTTCGCACTCCAGATAAACCAGTTTTGCCCCAGTCTGACGGGCCGCCATCTGCCAGGGCAGCAGATTGCTGTGATGCTCCATAATGCTCACAAAAATCTCGTCACCCGGCTTAAGATGATTCAAAGCGTAGCTGTACGCCACAAGATTGATGCTCTCCGTCGTGTTGCGCGTGAAGATAATCTCACGCTCTGACCCGGCGTTTATAAAACGGCGCACCCGCTCGCGGGCGGCTTCGTACCGCTCGGTGGCTTCCATCCCCAGCGCATACAAACCGCGCAGCGGGTTGGCGTTGGCCTGCTCATAAAAATCCTGAACGGCATCCAGCACAGGCACGGGGCGCTGTGCGGTGGCGGCGCTGTCCAAATAGGCAATGCCGCTGTTTGCGAGAAGCGGAAAATCTTTCCTGCACGCTGCAAAATCAAAGCTCATTTTGGTGTTCCTCCATGAAGCGCCGTGCTTCATCTGCCAGAACTTGAGGCATCTGCTGTGCCAGCGCCTCTACGCGGGCGCGGGCGAGCAGACGGCGCGCATCCGATTCGCTGATGCCCCGGCTCGCAAGATAAAACAACATTTTTTCGTCCAGCCGTCCAATGGTGGCGCCGTGATTTCCCTCAACATCCTCCTCGCCGCACAGAATCAGCGGGATGGTCTGGTTGATAACGTCCTCACCGAGGAGCAGAATATCCTCTTTCTCCTCGCCCTTAGCGCCGGCACACCCCGGCAGAAAATCAATGCTGCCGCGGAACAGTTTGAAAGCATCCCCGGACAGCACACCGCTGCAATCCATCAGGCAGGAGGTCTGCCTGCCGCGGTGGCGGGCAAGATAATTCATATCCATCCGCTGCCCGCTTCGGGCAAAATAGCCAAGATGCGCGGTAAACCGGCTGCCTGCTCCGTCAAGAGCCGCCAGCCCGCCGGCGTAAAGCTTTTTCGCGCCCAGCTCAAGCCGGGTTAATTCGACTTTCGCATTTTTTCCGCACTGCGCACCGGTGTCGATGAGGGCGGTGACATTGTCATCCAGCGTTTCCAGCAGGTACAGCTGTACGCTTGCGCCTTCCTCGGCCTGGACTTTAATCTGCAGTGCGGCGGTTCCTTCGCCCGGTGCAGAGCTGCGGCAAAGTACCGCCAAAGACAGCACACTTCCGGCACCGGCATGAACCAGTACCCGCTGCCCCTGCGCGCCGCCCGGCGCAAAAGTACAGGTCAGCAGGGCAGGGGCTTCCATTTTTTGCTCTGCGTCAAGGCTGACCAGCGCGCAGGGCGTATCGGACAGATAGCTGTCCAGCTCTTTGCCCAGCCCGGTCTCAACATCGCTCCAGTTTTCTGCGCCGTTCTGAACAGTGAGAGCTCCCGCCGGTGCAAAAGCAGCTTTGGCACCCTGAACGGACTGCGGAACGGACACCGCTGCGGAATTTAACTTCAGCCGGTTCCATGTTTTGGCGGGCAGCTGATTGACGGTAATCGTTTTGGTTTGACTCATGGTTTCAACTCCTTGCTGACTCATCCGATGCTGCCCTTCATTTCCAGCCGGATCAGGTTATTCATCTCCATTGCGTATTCCAGCGGCAGTTCCTTGGATACGTTATCCGCAAAGCCGCTGACGATCATGGCGCGTGCATCCTCCTCGGAAATGCCGCGGCTCATCAGGTAAAACACCGCGTCATCGCTGATGCGCCCGATGCGCGCCTCGTGGCCTACATCGGCATCACAGGTGCGCACATCCATCGCGGGAATTGTGTCCGAGCGGGAGATGACATCCAGCATCAGGCTCTGGCAGGAAACCGCCGCTTTGCTGTTCTTCGCGTTCTTCTGAATCGTCACCGCACTGCGGAAGGTACTGACACCGCCATCCTTCGAGATGGATTTGGTGTTGATATAGCTGGAAGTGTCCGCACCCTGATGCACCACTTTGGCGCCGGTGTCAAGGTTCTGCCCGCGCCCGGCAAAGGTGATGCCCGTAAACTCCATCCGCGACCCTTTGCCCTTGAGGATGGTCATGGGGTAGAGGTAGGAAGTGTGGGAACCAAAGGAACCCGACACCCACTCCATCACGCCGCCCTCCTCGACAATGGCGCGTTTGGTGTTGAGGTTGTACATATTTTTGGACCAGTTTTCGATGGTGGAATACCGCAGCTTGGCGTTTTTCCCCACATACAGTTCCACGCATCCGGCATGAAGGTTGGCAACATTGTATTTCGGTGCCGAGCAGCCCTCAATGAAGTGCAGTGAAGCCCCCTCGTCCACAATGATGAGGGTGTGTTCAAACTGACCCGCACCCGGCGCATTGAGCCGGAAATAGGACTGCAGCGGAATCTCTACATTCACATGGGGCGGAACATACACAAAGGAACCGCCCGACCACACCGCACCATGCAGCGCTGCAAATTTGTGGTCGCTTGGCGGGACAAGGTGCATGAAATGACTGCGAATCATTTCTTCGTAAGGCCCGTGCATGGCACTCTCAAGGTCTGTGTACACAACGCCCTGCGCCGCGACTTCTTCCTTGACATTGTGGTAGACAAGTTCCGAGTCATACTGCGCCCCCACGCCGGCCAGACTTTCCCGTTCCGCCTGGGGAATACCAAGTTTTTCAAAGGTATCCTTGATATCGGCAGGAACCTCACTCCACTTGGCGCTCATTTTGGTGTTGGGGCGCACATAGGTCACAATGTGATCCATGTCCAGCTCGTCAATGGGCGGACCCCAGTCGGGAATGCTCAGCCGATTGTAAATTTCAAGGGATTTGAGGCGAAGTTCCGTCATCCATTCCGGGTCATTCTTCTCGCGGGAAATCTGCTTGACAATATCAGGCGTCAGCCCGGCATCAACCCGGTAAACGTCTTTTTCTTCATTGCGGAAATCGTACAGGCTGCGGTCTACGTCCTGAACCTGCGTCCGCTCTTTTTTCAGCTCTGCCATCTTCATTCCTCCGCGCTGCGCTCAAAACGCTCGTATCCGCCGCGGTTAATCTCGTCCACCAAGCTGCCGTCTCCGTTGGCCACGATATGGCCGTCCACCATGACGTGTGTGTGGTCCACGTGCAGAGAATCCAGAATACGGGTGCTGTGGGTGATAATGAGCAGCGCACCGTTGCTGTCCCGCTGATACTCCTCAATGCCCTTGGAAACGAGCCGCACTGCGTCCACGTCAAGGCCGGAGTCCGTCTCATCCAAAATGGCGAGCTGAGGCTTGAGCATCATCAGCTGCAAAATCTCCGCCTTTTTCTTCTCACCGCCCGAGAACCCGACATTGAGACTGCGCTGCGCATAAGACGGATCCATCTGCAGAATTTCCATACAGCGGGCAAGTTCTTTCTTGAAGTCATAGTACCGAACGTGCCCGGCTTTCTGCTGCAAAGCACTGCGGATGAAGCCCTCAAGCGTCAGGCCGGGAACTTCCAGCGGCTCCTGGAAGGAAAGAAACATTCCCGCTTTGGCGCGTTTGTCGGCAGAAAGCTCGGTAATATCCTGACCCGCAAAATAAATTTTCCCGTCGGTTACCGTGTACTTGGGATTTCCCATGAGCACATAGCCCAGTGTGGATTTACCTGCGCCGTTAGGCCCCATCAATACATGCGTCTCGCCGCTGTGAATCGTCAGGTCAACGCCGTGGAGCAGTTCTTTTTCCTCAATACAGGCCGTCAGCCCGCTTGTTTGCAAGAGTGCGTCTTTCATATCTTCCTCCCACCTCCGCACTGCGGAGGATCACTGTACTTTTCCGCATGGCCGGACGGAGCCGGAAATATTGTGCGGTGTTTCATATCCTACGAAATTCGTAGGATTTATGTTGTCATTATATTCCTACCAAAGTACTTCGTCAAGGGGTTTTAAGAAAAATCATAGTGCTGAACTGGGAATTGAGCTTCTGCCGCGCCGTCCTACGGATTCATTGTCGGCAGAAAGTTAAAAAATAATCCCGTGTCTGCTGAAAAGGGGAAAATATGAATTTTGGCGGATTTGTAAATTCTGTGCGAAAGTTTGAACATCTGTCTTGTATTGCCGGGAAAGGAATGATACAATATTGACATGAATTACGAATTCGCGCAAATTTTGCGCCGATCATGAGGTGAATACCATGAAAATTACCACAGTGACCCTTGCACCCAACCAAGCGGAATTGACCTGCTATGTGCAGGATAAGAGTGCGAAGATGCCCAATGCGGATATCCGCCCTGCGATGCTGATTTTCCCCGGCGGCGGGTATCAATACTGTTCTGACCGTGAGGCGGAACCGGTAGCGCTTGCCTATATGGCTGAGGGCTTCAATGCGTTCGTGCTTCGCTATACGGTAGGCAACGATCATCCGATTGACAAAGCACTTCAGGATGCACAGGCGGCGCTGCAATATCTCCGTGATAACGCCGCGGATTTGGCCATTGACCCGCAGAAGATTGCCGCAGTGGGATTTTCTGCCGGCGGACACCTTGCGGCCGCGCTCGGCACCCAAAGCCCGGCGGACCTGCGCCCCAATGCGATGGTACTGGGCTACGCCGTGACGCAGGGGAGTACGTGGGCTATGATGGGACGCAGCGAACCTGACCTGGATAAACTGGTGGATGACAAAACTCCGCCTGCCTACATTTTTACCACGCAGAGCGATCGTGTTGTTCCCGTCAAAAACAGCCTTATCTTTGCCGAAGCTCTGGCGGATCATGACATTCCGTTTGAACTCCAGATTTTCCCCACCGGTGACCATGGCCTTTCGCTGGCAAAGCCTGCAACCTGCAGCGGCGACCCTGCCATGTGCAATCAGGCGGTTTCCCAGTGGCTGCCTGCCAGCGTGGACTTTTTGCAGAAATTGTGGGGCCATCTGGAAGTGATGCAGCCCGATGCGGAACTTGCAACGCAGACTGGGCGCGCGCCGCTCACCCTCAATGAGCCTCTCAAGAGAATCCTGCGCAACCCTGAAGCGGCCGCCGTTCTGCAAAAGGAAGTGCCCGATATGGTGGATATGGTCAAAAAAACGCCGATGTTCGGTTCTGTCTCACTGCGGATGATTGCCTCGTTTGCGGGGGACCGCCTGCCGGATGAACTTCTTGACCGTATTGATGCAGAACTTGCCAAACTTGGAGGCAACGCGTAAAAACGTCTTTGATTGACTGACAAAAGGAGGTATTCCCATGCTGTTTATCGAATATCCCCGCTGTACGACCTGCAAACGGGCAAAACAGTGGCTGCTGGACCACCAAATTCCCTTTGAGGACCGCAATATCACACTGCAGAACCCTACCGAGCAGGAACTTCGTGATTGGCAGGCCCGCAGCGGTCTGCCGCTGCGCCGCTTTTTTAATACCAGCGGCAAACTCTATCAATCCATGAACCTGAAAGAAAAACTCCCCACCATGACGGATGAGGAACAGTTTGCTCTTTTGGCATCGAATGGCATGATTGTCAAACGTCCCATCGTAGTGACCGAGGATTGCGTCCTTGTCGGCTTCCGCCCCGCCGAGTGGGAACAGGCTTTGCTGTGAGCTCAAGGAAATAACCTTAAACATCAAAATGAGGGAGAAATTTATGTATATTGTGAAAGCGTTTGTTTCCACTATTGTAGTTGGCTTCTTGGCGGATTCTATTTTCGGGAATTGGCTGAATTGGCCGGATGCAGGGGCAATTTTTGCAATAGCAGTAATGGGCGCGTTCATTCTTGCCTATAAAGGGCGTGATGAATAAAACGTGACGGTGAGCTTTCCGCTTCGCCGCAGATAATCCGGAAAGCATAAAAAAGGCACTGTATCATACGATACAGTGCCTTTTTTGGAGCTGGTGGCCGGACTTGAACCGGCGACCTGCTGATTACGAATCAGCTGCTCTACCAACTGAGCCACACCAGCGCAACAATATAAGTATACTGATTTTTGGCTCAAAGTCAAGAGGGAAAAGAGAAAAACACGAATTTATTCGTTAATTTCTGTGCTGACGCAGGAATTTGCACCGTCCAGATGTGCAGAGACGAGATCCGGTGCAGCTGCGGCGCAGGCGGGTTCCTCGTTCTTGTGGTGCGGGTCATGGGGATGAACCACCGGAATAAAACGCTTGGCAAAACGGTTCTTCCCGCGGCTTCGCACGTAAAAATACCCAATGATGGAAAAAACGAACGCCCCGATAAAATTGACGAACAAATCTTCCATTGTGTCCAGCAGCCCGATATCCAGATACCCGCCAAGGCCGAGCGGAACCTGCGTCCCGTCCTCCTGAACCACAATAACGTCGGCAATGTTTTTGATGGCCACCGGATGATTGCGCCCGGCCGGGTCCAGCATAATGCTGCTGATGGAGTGGATGATGGTGTCTTTCTGCATATCCAGCGCAAAAAGAGTGTCCATGGTACATTCAAAAAATTCCCAGACAATACCGACCGTCATCGAAAAACAGAATGCCACCACGGCCAGATAAAGCGGGGACAGGGAAAACTTTACCTGTTCGTCCCGGTTCAGCAAATCGAGCAGAGAAAAGCCGATTGCGGCAAACAAAAAGCCGTTGAGGATGTGGAGAACGGTATCCCAATGCGGGAAGGTGACATAATATGCTTCAATCTCACCCAAAATCTCCGCCGCATAGATGAACAGAAGGATGATAATCTCCATCGTGGTGGGCAGCTGTATGTTGAGCCGATGCTGCAGAATACTTGGAACCAGAAACAGCACGAGTGTGAGCAGGCATAGAAAAGCATTTTCATAATTCTGGTTGAAAAGCTGCGCAATCAGAACAAAGATAACGGAAGCACGCAGAAGAAGGTAAACAATGGTCACCGAACGTTTGGTGTTCCAAACCTCTTTGAAATCCTGACCGAGGCGCTGAAGGGTATCTTTAGGGCAAAAGCGGGGCATGGCTGGTCCTTTCTGTCAGCGGGAAAACTCAGTCCTCCAGGCTAAAATCCTTTGGGTCATAGTGGGGCAGAGTCTGACGATGCGGCACACGGAGCAGCGGATCATAGCGAAACCGGCGGCAGGAAAAATAAGGCGATACAACGCCTTTGCTCCGGCACAAAACCATCTTCTGGTCAGCTGCCGGGCACCCATGGGCGCAGTAAGCGCAGGCAGGGGGAATCTTGCTCCCATAAGGAGGCTTTTTGAACATTCTGGTTCCTCTTTTCCGTCCGTTTCCACCGGAACTTTTTGAGATGTTTTCCGGCGGGTGATTTACAGGTTTCGGCCGCGAAAGCCGGGAAAATCCGCGCGGTTTTTTATCAGTTTCATCGATTGGACCGACAATGATTTATCTTTATTATAAAAGCTTCGACACAGTTTGTAAAGCTGGAAAAGCGCCGCACACAGGAAGAAAAATATGGCCAGTACCGTGTCCGGCTGCTCACGCCGGATTACGATGACCCGCGGTGCCAAGCTGGAAAAAACAGCCATGCTGCCCGGAACCAGCCGAACACTCAGGCGGAAAAGCACCTGCATCACAGCAAGGTGGAGAATGCGGGAAATCCCGAGTATTTTCAGCGAAACACAGCCATCCAGCAGCGCCGCAAGCTGAGCGAAGACCGAAAGGCTCAAAATACTCAGACAAAAGCAGATCCCCGTAAGACTGCCCTGCTGCGCAAAGTCGGCACATCCGGCACTGATTTCAAGAAATCCGCTCAAAAAAGACAGCAAAGCCCCGCTTCCCTGAGAAGATAAAAGCGATTCTGCGAGCCGATAGAGAATGCGGAAAAATACCACGCAGCCACAGACGGTCATGCTGCTGTCCACGGCACGGCCAATCGCCTGAGGCAGCGTTATGTTTTCATGGACTGCGGCTGTGCGGCCGCACGCAAAGGATTCCCGGTCCCCACGCCATATCCGGGCAAGGAGAACGGTGACGAGCAGATTGGAGAGAATCTGCAAAAGATAAAGGAAGACACCCAGCGATACACTGCCCAAAAGCTGCCCGCCAACACAACCCACAACAAAGCCCGGCCCGGAACAGCAGCCCAGCACCAAAAGGAGTGTGGCTTCCCGGTGGGAAAGGATTTCTCTTTCCCGCAGCCCTGCAGCCAGTCGGGCACAGACGGCATAGCCGCCAAGCCAACTGAGCAGCAGGGCAGAGCCGCTTTCCTGCGCGCCGAGACCCAGCCGTTTTGTCAAAGGGCGAAGCGGCGTACCCAGCCAGCGGCACAAGGGACTTGCCGACAAAAGTTCACAGACCACAAAGAAGGGGAACAGAGCGGGCAAAAGACTCCCGGCACAGAGCCGCAGCCCCTCACCGAACCCCAAAGCCGCAGCCTCGGGCCGCACCAGTACCGCCGCACCGAGCAGCAGCGCCGCAGTGCCTTGCATCAGGCCTTGATTCATAACCGCGCCACCTCCGCGTATATTGAACTGAAAGGGGGGACTATGCGTATGAAGCAGCAGCGCCGCCGCCCCCGCTCGCACCGCAAGCCTGCCGCGCCCGCGCTGAAGGATTTCCTGCGTCAGCCCGATGCGGATTTTTATCGCTGCCCGGATTTGGAGGTGCGCAGCGGCCGGGTGTATACAGACGGCTGCCGCAGAGTCCTTGATTTTACGCCGCAGAAACTCTGCCTTGACTTGGGAACTGCCATCGTTACATTTTATGGTGATGCGCTGCGAATAGAATCCTTTTCCGGCCGCCGGCTCGCAGTGGGCGGACACCTGACACGCATTGAGTTTGCCGCAAAATGGGGGGAAGACCATGCGGGACCGTGATGCTCTGGCGGCGGACCGTATCCGTTTTGCCGTGTGCGGACGTGGTGCACAGCACTTCCTTTCTTCTGCGGCTCGCGCAGGTATCCGCTTGAACAGGATACAGGCGGAGGATCAGTGCGTTACAGCAAGTGCGGCGGGCGCGGATTTTCCCCGACTGCGCCGCATTGCGGAGCGAGGCGGGTGGGAATTGACGGTCCTTTCCCGGCGCGGTCCGGGACGAATTATGGAACGGCTTTTTCATCGCCCTGGTCTTGCGGCGGGAGCGGTTTGCTTCGTTATTTTGGTGCAATGGCTTTCGGGTTTTCTCTGGTGCATGGACCTGAACGGGGTGGAGGATGAGGCAGCTCTTCGC
The DNA here is from genome assembly GCA_029006135.1 of Oscillospiraceae bacterium. GTDB lineage: Bacteria > Bacillota > Clostridia > Oscillospirales > Ruminococcaceae > Gemmiger. The sequence goes on along the minus strand of JAQXGE010000027.1, from coordinate 10,656 downwards.
AGCAGCCTGGCACGCTATGGGATTCGGGAAGGCGTGCGGCTTGACGAAAAAACGCTGGCGGCTGCCCAACAGGCCATGAATCTTGAGGAGGATGCCTTCGGCTGGCTGAGTCTTAACTTTGCGGGCGGCTGCCTTTTTGTCGAGAGCACACCCCGCCAGACTGCTGAGGTGCGCGGTGAGGATGCGAACACCGAGCTGTGCGCGAAAGCGGCCGGTCTGGTTTTGGCAGTGGATGTGCAGAGTGGTTTTTCTCAGGTGGAACCCGGGCAGTATGTGGCGCAGGGCCAGCTTTTGGCCGCAGCATCCCGCCCGGACCGCTCCGGTGCGCCTGTATCGCAGAGCGCTGCGGGGAAAGTGCTGGCGCGTGTGAGAAAAAGCTGCACGGCCTTCATTCCACGGAAACGAACGGAAACGATTCTGACAGGGCGTGTTTGGGAAAAGCAGGAAATCTGCGCTCTTGGGCATCTTTTTGAATATCGGGGCAAGGAAGGGGCGGAAGAAACGTTCCCGCTTGGTGCAAAGCAAACCAGCCGGTGGATTCCGCTTACCCTTGGACGGTTTGCGCTTCCCGCCAGTGTATATGAAGTCTCATATTGGGAACGCGCAGAGGATACGGTAATTCTTGATGCGCAGGACGCGGCTGCGTTGGCCCAGCGCAGCTGCCGCCTTGCACTGCTGGAAGAATTCCCTGATGCTGTGGTGGAAACGGAAATCACGCAAATACAGGAGCAGGAAAACGGCGTTTCCTGCACTGTAACCTATGAATTTTGCGCTGATATTGCTGTGAGCGTAGCGGAAGAGAGCAAAGACGAGAAGAAAAATTCTTAATCTCATGAAATGACTATGGAAGCCTGAAAAATTTTGTGCAATATTCACAGTTTCTTTTCTTGAAAACTGTGATATAATTCAAAATAAGGAATCCATTATAGGACGTCTATTTTTGAGTATTTTGCCTCGGGAGGTTATGTCTTTGGCGGAAAAAGCAGTCGAACTGGACAGCATTGAGTTGGCCGCGGCCATATTCGGCAACTGCGACCAAAACGTTAAACTGCTGGAAAATGAGTTCCATGTCACAGCGGTTTGCCGTGGCTCTCTGCTCAAATTTACTGGAGCGCCCGAGGACGTGGACGCGGCTGTTCACGCGGTGGAGGGCATGGTGACCCTCATGCAGAATCACACACCGCTTGAGGAACAGACGGTGCGGTACTGTATCAGTCTTGCGCGGGGCGGCGAACAGAAGCGTCTGCGCGAATTGAATGATGATTTTGTGGCTGTTACCGCCAAGGGAAGACCCATTCACCCCAAAACTCTCGGCCAAAAGGAATACCTTGCTGCCATTCGGGCTAATTCCATCACCTTCGGCGTTGGTCCGGCCGGCACCGGCAAGACCTACCTCGCGGTGGCTATGGCGGTCAAGGCATTCAAATCAAAGGATGTGAGCCGTATTATTCTGACCCGCCCGGCGGTGGAAGCCGGGGAAAAGCTGGGCTTTTTGCCCGGGGACCTGCAAAACAAGGTGGACCCGTATCTGCGCCCGCTCTATGATGGTCTGTTTGACCTTCTTGGCGCGGAGACGTTCCAGAAACTTGTAGAAAAACAGTCCATCGAGGTAGCACCGCTGGCCTATATGCGCGGGCGCACATTGGATGACGCCTTTATCATTCTGGATGAGGCGCAGAATACCACGCCGGAACAGATGAAAATGTTCCTCACCCGTATGGGTGTGGGCAGCAAGGTGGTCGTTACCGGCGATGTCACGCAGGTGGACCTGCCCGATAAAACCCGCAGCGGATTGGTGGATGCCCTCCATGTGCTGCGCGGCATTGATGGAATTGCCCAGGTGTACCTGACGGAGAAGGACGTGGTCCGCCACCGTCTGGTGCAGCAGATTGTGAAAGCGTACGAGCGTGCGGCGGGAGAACGCGCCGCAAGACCATAAAGAGAAAAGGACAAAAACCGGGAGGCTGATGCTTTATGTCCAACAAAGTTTTGATAACCAACGAGCAGAACACCGTGAAAATTCCCTCTGGCTTGCGCATCCTGATCCGGCGCAGCTGTAATGCCGTGCTGGAGTATGAGCATTTTGATGGGCCTGCGGAAATCAGTGTGACTTTCGTGGACAATGCCCGCATCCATGAACTGAATCTGCAATATCGCCAAAAGGACGCCCCCACCGATGTACTTAGCTTCCCCATGTCGGACAATGGGCAGTATGACATCGATGAGGATAACGGCTGCAAGATTCTTGGCGACATTGTGATTTCGATGGAACGCGCCATGGAGCAGGCAGAACTGTACGGCCACAGCCTGCAGCGCGAAGTGGCCTATCTGACGGTTCATTCGATGCTCCATCTGCTCGGTTATGACCATGAAGCCAGCGGACTGGAAGCGGTACGGATGCGGGAAAAGGAGGAAGCCGTCCTCATTCAGCTTGGCCTGCCCCGCACAGTGAGCTATACCAACGATGAAATCTGACCTCATACGTTTCCTGCGCGGCTTTGTCTACGCGTGGAACGGTATCTGCGCGGCGCTGCGCGAGGAACGCAATTTCCGCTTTCATTTGTGCGCTGCGGTCTACGTTTTTGCGGCGGCGTACCTTGCGGAACTGAACCGTGTGGAAGTGTCACTGCTTGCAATCTGTGTGTTCGCCATGCTGGGCATGGAACTCATGAACTCTGCGGTGGAGCGCGCGGTGGACAAACCGGATACCACACACTGGTGGAGCGCCGGTGCCGCAAAAGACATGGCGGCCGGTGGCGTTCTCGTCACCGCTGTGGGAGCCGTGGTGGTCGGTGTCTGTCTGTTTGGCCGTGCCGAAACGCTGCACCTGCTCTGGTCGCGTGTGACGGCCAGTCCGCTGTCTGTTTTTTGCTGGTGCGTGTCGCTCACTGCCGCGTTCTGGTTTATTTTCCGATTTAACAAGAAAGAGAATACAAATGCCAAAAACAATTCCCAATAATCCCGAAACCTCCAGCGTTTTTGTGGCGCTGGTCGGCCGGCCCAATGTCGGCAAATCCAGCCTGACCAACCATCTGGTTGGGGAAAAGGTCGCAATCGTGACCCAAAAGCCCCAGACAACCCGCAGCCGTATCACCGGCATCATCACAAAAGGCCCGGTGCAGTATGTCTTGCTCGACACCCCCGGCATCCATAAGCCGCGCAACCGACTGGATTCCCGGATGACCCAGACCGCCTCGGCCAGTCTGAAAGATGTGGACGTCACCCTCATGCTCTTTGAGCCTGCGGGGGAGTTTACTGACTCGGAACTGAATATGGTGGAAGCACTCCGCAAAGCAGGCCCGGCCATCGCGGTCATCAACAAGGTGGATTTGCTCACGGATTTCGCTGCACTGGAAGCCCGCAAAAAGCAGATTGAAGCGTTCGGGGTTTTTGACGCGATCACCGCGGTCAGCGCAAAGGACGGTACCGGCTGTGAGGCACTTTTCCCGATGCTGGATGCCTATGCCAACCCCGGCCCGCATTATTTTGACGATGAGGCTTTTACCGATATGCCCGAGAAAGAACTCGTGGCCGAACTTGTGCGGGAAAAAGCTCTGCTTTATATGCGGGATGAAATTCCCCACGGCATCGCTGTCACGGTGGAGAGTTTTAAGGAGCGTCCCGACCAGGACCTCATTGATATTCAGGTGGAAATCTGCTGTGAGCGCAAGAGCCATAAAGGCATGATTATCGGCAAGGGTGGTCAGATGCTCAAAAAGATTGCAACGGCCGCGCGCCTTGACTGTGAGGAACTCCTCGGCGCTCGCGTTAACCTGCAATGCTGGGTTAAAGTGCGTGAGGACTGGCGTGACAGCGATCGTATGCTCGATAACCTCGGCTTTGCCAAGCCGTAAACAACTGCCGCATCACGCTTGGACAACATTTCCATGTATCTGGGAGTAATATGGGTGGTATCCTAACCTGAAAGAAGGAGGAACCGGCCATGAATGTATCGGACCCGGATGCGATTCGTTGTGCCCGGTGGCAGAAGTTTGCCGCTTCAGGCAGTGTGTATGATTATCTTGACTATCTGAATGTGAAATCGCAGCAGTCGTCTGCGGGAGGCAACGATGCAATTCACAACAATGGGACTGGTGCTGCGGACGGTCCGGGTGGGGGAGGCCGACCAGATTCTGACCATTCTTTCACCGGATAAAGGTCTTATCTCTGCCTCTGCGCGGGGGAGCCTGCGGCTGAAGAATCGTCTGTTCAGCGGCTGCGGGCTTTTCTGCTATTCTGAATTTACCTTAACAGTCGGACGCAAAAGCAGCTTTGTGGACACCGCTTCGGTGAGCAGACGGTTCCACGGTCTGAGCCGAACGGTTGAAGGAATGGCATTGGCGGCTTATTTGGCGGAAACGGCAATTCTCCTTGCTCCCGAGCCGCCGGAGTCTGCGGAATTCCTTCGTCTGATGCTCAACACGTTTTACATGATCAGTGAAAACAAACGCCCTCTTACCCAGCTTAAATCTATCTGCGAACTGCGTGCCATGACTCAGGCGGGTTATATGCCCAACGTGCTTGCCTGCGATGGCTGCGGCCGCTATGAGGGCGGGGACTTCTACCTTGACCCGGTTGAGGGACGTCTGCTCTGCGCGGACTGCGCCCAAAAAGCCAACCACATCCCAAATCTTGACCCCGGCGCGCTGTATGCCCTGCGGCATATCTGCCTGTCGGAGGATGAAAAACTTTTCAATTTTACGCTTTCCGCACCCAGTCAGAACGCCCTCGGCCGGGTGAGCGAGCAGTATATGCTTGCACATCTTGAAAGCGTGCCTAAAAGCCTTGACTTTCTAAAATCCGTTTTGAATCAGGAGTAATCAAAATTATATGGACCTTTCCTATCGTACTACGCTGGAACTGGACAAAATCATCAACCGTGCGGTGGAACTCTGCACCTGTGCCGAGACCAAAGAGATGATGCGCCAGATTCAGCCTTGCGACACTACGGAGGAGGAGCGCTACGCTCTCTCCCAAACCAACGCCATCAACTCGCTGCTGCTCAAAAACGGCAGTCCGCGCTTTGGCGCCGTCAGCGAGGTGCGCCGCATTGTGGCTCATGCGGCAAAAGGCGGTATCCTCTCCATGGGGGAACTGCTTGAAATTGCCGCGGCACTGCGCAATTTCTCCGGCCTTTCCCAGTGGTACGGCCTGACCGACCATGATATGCTTCCCACCGATGACCTCTTCTTTGCGCTGGCCCCCCAGCCGGTGCTGGAAAAACAGATTACCGACTGCATTATCTCCTCAGAGGAGATGGCGGACACCGCCTCGGTCACGCTGCATGACCTCCGCCGCCGCATCCGCGCAACGGAGGATTCTATCCGTACCAAGCTTGACAATATTATCAAAAACTCTACAACCAACAAGTTTTTGCAGGATGCTGTGGTAACGCTCCGCAATGGCCGTTATGTGGTTCCCGTTCGGGCGGAGTACCGCGGCGAGGTGGGCGGTGTCATCCACGACGTTTCATCGAGCGGCTCCACTGTGTTTGTTGAGCCAACGGCAGTCGTGGAGGCCAATGCCCGTATTATGCAGCTTCGTGCGCAGGAACAGGAGGAGATCACCCGCATCCTCTCGGCTTTTTCTGCACAAGTGGCAAGTCTTGAACCGCAGTTCAGTCACAGTTATGAGGCAATGCTTCAAATTGACTTGCTTCTCGCCAAAGCTCGCTTAGCGGTTGAGCAGAATGCCTTTATGCCGCAGGTCAGCGACAGCTGCCGTTTCAGCCTGAAAAAGGCACGCCATCCGCTGATTGACAAGAAAAAAGTTGTCCCTGTGGATATTGCGCTCGGGGATGAATACGATACCCTCGTCATTACTGGCCCCAATACCGGCGGCAAGACGGTCAGCCTGAAAACCGCGGGCCTGCTCAATGCAATGGCACAGCACGGCTTCCTCATTCCGGCGCACGAGAGCAGTACGGTCTGCCATTTTGAGGAATACCTCGTGGATATCGGTGACGAACAGAGCATCGAACAGAGCCTTTCCACCTTCTCGGGCCACATGAAACGCATTACCGGAATTCTCGAACTGGCCGGACCGGATACGCTCACACTGCTTGACGAGCTGGGCGCAGGAACCGACCCCGCAGAGGGCGCGGCGCTTGCGGTCAGCATTCTCGAACGTCTGCGCCGGCAGGGAACGCTGCTCATGGCAACGACCCACTATGCCGAACTGAAAATTTATGCGCTCGAAACCCCCGGTGTGGTCAATGCCAGCTGTGAGTTTGATGTTGAAAGTCTCAGCCCGACCTACCGCCTCAGCGTTGGTGTGCCGGGCAAGTCCAATGCGTTCCTCATCAGTGCCCGGCTGGGCATTCCCGAGAGCGTCATTGATGCCGCCCGCGGGCATATGTCCAGTGATGACAAGCGTCTTGACAGCGTTTTGGCCCAGCTCGATGACCTTAAACTTCAGCTCAAGGCTGCACAGGACGAGGCGGAAAAGGCCCGCTATGAAGCAGAACACGCGCTGGAAAGCGCCGAGAAAAAGCGCGATGCCCTGATTCGTCAGGGTGAGGAAGAACTTGAAGCTGCCCGCCGCAAGGCACACGACCTTGTTCAGCAGGTGCAGAATGATGCCTATGCTCTGACTGACGAACTTCGCAAGCTGCAAAAGGATGAGAAGACCAGTGCCGCAGCCCGTGCTGTTCGCGCACGAGAGATTGCCCGCCGCGATACCGAAGCTATGCTGACCCGCACCGAGAAAAAACAGCCGGCGCGCCAGTTTGTTCCTCTCAAAGAGGTCAAAGTCGGGCAGGAAGTGGTTATTGCGGAGCTGAACCAGCACGCGGTAGTGCTTTCCCGTCCTGACAAAAACGGCATGGTAGAAGTCCGCGCCGGCATCCTCAAGACAAAGGTCCCGCTCAAGGGCCTTTGTGCGCCGGATAAGATGGATAAGAAAACCGCCAAATCCGAGCCGCCCCGCACACGCACACGGGTGGAACTCAACCATGACCGCAAATCCAGCATGGAACTGAACCTTCTTGGCTATACCGTTGAGGAGGCACTGGCCGAAGTGGACCGCTTTTTGGATCATGCGATGCTCTCCAATCAGAATACGGTCTACATTATCCACGGCAACGGCACGGGGGCGCTGCGCAATGCCATTCAAAAACATCTGCGCACCCATCGCGGCGTTAAATCTTTCCGCCTTGGCCGTTACGGCGAGGGTGAAAGCGGCGTGACTGTAGTGGAGCTGAAATAAAAATTTCCCGAACACCGGACAGATTTTGGGTTTTATCTATGGTACTCTGTAAGCGCCTGTGTTAAAATACTTTTGTATATAAAATGATTGTGAATTCAAAAGAACGATTGAAAGATTTGAGTGAAGAAAGAGGCGCGTAACCTTGAGAAATGAATTGGAGAGCACCCGCAGCTTTGCTATGACGCTGGCACACCGTGCGGTTCAGGACATTCGCCATGACGGCTTCCGCCAGCTGCGCAATTATGTGGATATGTGTGCCATCCTTGCAAAGCGGGATTCGCAGAAACGATTTTTCGATTATGCGCAGAAACTCCTTGAACGGACGGAAAGCCTGTATTACACGCTGGTTCATCGCCTGCTTGCTGAGGTGAATGAGGACCTTATCTGCAATGTCGGCATCAATCTGGGTGTGGATTCCATCATTTACGGTGCATCCCGTATCCGCAAAGAGGGAAGACACGATGTCTCATGGTGCAACGTAGCCATTGCGGATGCTCCGGGACTTGATGAGGCCATTACAGCAGCCGAAAAAGCCAGCAGCTATACTTGGGCGCTGTATCTTTCCTGCCCGCTTACTGAGCAGGTGGTCCGTATCATACGCAGCCATCCTTTCAGTGCATTCTTTATCATTGCAGATCCTGCCATGGTTACACCGGAAACGGCAGCTCTGCTCGGCTCCTGCGTGAATACGGTGGAACTGCTGTTCCTGCATGAACCGGAAATCACCACTGAAGCCTGTGAGGCTGCCCGCGCGATGCGGGAAAAACAGATGTTCTTCGGCTTCCTTGTGGAATTGAGCGAGGAAAATGCCGGGCAGGCACTTCAGCCCGACTGGCTTGACGTGCTTGCGCAGTACAGTCTGTTCTGCATTTATTCCCGCAAACCCAATATGACGGAAGAAACCTCCCAAACCCTGCACACCGAGATTGTCCGCAGCCGTGAGGAGGTTGTCCAGGTCCCCATTTTCCTCCTTGACTGGGAAATGGACCTTCGCCAGATCAGCAGTTTGCTGACCCCGAATGCTCCTGTTGGCCGCTGCCTGCCTGAAGGGGAGGGCTTCCCACTTCATATTGATTAAGAACAAGGAAAATGCCGCGCAGCGCGGCCATTGTGACAATACAAAACCGGATATAAAAAAGAACCGTACATCGCTGTGAAAGCGAGTGTGCGGTTCTTTTTCTATGCCGTAATTTAATCTTTCTCTGTGTTATCAGGGGCATATTTATCCCAGTAGCGGGGACCCAAAAGCTGGATAATGTCGTATTTCTCGATTTTTTGCAGGTATCCGTAGATTTCAGAAGGCCCTTCACCGCGCATACCATTATTAACCCAGGGCAAAAGTAATCCGAGCAAGGCACCCGCAATAAAATCCCCCGCAAAACGCCGTTCCTGAGACGAAGATTCCGGATTAAGATCTGCCAGGCGCTGGGCGTACAAATCACTGACAAAATGGAAAATGTAGTCTGCCAGGCAGTTTTGCCCCATATAGGACAGCGCGTTGCAGTAGAATGTCTTGTTCTCTCGAAAATAATTTTCCATGCTGCGCAAAAGTTCCGGCCAGTTGGAATACTGCCCGCTCTCAACAAGGAACTGCGTAACACCGCTCTGGAAATACCAGTTGACCAGCGCAAACTTGTCCTCAAAATGGTAGTAGAATGTATTTCGGCCCACACCGGCCTGCTCCACGATATCATTGACGGAAATCTTTTCAAGCGGTGTGGTTTTCATCAACTCAATCAGGCTTTGGGCAAGCAACATTTTTGTCTTGTTGGTACGGGACATCCTCTTACTCCTTTGTTTGTGAAAGCCCATAGACATTAAAAAGCTATCCTATTATATCACAAAAAATCTGTAATGGCTATATATAATCTGTCTCGATTTGCCAATAAATGTACGGTTTGGCTTTTTTGTATGTCAAAATGTGTCAGTGTATGACGCCGTGTACCTGCGCATACTGACAAGGGGAGGGATGTCTTATGTCCCCGATGACAGCAAACAAATTCTTTCGCCGCTTCCTTGCGGTACTTTTGACTGCCGTACTTTTCTTTGCCAGCGGCTTTTTTGCTTTGCGTGCCGCATTGCCGGATACCTTCTCTGTGGCGCCCGGCGAGGAGCTGACGATAGAGAGTATACCCTTCCTCACTGCGCACTCACCGCAGTTTTCGCGCACCGCCCCGGCGGGCAGTACGCAGGATCAATCCAGCTCCAGCCATGTGCTGACGGTTCTGGGCATCCCGGTCAAGACTGTGCGGACCGTCACCGAGGAGAGAAAAGTTATAACAGCGTGCGGAATGCCTTTCGGCATCAAGATGTTCTCGGACGGTGCTCTCGTTGTGGCGTTCAGTGACCTGGACACGGCATCGGGAACACGGAATCCTGCCAAAGAGGCAGGACTGCGTTTGGGGGATGTTATCATCTCAGTGAACGGCGTACAGACACGCACCAATGAGGAATTGACGCAGGCAATCGCGTCGGCAGGAGGGAATACACTTCAAATCGTCTACCGCAGAGAGAACGTTACCCACAGCTGTGCTCTGACACCGGTCAAGGAGCGGGACGGTGAAAACTGGCGGGCAGGCATCTGGGTGCGGGATTCCTCCGCAGGCATTGGAACACTGACTTTTGTGGACCCGCAGAGCGGCGTTTTCGGCGGACTGGGGCACGCCATTTCAGACAGCGATACCGGCACGGATTTGCCGCTGCTTTCCGGTGAAATCGTGCCGGTTACCATCACGGGCTGCGTGAAAGGCTCAGCCGGTTCGCCCGGCGAACTGAAAGGCGAGTTCACCTCCGGTACGGCGCTCGGGACCGTGTACAGCAATGAGCTGACCGGTGTGTACGGCAAATTGGCGGATGGCGTCAGCATTGCGGGCACTGAACTGCCCGTGGCTAATATGCAGGAAATCGCACTCGGCGAGGCGGAGATTCTGACCACAACGCTCGGCACGACACCGCATCGCTACAAAGTGCGTATCGAACGCGTCAATATGACGGCAGGGGACCCCAACCGCAACCTCATGCTCCGCGTCACCGACCCCGCCCTCCTTTCCGCAACCGGCGGAATCGTACAGGGAATGAGTGGCAGTCCGATTTTACAGGATGGGAAAATTGTGGGCGCCGTGACCCATGTCCTCGTCAATGACCCGACCACGGGGTATGGGATTTTCATTGAAAATATGCTGGATGCGGCATCGTAGCAAAGGCTCCCCTTGGTGACCAAGGGGAGCTGGCAAAAATCTTTGATTTTTGACTGAGGGGATCAGAAGTACCGACATGACAATCCCTCCGTCACGGCTTGCGCCGTGCCACGGCGGAAAGTCAACCAAGTGCAACACTTTCCAATAAGACTTCGGCAGGAGTTTTCCAGCCGAGACATTTTCTGGGACGGTTGTTGATTAAATCTTCAACTTCCTGAATATTCTCATCTGTGACCGTCCCGAAATCAAACCC
>JAQXGE010000026.1 GCA_029006135.1 Oscillospiraceae bacterium | reverse complement strand
CGGCACGCCGGAAGTTTACCGTGAAATCGTGGATTTCTGCAATGAATATGACGTTCTGCTCGTCCATGACAATGCCTACAGCGATATTATCTTTGACGGTGCGCAGGGACACAGCATTTTCAATATTCCCGGTGCGGAACGCTGCGCAGTGGAGTTCTTCTCACTGAGCAAGAGTTTCAATGTCACGGGCGCGCGCATCAGCTTTTTGGTGGGCCGTCCCGATGTGATTGCGGCGTGCAAAAAACTGCGCAGCCAGATTGATTTCGGTATGTTCATCCCGGTCCAGAAAGCGGCTGTGGCCGCCCTCACCGGCCCGCTTGAGCCTGTAAAGGCGCAGTGCGCCGAGTATCAGCGCCGCCGCGATGCGCTGTGCGGAGACCTGCGCGCAAAAGGCTGGGACGTGCCGGACAGCCACGGTTCAATGTTCGTCTGGGCTCCTCTCCCGGCGGGTTACACGAACAGCATGGATTTCTGCATGGAACTGATTGAGAAGGCCGGCGTTATCTGCACCCCCGGCTCAAGTTTCGGCCCATCGGGCGAGGGGTATGTCCGCTTTGCGCTGACCCTTCCGGTCGAAAAAATCACCGAGGCGGTTGACGCCATTGCCGCCAGCGGGATGATTCACTGAAAAATGATTTGCTGAGCGAATACATACAAAAAACCGGGCGCGGCAGTAGGCAACTCCCGCTGCGTCCGGATTACTTTTGCCCGGAAGGCGTTTCATAGGGCCACATAATGTCCGACAAATTCAAAATATAATCCGTCGTGACCCCGTAATATCGCGCCAGCTTGCAGAGAATTTCTGTGGGGATGTCCAGCTCGCCGCGCTCATAATTGCTGTATACCCGCTGACTGCAGGAAAGTATCTGCCCCAACTCGGTCTGGGTCAAATCATGGTCCTCCCGCAAATCGCGGATGCGGCGGTACAGCATGGAACACTCTCTCCCCTCGCGGGGCAACGCCCCGCTGTTTCATTTGTAAAAGTGTAGCATAGCGGACTATCCGCTATTGAATTGTAGCGGATTTTGCGCTAAAATGGAGAAAATATCGTCCCAAAAGGGGGAGGGAAATGCAGGGAATGGCGGCTGAACATAAAAAACAGGGCGGTACCGGGGTGGTGCGCCTTGGGGAACTGTGCGTGAATCTTGATGCCAAAACCGTGTTCCGCAGCGGCACGGAGGTTGAGCTGACCCCACATGAGTTTGCACTGCTCAAAGTGCTAATCGCAAACCGCGGCAGGGTACTGACCCGTGCGCAGATTCTTCGCGCGGGGTGGGGGTATGAGTATGAGGGCAACAGCCGCACCGTGGATGTGCATATCAGCCGCCTGCGCCGCAAACTGGGGCTTGGAGAAACGCTGGAGACGGTTTACCGCATCGGATACCGGCTGAACGCCGAAGAACCTGTCCCGTTCCGGCCGGATGAATAAACCAAAAACGCCCCTGCTTGCCATAAAGGTAAGCAGGGGCGTTATGCAATAGGTTTAATTCAGTTTGAGGTCGCCATCCTCGATCCAGCCTTTGCGGCGGAACCAGGCGCCCAGCACGGCGCAGATGACGGCGGGCAGGACAAAGCTGATCAGCACCAGCCCAACCCAGTCAAAGGCGGTAATGGCGGCTTTGGTGCCGGCGGCAACGTCATTGAGCCAGCCGGTGTAAACACCGATCTGACCGACAAGACCGCAGGTGCCCATGCCGGAGGAGACGGCGGGGCCGTTCATCTGCAGTTTGAACACGCAGGTAGCCAGAGGTCCCGTGATGGCGGACGCGATGATGGGCGGCAGCCAGATGCGGGGCTTTTTAAGAATGTTGGGCATCTGGAGCATACTGGTGCCGATGCCCTGGCTGACTAAGCCGCCCACGCCGTTTTCCTTAAAGCTCATGACGGCAAATCCGACCATCTGTGCGCAGCAGCCCGCAACGGCGGCACCGCCGGCCAGCCCGGTCAGACTCAGCGCCGCGCAGATGGCAGCGCTCGAGATGGGCAGCGTCAGCGCAATGCCGACGAGGACCGACACGACAATACCCATCAGGAACGGCTGAAGTTCGGTAGCCCACATGATGACACTGCCGACCGCACTGGCCGCCGCGCCGATGGCCGGGGCGCACAGGACGCTCAGGCCAACGCCGACCAGAATGGTGACGGCAGGGGTCACGATGATGTCCACTTTGGTTTCCTTGCTGACGAGCTTGCCGCACTCCGCCGCAATGATGGCGACAAAATAGACGGCCAGAGGGCCGCCTGCACCGCCTAAGGAGTTGGCAGCACTGCCAACGGCAATCAGACTGAACAGGACCAGCGGCGGCGTATGCAGGGCATAGCCGATGGACGCGGCCATCGCGGGACCGGCCATGCTCTGGGCAAACACGCCCGCGTCCACCAGGAAGGCCACCCCGAGCTGTTCGCCGAGGGTCTTGATGATGGTGCCGATGAGCAGGCTCGCAAACAGTCCCTGCGCCATGGCGCCCATTGCGTCGATTCCGTAGCGCTGTGCGGAAATGATGATGTCTTTCTTCTTGAGAAACTCCTTGATTTTTCCCACTTTTCGCTCCTTTCGCCCCGGCGGAAAACGTTATCGCCGGGCATTGCAGGTATTGTAGCACTCTGCCCTGCGGATTGCAAGACAAGGCAAGCGGAATATGGATTTTTTTGCCGGCGGGCGGTAAGACGGTTGTAATATGAGGCAATTTGCGCTACAATATCTCTAATTCAGACAGGGTGGTCATCGGCCAGGCTGTCACGAATGGATCTTGGAGGATTCCTATGAGCAGCAAAAAGGAAAAGCATCGTACCCTGCCCACCCATCCCGATGCGGAACCTGCGCCAAAGCAGGAAAAAGACCCCGGCGAGGTGGAAAACGTCAGCCAGGGCGCACGGTGGATGGCGGCACTGTGCTATCTCAATATTCTCATTCTTATCCCGGCCTGCTGCAAATGGCGGCATGATGACTTTGTCAAGTTCCATCTCAATCAGGGGCTTGTGCTGCTCATGCTGGCCACGGTCTGCGCGGCGCTCGGGCTGGCGCCTTACATGGGGGAGGTATCCCTCACGCTGACATTGTTTGTGGATGTGCTGTCCCTCGTGGGACTGATCGGCGCACTGCGCCGCCGCAGGGACTTTTTGCCGCTCGTGGGAAAAATGGCGATGAACTTTCATCCGTTTGAATGATTTGTGCGATAATAAAGGAGTATCAATATGAGCAAAGCTGTGATTTTTTTTGCCCCCGGCGTCGAGGAATGTGAGGGGCTTCTCTGTGTGGATATCCTGCGCCGTGCCGGCGTTGAGGTGACCATCGCGGCGGTAGGCGGAAACGAGATTGTCCGCTCCGCCCGCGGCATCAATGTGGTGGCGGATGCTCTGGCCGAGGAGGTGGACTACCCCGCCTATGACGCGGTTATCCTGCCCGGCGGACTGGCCGGTGTGCAAAATCTCAAGGCCGATCCGACTGTCCGCAGCACCTGCGTTCAGTTCGCCCAGGCGGGCAAGGTCGTGGCGGCTATCTGCGCCGCGCCCACCGCACTTGCGGAATTCGGCGTGCTGAAAGGCCGCAAGGCCACGGTCTACCCCGGCATGGAGGATGCCCTCACCGCCGCTGGCGCCGAGGATACCACGCTGCCTTTGACGGTGGATGACAACATCATCACCGGCGAGGCACTTGGCTCCGCCATCCCCTTTGCGCTCGCTCTTGCGGGCCGTCTGGCCGGTCGGGAAGCCGCCAACGCCGTGAAGAAAGGCATCGTCTACACCTACTGATTATATAACAAAGCGCCCCGCCGGCAGCACAAAGCTGATACGGCGGGGCGCTTTTGTTATTGCTATGAAGAAAAACCAGCTTACTTGCGGCCGCGCTGCAGTTCAATCCAGGCAAGGTCACCGCGCTCAAGGCCGTGAATCAGCACCTCGGCAGTGGCAATGTTGGTGGCAACGGGAATCGTGTGCATATCGCACAGGCGCAGCAGCGTCACAGCGTTCGGCTCATCAGGCCGGGCATTGACGGGGTCACGGAAGAACAGAAGCATATCCACTTCGCCGCAGGCAATCATGGAGGAGATCTGTTCCGCGCCGCCGCGCGCACCGGGATACAGGCAGCGCACCGGCAGACCGCAGGCATCGTGGACCACCTTGCCCGTCACACCGGTTGCAACCAGGTCATTCTGGGACAAAATGCGCACATAGGCCGTGCAGAACTGCGCAAGCAGTTCCTTGCGGGAGTCATGGGCAATCAACGCAATCCTCAATTTGGGTGCCTCCTGTTTGGAAATATATTCTTTATAATAAAATAAAATCAGGCAAAATGCAAGAGAATCAGGAAAAATCCTGTCGAAATACGCGCAAATATTCACACCATGCCCAAAAATAAGGGCGGATTTTTGGCAATACAGCGCGGCGCGGATATGCTATAATGAAAAAAATAAATGCCTCACCATCCGGTGAGCGCCCAGAGGAGGAGATCCATTATGAAGAAAACCGCTCAGACTGTCATCCGGGATGGCGCCTGCTATACCATTGCCGCCGCCAATGGCCGTGTGCTTGAGGTGGCAGACTTCAACACCGAAAATGGCGCCTCGGTTCGCCTTTGGAGCTATGAGGGCCACCCGTGGCAGCAGTGGATCTTTGAGGAAGCGGCCGATGGGCAGTCCCGCATCAAAAACCGCTTTACCGGCAAGGTCATGGACCTTGCCATGAGCGGCGTGGCCAACGGTACATGGGTCCACCAGTGGGCAGCGACCTCCGGCAAGGGTCAGCGGTGGGAGTTTGTCCCGGCGGATAACGGCCGGTACAAAATTCGCAACGTTCTGGCCGACAAGGTCATTGACCTCGTTGGTATGCGGGTGGACAACGGCACCCAGGCCCAGATTTGGCAGGATGTTTTTGGCGAAAACCAGCTTTGGAATATCCAGCCCGTGCCCGATAAGCTGCTCGAAAAAGATATGCCCCAGCCCGCCCCGCGCAAGGAACCTGTCAAATCCACCCGGACCCAGACCGGAACCGGAACCCGCGCCAAGAAAGCCGCCGGCAAATCCGGCCGCCGCGCAGCCAAATGATGCGCTGCCGCAGCCGGAAGCCCCGATGAAACCGCTATCATAAAATAACAATCCGCCGCATGGTGTTTGACACCGTGCGGCGGATTGTTTGTCTGTGTGTTTTATGCCGCGGCGGCGGATTCCGGCGTGGCGGCTTCAGCGGGCTCGGCAGCGGCGAGCAGTTCCACCGAAGCACCGGTGAGGATGGAAGCATTGTCGCCAATCTCATAGCTCAGGCGCACGCGGTCGCCCACGTTGAGAATGACGGCCAGCGGGTTTTCGGCGGCGTTCACCGTGACAAATACCTCGCTGTCCTCAAGGCGGATGAAGTAGTAGGAATCCCCATCCAGAACGGCGGTGCGGATCTCGGCAATCGCTCCCTCCATCGTGTCGCGGTCGGGCACGACCAGTTCGGCCTCCTCCTCACGAATCAGGCCGTTGTGCGCGAGTGCGGTGCGGTAGTTCTGCTCACAGTCCGCAACGGTGGAGCCGGTCGAGACAATGGAATACTGCTGGACGTTGACCATTGCGTACATCTTGACCAGTCCGTCATCACCCTTAAGCGAGATGAAATAGGTCGGCTGGTCGGCAATGTTGAGCAGAAGCGGGAAGGTGGCGGTGTAGCGCATCTGCTGGACCTGACTCTGCGCGGAGGCCTGCGCCGAAGTCTCAGTCGCGCCGGCAACGGAGTAGAAGTGCGTCTCCTTGGTGCGCTGGTTGCACAGGATGAAGCCGATGTTGGACTGGTCAGAGGTCACCGAGGTCACGCCGGTGTACATATACACGTCATCGTCAATGGCGATGTAGTTGTAGCCTTCGGTGGTCAGGGTCACATCGCGCTGACCGAACATCGAGTTGAGGAAGCCGTTGTGGTAGCGGCCATAGTAGTCGTACTGTTCAATGATGAGGTCAGCCGAGTAGACGCGGTCCACCCAGGAGGGAACTTCCTCATAATATTCGCTCTCTCCGGTGACGGCGTTGACCAGCACCGCGCCGTGAATGTCGGTGCCGCCGAACAGGCCGATGGTCTTGACAGTGCGCGGGCAGACCCAGTAGGGCGTACCCTCATCGTCAATCTCAAATACCGGCGTCGCAAACATCATGGTGGGGTAGCGGAACCGCAGCAGACGGTAGAGGTTGCGGCTGAAATGCTCAGCGGTCGTGTATTTCATGCCCTCGTCAAGGCGCACGACTTCGGCCTCCTGCGTTACCATGTCAATGACGAGGTAGGCGGGCAGACCGTTGGAGCGGTTGGTGAGCCACTTGATCGTGTCCCCATAGCGCAGCGAGGTGACGCGCACGGGGCAGTTTTGGTAGTTAATCTGACTGTAAGTGGGCAGAATCTCGAACTGGCTGACCATGTCGCTCAGTTCGCCGAGCTTGCGGCTGCCCAGCTGAGAGGCGGACGCCGCGTCCAGCATAGGGATCTGATCGTAGGAGATTTCCTCAATATCCTGCGCAAAATCCCCCTGCTGCACGTTCAAAAGTTCCGCGTAGGCGTTGGCGCGCAGCGGCACCCAGCCGGCCACCGAGCCAACGAGCGCCACAATGACGAGTGCGACCGCCAAAAAGAACGGCACAGTGCACTGTTTGCGCAGAAAATGGAAATACCCCTTGATGCCGTCCCCCTGGAAGCCCGAGGTCAGCACCGCGCAGATGCAGTACACGGCGCACAGGCCAAGGGCAAAGACGTAAAAATCTTCGGACTGCAGGTTGATGGCGGGCAGTTCCAGGTAAAACCAAATCAGGCCCAGTCCCAGCGTTACGCCGAGGTTGATGAGCGTGCGGGTGACGACGTTGCCGACCGGTTTGCGGGGCTTGCGGGGCTTCGGTTCCCCCTGCTGGCCAAAAGGAACACCGTTATTGCCGAAAGGCGCGCCGTTGGCTCCGTAAGAAAAATCCATTGTATGATCCTCCGTATAGCAGATGCCCGTGACAGCCACGGGAACAGATATAGGGTATTATACTATACTTACTGAACAAAGTCACGGCTTTGTGTAAAATCTTAATCTCCCTGTAATGTTTGTAAGCGCGGAATGTTCAGACCAGTACGTCCTTGATGAGCAGGCTCAGCCCGCCGGTCGCGGTGTGGATGAACTCAACCGCCTCATCACTGTTGCAGAGCTCTGCGGGAATCTTGATTTCAATGCCGGACTCGGTCTTGAAGCTGCGGTTTTCCAGTTTTTTCATCCGCGAAGGGGAGACTGTCACCCGGTCATTGCGGGCCACGCCGGTGTCCTCCAGTGCCTGCTCAAAGGCGGGCACCGCGAGCGGATACTGCTCCTCCATGCGGGTGCGCACATCCTCCACCGAGATAGTGTTGTCCACCGCCTGATTGCGCACCATCAGCCCCACGGCCGTCTCGGTACCGCCGTCAAAGGGCGGAACATCATCGAGCGATTCCGCTTCCGGGTAGGCCTGCTGCACGGCGGCAACGGCGGTTTCACACACGGCTTTAAGCTTGGCTTTTTCGGGCAGAGCCTGCGTGCAGCCGAACACATAGTTGGAAAGATAAAAATCTTTTTTATCATCCAGCGGATATTTTTTTTCAATCAGCCGGATGGTCAGGTTGGCACGGTCAATGAGCGCGGCCTCGTCCGCCTTGGCAGCGCCGGGCAGCAGCGTGCGCTGGGGTGCAATCGTGCTGCACTGACCGTTGCCCATCACGGCGGTCACATGGGTGAACCCGGGGCGGTAGTTGAGTTTCAGCACCGCATAATAGGGCACGCCGTCCGCCGTGCAGTCCGCAACGGCAAGGTCGCCCGAGGGGATTCCCTGATACTGCAGAAGCTGCTCAAAAATGACCCCGGCGATGCGGCGGGACAGGTCAATGAAATCGTCATTGTGCTGCATTTCCTGCAAAAACGCGGAGTCGGGCAGAAACTGGCAGTTTTTGCCGTCATCGCTTGCGAAGGCTTTTTCAATACAGGTGGTGAAATATTCATAGAGGTCAGCGTTCAGCTCCATCGGGCGGTCAGACAAAACTGGCTCCGAGGCGCCTGCATCCAGCAGGTGAAAGATGACCTGATTCAGTTTAATTTCCATACAAAAACGGCTCCTTTATTGCATTGCTGAGCCAGTATACCATATTTCGAGCCAAAATGACAGAGAAAATGAATAATCAGCCGTCCTTGCGGGGATTCTGATGTGTGAAGAAAGGAGGCTTTGCCGATGAAAAAGAACCCGAAACGCCGCGCAGCGCACGGCACAGCGCTCGGCCGGACAGCGGAGAACAGCATTATCGACCTGCGCACCCCGCCGGTGACGGGCGGTGCGCCCTTTGAAGAAAAGGAAAAACGCGCCGATACCGAGCCGCCCCGCTGTGAGCCAATCCCCTCCCGCCAGAAAAACGCCCAGGCCTTCCTGGACGGGGCAAGCCCCGGCGTTATGCAGGCGTATGCGCCGGGGGCAAAGGCCAGCAGCGCGGAAGGCTGGGTGGAAGATGACGAGACCGTCACCCGCCTTGTAAAATGGCGTCAGGAAGCGATTTATTGAGGCAGTGAATAGGAGTGCTAAGCCGCTGCGTGTGGAGCGCAACCGCCGCAGGCGGCTTTTAGCGCGGAACTGAGGTGGATCGGCGAAGCCGAGACGGAGGGACTGATAACCTTGCCTTAACTGCGTTTGTCGTTATAATTCTCTCTTCCGCAGTGCAATTTTCTTGATTGCGGACCAGATTACAACCAGCAGGGCGGTGATGAGCATATCAGGCAGCGTACAGCCGAGCGGCAGGTCAATGCCCATGAGCAGGCGGTAAACAACAAAACCGATGCACCAGATGACAAGCCGGGAAGCCGAAAAATCTTTTTCGGAAACATCGGTCTTTAATACAAAGAAGTCGGCAATCTGCACGGCGATCATCGGAGCAAAAACTGAGCCGATGAGGTACAGAAAATCGGTAATGTCATCCATGGGGAACAGGATGGCGCCCGCCGTGCCGATGACCGTCACAGCCATAGCGACCCGGCGGGAGCTGAGATGGGGGACAATGCTCTGGGAGGAGATTCCGGCGCTCCAGGCATCCAGGAAGGTTGTTGTGACGGTGGAAAGGACGAGAATCACCAGCCCTGCGGCACCAAGGCCCGCCCCAATCAGGATGCGGGCAATGTCACTCTCACCGGTATAAATCGCGGCACCCATGCCGATAAAATACATCCAGCAGCTCACGGCACTGTACGTCAGTGTGCTGGCGAGTGTGGCCGCAAAAGGCTTTTCGGCTTCGCGGGTGTAATCGCTGATTAAGGGCAGCCAGGACAGCGGCATTGCCACGGCAAGTTCGACGGCCGCACCAAAACTGAGAGCGCTGTCCGTTGGTGCTGCGCTGCCGGATGAGCCGAAGAAAATCACCTTGCAGAGAACCAGTGTCAGAAGAAACAGCAGCGCCATGACAATCTGATTGATGCGCCCCAGATCGGTGATGCCAACGGCAATCCAGACAAGGATGAGTGCACCGATGACAAGACACCACACCCAGGAGCCGACCTGCGCGATGGTGTTGGCGGCGAGAGCACCATCATAGATCATGATGGCGGTCCAGCCCGTAAGCTGCAAAACATTGAGCAGCGCAAAGAACAGACTGCCTTTGCGTCCAAAGCTCATCCGGACGGTTTCCATGGCACAGCGCCCGGTTCTTCCGCCAATAAGACCCGCCAAAAACAGCATGATGCCGCCAATAATATGGCCCAGCACGATGGCCAGCGCACCCTTTGCAAGACCTAACGGGGCAAAGCAGGCACCGGTGAGAATCTCAGCAATCGAGACACCTGCGCCGAACCAGATCAGCGCATGGGAGAACGTGGAGGTCTTTTTAGCCGTGTCAGTCATGGGCAGCTTCCTCCCTCCATACAGGGTCGAGTGCGTAGGCATGGTCCATCGGACCGGAACCGTGACCAAGGTCGAGCATGGCGGCAAGTGCGCCGGAAATGTACTCCTTCGCGCGGCGCACGGATTCCTCAAGCGGATAGCCCTTTGCGAGGTTGGATGCGATGGCGCTTGAAAGCGTGCATCCCGTTCCGTGGGTATTGGGGTTATGGATGCGCCGGCCTTTGAACCAGAGGGCGGTGCCGTCCGTCTTGTACAGCAGGTCGTTGGCATCGTTGAGGTTGTGTCCGCCTTTGCACAGTACGTTGCAGCCAAAATTCTCACTGATCTGCCGCGCGGCTTCTTCCATTTCCTGCGGGGACGTGATGGCATGACCGCAGAGAATCTCGGCCTCGGGAATGTTTGGGGTAATGACCTCGGCCAGCGGCAGCAGTTCGGTCTCAAGCGCGGTCACCGCGTCCGGCTCGAGCAGCGCAGCGCCGGAGGTTGCCACCATCACAGGGTCAACGACAATGTGCCGTGCCCCATATTCGCGGAGCTTGCCGGCAATCACATGGATCAGCTCGCGTGAACTGACCATGCCAATCTTGACCGCATCGGGGAAGATGTCGGTAAAGACTGCGTCCAGTTCTTTTGCCAAAAATTCAGGGGTGGCGTTCAAAATGCCGGTTACGCCGGTCGTGTTCTGGGCAGTCAGGGCGGTGATGGCGCTCATCGCAAAAACGCCGTTCATCGTCATGGTTTTGATGTCTGCCTGAATCCCGGCGCCTCCGCTGGAATCGCTTCCGGCGATCGTCAATGCTGTTCTCATAAATGATTCCTCCTTGATAAAAAACTTTCAGCATCGAAGTTTTATAGTGCGGCGCAAGGTGGTGCCCCCGGTGCGCCGCTCCGAACCCCCTTTTTGTTTCAAATCACAAAAAGGGGGAACGAATCAAAAGAAAAGTGCCCAAGTCAGATTTTTTCCGCTAATTCCCGCAGACGGCGGGCCGCGGCGGCAATGTCGGGCTGCGCAAAAATTCCGCTGACAACGGCAGCGCCGGCAAGACCCCGCCCGGAAAGCTCGAGAATATTGCTCTCGTCAATGCCGCCGATTGCGACCACAGGGATGTCCACCGCCGCGGTAACGGCACACATCGTTTCGGCGCTGACCGGATGTGCGTCCGGCTTGGTGCCGGTCACAAAAGCCGCACCGCAGCCGAGATAATCCGCCCCGGCAGCCTGCGCCGCACGCGCTTCCTCGGCGTTGTGCGCTGAGACGCCCAAAATCTTGTCCGGACCAAGAAGTTCCCGGGCGCGGCGGACGTCCATATCGCTCTGCCCTACATGAACGCCGTCCGCCCCGGCGGCAAGCGCCACCTCCACGTTGTCATCCACAATCAGCGGAACGCCGCGGGTATGGCAGAACTCGGTAAGTTCACGGGCTAGTGCAAGAAGGGACGCATCATCCAGCGTTTTCTCCCGCAGCTGCACAAGGGTTGCCCCGCCGTCCAGTGCGGCGGCCACGGCGTCCGCGAGACGTCCGCCGCCGAGCCAGGCACGGTCAGTCACGGCATAAAGACGAAGCTGTTCCGGTTTGATATTCATGAAGGTTCTCCTTTCAGGAAACAGAAAAAGCGGGCGCACCAACGCCGGTGCGCCCGCTGTATCGCGGTTTTCTCCCTACGTTGGCATTACCCAAATCAGGTTCCTCGGGTCGAAGCGCTGCTTCCTCTCAGCCGGTGACCGGCTCCCCGTTTATCATTTTGCTTTTCCACTATACTCCCTTTGCGCGCTGTTTGCAAGATGGGACTTGACAAATTTTCAACAAAAGCCTATGATACTGTAGAAATCGGGGGAGCCGGTCACCGGCTGAGAGGAAGCGTATGCTTCGACCCTTTGACCTGATGTGGATCATGCCACCGGAGGGAGAATATCGCTTTTGCGTAATTTTTTCCGCAGGTGTGCCTCCACGGTTCACCTGCGGTTTTAATTTTGGGGAAAGGATGGGTCTGCGCAGTTAAATGCCCTCCAGCAAAGGGCCAAAGGCAGAGGGGGAGCGCCCTGTGCCTTTTGTACCGTTGAGCGATGGGAAGCCGTGTTCCGGCGTGAGAGGGAGCCAGCAAGCTCCGACCGAACGACAGTTATGCGTTATGTACAAGTCACCCGGCATAAACTTCCCGGGCACTGCGGTATACAGCGTACCCCTGTCGTGCCCGCAAGGGGCGCTGACGGCATCAAACTGCGGCGGCCCTCCACCTTTGGAAGTGAAAAAGGAGTACCCGAAATGAAAAAAACAAATACCCGTAAACTGGCTCTTGCCGGAATTCTGTGCGCTGTGGCTGTGGTGGGCAGCATGATTTCTTTCCCTGTGTTCAGCAGCAAATGTGCACCGGTGCAGCACATGGTCAACGTTCTGTGCGCCGTGCTGCTCGGCCCCTGGTACGGCATTGGCGCGGCTTTTGTGGCAAGTTTGCTGCGCAACCTGCTGGGCCTTGGCAGCCTGATGGCTTTCCCCGGCAGTATGTGCGGCGCATTGGTCTGCGGTGTGGTATACAAAAAGACCCGCAAACTGTTGCCGACGCTGGTGGGGGAAGTGTTCGGCACCGGTATCATCGGCGGACTGCTGGCCTGGCCGGTGGCAATTCTGCTCATGGGCAAAAAAGCCGGCGAGGTCGCCTTCTATGCCTATATTGTGCCGTTCCTCATCTCTACCGTGGCAGGTTCCCTGCTTGCGGGCGTGCTGCTGTTTGCACTCGAAAAGAACGGTCAGCTGAAGAAAATGCAGGATTCCCTCGACCGCTGATTTACCCCGGGAGGTTTTTATGATGGCCGCTTGTGACCCGCTTGCCCGTATCCGGGCACAGCATCCGCTGATTCACTGTATCTCGAATATCGTCACTGCCAACGACTGCGCAAACCTGGCCCTTGCGGTGGGCGCGAGCCCCATGATGGCGCAGGCACCTGCCGAGATGGAACAGATTGCTTCCCGCGCCGGGGCAGTCGTACTCAATACCGGCACACCCGATGAGGACAAGTTCACGGCCGCCCGCCTGGCGGGTGCTGCCGCAAATCGGCGCGGCATCCCCGTTGTGCTGGACCCCGTGGGGGTGGGCGCAAGTGACTGGCGGCTCGAACGGGTCAGCGCATTGCTGAATGCCGTCCATCCCGCCATTGTGCGGGTCAACTATGGCGAAGCCGCCGCACTGCTCGGCTTTGGCGCGGACGAACATGGGGTGGACAGTTTTGCCCTGCCCGAAAACCCCGCCGCGCGCGCCGCGGCGCTGGCAGTCAGGCTGAACAGCACGGTGCTGCTTTCCGGTGAGGATGACTGGGTTTCGGATGGTGAGCGGACGCTGCGGGTGAGCGGCGGCAGTGCAAAAATGCGGATGGTGACGGGAGCAGGCTGTATGCTTTCGGTTCTGTGCGGGGCGTTTGCCGCCGTGCAGCCGCAGGCCCCCTTTGAAGCCGCACAAAACGCTTCCCTGTTCTGGAAACTCTGCGCCGCCCGCGCCGAAAAAGACGCGCCCGGCCCCGGAACACTGCGTGCAAAACTGATGGACTGCGCCGCTCTGCTGACGGACCGCGACCTGTGCGAGGCACGCGGCACAAGTGTACGGGAAGGCCAATAAAAAACGAAAACCCCGCGCCGGAAAATCCTTTTGTGGATATCCGGCGCGGGGCTATTTTGGTGAGAGGGTGTTACCGGCGGATCATGCGGTAACCCACCCCGATGTGAGTCTGGATATATTCGGGGTGGCTCGGGTCCGGCTCAACTTTTTTGCGTAAAGTCGCCATAAATACACGCAGGGAGGGTGTGTCCGATGCCGAGGGGCTGCCCCAGACCTCGTTGAGCAGGTAATTGTGGGTCAGCACCTTGCCGGTGTTTTTGGCTAAGACGCAGAGCAGTTTGTACTCAATGGGGGTCAAGTGAATCTCAACCCCGTCACGGTAGACGCAGCCCGCCGCGTAGTCGATGCGCAGTGCGCCGTTCTCATATACGCTGGCCTGCGCACCGGGGCGGCTGGAATCATAGCGCACACGGCGCAGCGCCACCCGCAGCCGTGCAAGAAGTTCCTCCACGCTGAAAGGCTTGGTCAGGTAATCGTCCGCGCCCGCATCGAGCGCACAGACCTTGTCACTGTCCTCCGTGCGGGCCGAGACAACGATGATGGGCATATTGCTCCATTCCCGGATTTTGCGGATGACCTCAACGCCGTCCATGTCGGGCAGGCCGAGGTCGAGCAGCATCACATCGGGACGGCAGGACGCGGCATCGAGCAGCGCCCCCGCGCCGTTCTGAGCGCGGTGATACTGGTAATTCTGTGTCTCCAGCGTGGTGGCAATGAGCCGTGCCACGGCCATATCGTCCTCCACCACCAAAATGAGCGGTTTATTCATGGATGTTCACCTCCGAAAGCGGCAGTGTAAAGCTGAAACAGGCCCCGTGGGGCGAAACGCTGCGGACCTCAATCTGCCCGCCGTGCGCTGTAACGATGGATTTGCAGAGCGAAAGCCCCAGCCCCATGCCTCGCCGCCCGTCACCGCGGGAATTGTCGAGCGTGAAGAACATCTCGAAAATGCGTTCCTGCGCGTCTTCGGGAATGCCGGGACCGTCATCCGTCACGCTGACACGCACAAAATCCCCCTCGGCACGGGCCGAAAGTGCGATGTGGGACCCGTCGGGCGTATATTTGACGGCGTTATTCAGAAGATTGACGATGACCTGAACGATGAGGTGGGCATCCATCCGCGCCATGAGCAGGTCATCCGGCAAATCCACAGTGATGGTATGCCGCACGGCGGCCCGGTCAAGATGGGTCAGAGCTTCCTGAAAAACATCCTCAAGCAGTTCCGGCTCGGTTTTGAGCTGGAGCTGCCCATTTTCCATCCGGGTGATGGAGAGCATATTTTCCACAAGGCTGCTCAGCCACTGCGCGTCATCCCGAATGGCGGCATACAGTTCCTGACGCTTCGGCTCGGGCATCTGGGCGCCGTTCTCCATCAGGATGGCGGCGTTGCCCGAAATGCTGGTGAGCGGGGTGCGCAGGTCATGGCTGATGCTGCGCAGCAAATTGGCGCGCAGCTGTTCCTGCTTGGCGGCGGCCTCCATTTTCTGGCGCTCCTCGTTGGCGCGCTCCCGCTCGATGGACTGCCGCTTTAAGCTGGTCGTCAGCGAGGAAACCAGCAGCGCCACCACGAACATGACGGCAAGCGTCACCACATCGTTCGGGCCGGTCCGGAACGTTCCGTACGGTTCGGTGAAAAAATAGTTCATCAGCAGAACCGAAAAAGCCGTGGCCAGCAGGCAGTACACCCGCCCGCTCGTGAACATGGCGGTACACAGAACCCCGAGAATATAAACCATAATATAGGTGGAGGACATGAACCCCAGCCGGAAAAACAGCTGCCCGACCAGTGTACACAGCAAAAGAATCCCCGCCATGCGCACAAGATTGCGTGCGGCGGACAGTGTCTGAGTGCTCTGATCCATGTGATTCCTCCTTTTTTCGCCATTATTTTTTCATTATAGCATACCCAATGCGCGATGGGACGGATTCTGACGCTTCTTAACGAAATCTTAATCCGGCCGTCCGGAGGGACGCTTTGAGCGGAACAAGACCCGCTATTTTCCGTTATCGGTTGAAATCCCGGGCAAAATCGGTTATACTATTCTGTAATAATTGGAATATTATGCCCCGAAAAGGAGTGTGTTTTATGTCACATACCGTAATGGTCACCGGCGCGGACGGCTTTATCGGCAGCCACCTCGCTGAGGAACTTGTCAAAAGCGGCGAAAAAGTCCGCGCTTTCTGCCTGTACAATTCGTTTGGATCCCTTGGCTGGATTGATACCCTGCCTCCTGAAATCCGCAATGAGATGGACATCTTCATGGGGGATGTGCGCGACCCCAACGGTGTGCGCACCGCCATGCGCGGTCAGGAGCGGGTGTTCCACCTTGCGGCGCTGATCGCCATCCCGTTCTCCTACCACAGCCCGGACAGCTATGTGGACACCAACATCAAGGGTACCCTCAACGTCCTCAATGCCGCGCGGGAACTCGGCACCGAGCGCGTGCTTGTCACCTCCACCAGCGAGGTCTACGGCACGGCGCAGTATGTGCCCATTGATGAGCATCACCCGTTCCAGGGTCAAAGCCCCTACTCCGCCACCAAGATTGGTGCGGACCGCCTGGCCGAGAGCTTCTACCGCAGTTTTGATCTGCCGGTGAGCATCGTGCGGCCTTTCAATACCTACGGACCCCGCCAGAGCGGACGGGCCATCATCCCCACCATCATCACCCAGCTGCTGGCCGGCCAGCAGCAGATTAAGCTGGGCAGCCTGACGCCGACCCGCGACTTTAACTATGTCAAGGACACCGCTCACGGCTTTATGGCCATTGCGGACTGTGAGGCTGCCATCGGCCAGGAACTGAACATCGCCACCGGTGTGGAACACTCCATCGGTGACCTTGCGCGGGAACTGATTGCCCAAATCAACCCGAACGCCGAGATTGTCTGTGAAGCCGAGCGCCTGCGCCCCGAAAAGAGCGAGGTCAACCGCCTTCTGGGCGACTCTACCAAGCTGCGCAATCTGACCGGCTGGAAGCCCGAGTACACCTTTGAGCAGGGCCTTGCCGAGACGATTGAGTTCCTGCGCGGCAACCTCGACCAGTATAAGGTCGGGCAGTATATTCTGTAATCGAACGCAAAAATCAGTCTGCCTGCTCATGCCGGGCAGCGGGAGGTTCTATGCGTCTGCCCCATCTGAACAAGCCATGCAAAGCGCTCCTGGCTGCCGTCCTTGCGGCGGCAGCGGGGGTGCTGTGGTCCTATTTTTGGCGGGTGTTTTTCTACTTGGACTCCCGCATTTCGCCTTTAACGGTCACGCTGGGCTGCGTGGCCTTTCTTGAAGTCTGCCTGCTGGCGGCGGTGCTTGTGCGCCGCTTTGCCCGCGGCTTTGCCAATAAGGGCGCCGTCTGCATCTTTTTGTGCGGGCTTCTCTTTGTGTTTGCCAACCCGCCTTTCCAGGCCCCGGACGAGACGGACCATTATCTGCGCACCTGTGCCATCTCACTGGGGCGCTTTGACTTTGATGCGTCCCGCACCTACCCCGAGGATGTCAACGCTCTCATGAACGCCTTCCCGGGCGCGTGGGTCAATGCCCATACCTCTGCGGGCGTGGGGCAGGACCCCGATACCGGGGAACAGCAGGCCTACAATACTGCCGGCTATGCCCTCAAACAATACGGAACAAACGGCCGCATTGAGAGCGTCGCGGACAGCTTTGCCGCCTACCGTGACCCGGCAGCGCGCGCATCCGCGCCGGCCGTGACCGAACCGGTGAGCTTCCTCATTGTGCCGTTTCTGCCCGGTGCGCTGGGCATGGCGGCGGGCCGGGCGCTGGGTCTTGGTGCGCTCGGCTGGCTCTACGCCGGGCGCATCGGCAATTTGCTGGCCTACACGCTGCTGTGCTGGCTGGCTCTTCGCAAAGCTGACAAATATCGTCCTGCTTTTTTGTGCATCATGATACTGCCGATGTCGCTGTTTATGGCGGGGTCGCTGAGCTATGACGCAACACTTCTGGGCTGTTACTATCTGATGCTTGCCCTCCTCACGCGCGAAACCTGGGACAACGAGACTGCGGGGACCTATGCGGCGGCCTGCATCTTTGTCAATATCGCCAAACCGTACCTGAATCTTTTGTGGGCTTTGCCCGTACTGCTTGTCAGCGCGCGCCAGTGGAAGGCCAAAGGCCGCCGCTGGCAGTGGGTTCTGGCCATGCTGGCCGGCGCACTGGCGGCCACGATGCTGGTCGAATGGTACGGCACGGCGTTCCGGTTCAATTACCCTGTCATTGAGCGGCAGGGCGGTTCCACCGTCAACGGCGGGCAGCAGCTGGCCTTTGTGCTGGCTAACCCGCTTCGCACCCTTGCGGTGTTCTGGGGCACCCTCACCGAAAATGACTTCTTCATCGGTCAGCTGGGCCTGTTTGGCTGGAAGGATATGCCCATCAGCTTCCTCAGCTTGACCGGGCCGCTCATGCTTTTTGCGGCGGCCCTGCTTGCCTCGGCGGATAAGGCCCCGGGGCTGGGACGGCGCCGCAGTGCGGGGCTGGGCCTGTTTGCCCTTGTGTACGGCGTTGGCGCAATGGCCGCTATGTACATCACTTACACCCCTGTGGGCATGGTGCGCATCGTGGGGCTGCAAACGCGGTATTTCCTGGCGCTTTACCTAATCCTGCTCCTGCTTGCGGCACCCGCACTGCGGCGGGGTCTGCGTCCCGCACTTGGGCAGCAGAAAGCCGAATCCGTTTCGGTGCCGCTGTTCGCCTGCTATGCGGTGCTGGGCGCGGTTTTGCTGTTCGAGCATTACTTTGTGGGGCCGATTTATACGATTCATCTCTGATTTATTTCCTGCCCGGTTGCAGGGCGGTATCGTCCGGGAATTCCCCGGCAGAAAGGCGGTGTCCGGTCAGTGCAGATCATCATGGGTCTTGCGTTTATTCTGCTTTTTTCGGCTTTCTGCCTCTGCGCGGCAGCCTGTACGCGGCATGATGCGGCAGTTCTGCCTCTGCCCACTCTCTGCGGCGCGGTGGTACTGCTCTATGTTTCGGGATTGCTGGGGCTGCTCAAACTTGGCCGGTTTGCGGTCTTTGCCGCATTGCTGGCGGGAGCGGTGTATTTCGGCGTGCGTGCCGGGGTGCGGGCCATCCGCCAGGCCGTGAGCAGTCCGGGTTTTTTGTTCTTTGTGGGCGGGGCGTGCTTTATCTGGATTTTGTTCGGCGTGCTTCAGCCGATGTTCACCCAGTGGGATGAATTTACCGCCTGGGGTCTGGCACCCAAAATGGTGGCGGAACGCTCCGCCTTCTATGTGGCGGACCCCATCAACCTGACGGCGAGCTTCACCTACCCGGCCACCAGTCTTGTGTCCTGCCTGTTCCAGACCGGGTCGGGGCAGTTCAGTGAATGGCAGTGCTTAGCGGCGCTCGATATTGCCGCGTTTGTCTGCATTGCCGCCGCGGCGGCTCTGCCGCGGAAAAACTGGCCGAACAGTGTGCTGATTTTTGCGGCGGGATTCCTGCTGCCGTTTTTCTTCAGCACGGTTCCCGTGGGAACCCGCTCCACCGTCTATTGCTGCGCGATGGCGGACACCCAGATTGCGATGCTGTTCGGCGGCACGCTCTGCCTTTACTATGCGGCCGGCGGACGCAGGAGCGGCTTTGCGCTTTGCGCTCTGCCGCTCGCCGTGCTGACAATGACAAAGGACATCGGCTTTGCCTATGCCCTGATTGCGGTGTTCCTTATCGGGCTGGACCAGCTGTTCGGGACCCCGCACGCGGCCGCACACAGCCGGGCACGGATTTTCGGCACGGCCTTTGCCAAAACCGCCGCACTTGCCGTGCCGGTCCTTGCGGTGTTTTTGAGCTGGAACCGCTATACGGCCGCCGTCACCCCCACCGCCGACACGGCGGCCAGCGTGGGCAGTGCGGGACTGAGCTACGGTGCGGTGCTTGCCGGGGGACTTAAACAGCTTCTTGGCATTGGGCGGGAACCGCGCTTTGCCGCCATCATGACTGCGATGGGGCAGGCCTTTTTCACCCGCCGGGTCTGCCTGCTCGGCTCACCGGCTGCGGCGGTTTGCTGCATCCTGCTGATTTATCTGGCGGCGGGCATTGCCGCGCCAAAGGGGGCACCCCGGCGGCGGGTGGTGGCAGGGTTTGCCGGTGCGGCGTTCTGCTTTGCCGCGCTGTATGCGTTCCACCTGATTCTGTATTTCTATAATTTCTCGGAGGCCGAAGGAGCAGCACTCAAGGATTTCGAGCGCTATATTGCGCCGTATCTGGAGGGCTGGATGCTGGCAGGCTTCTGTGTGCTGGGCATTTCTGCGGCGCAGAGCCAGGGAATTGCCGCAAAGTTCGGCCGTGCTGCAGCGGCACTTGCCGCCGCAGCGGTGTTCGCGGTGTTTTTCTGGCGCGGTGTGCCGACAGCAGGGTTCTGGTCAGACGCGGACAGCGTTTATACGCTGCGCCGTGATGTCAAGCAGCGGGCACAGACAATGAACACCGTGCTGGATTGGCCGGACCGCGTGCTGGTAATCAGCCAGGGCGATGATGCGACCCGCTGGTATTACTATAAGTACGAACTGACGGCCAAAGTCGTCAACGGCTACGGCGGAATCTGGTGGGGAACGGATGACTACTCCAGCCGCTGGGACTCGGATTTTATGAACCTTGTCGAGAGCCTGAACTGGGAACTCTACGATTTTGAAGCGGTCTGTACCGATGAATCCCTCACCGCCTATATGGAAGAAAAAAATATTGATTATCTGCTCATTGACCGGGCGGACGATTACCTGGAACGGGAGTTCAGCGACCGTTTTGCAGGGGGCTTGAGCGCCGGAATGCCCGCCACGCTCTACCGCTTTGAAGGCCGGGATAAGACCATTGCCTTCACGCCGGTGGCGATTGCGGAAAGCGGGGTGGCACAATGAAAAAGACTTCATCCGCGCGCCGTGATACACCCCGCGCAGTCAGCGCCCGCCAGCTGCTGACGGTGGCCTACGCGCTTGCGGCCATTCTCTGGATCGTCAGCGTGTTTGCGCGCAGTGCAGTCATGCTGTCACACAAGGCGGACGGCACCATGCTGACAACGACCCTCACGGCCGAGAATCTGCAGTTTGAGAGTTTTGTCAACTATGAGGACGATGAGTGGCACACAGCGCCTGTGGACGAGCCGGGATGGTATCTCTCCACCGACAATGACCCGCATATCCTCTGGCAGGGTGAAGCCTGGGTGGAGACGGTCCGCCTTGAGGCATGGCACTATCTGCCCCCGGGCAGCGTGACGCTCTATTACCTCGAACCCGGTCAGACCGATTACAGCGAAAGCCGCAAGGTCTTTGCCAAAGTCACCGGGGAAGGGGAATATACCTTTGATTTGGGCGGCGTGACGGTCACGGGACTGCGCATTGACCCCGACAGTGTGGGCGGCGTTCCCACCAAGTTTACCGGTGTGGAACTGAATCCGGCTTCGCCGTGGTACGAGCGATTTCTGCCAAGCGGCGGACAGTGGCTGTGCCTGCTCTTCCTGCCCGCTGTGGCAGCGGCTCTTGCAGCGCTGATTTTGGACATTTTCAAGAAAAAATAACGTGATACTGTGAAAAGAAGGAAAGGAGGCTTTGCCGGTGGAACTGCTCGGTGTGCTGACCGCGCTGGCGGTATTGTTTTTGTTCTGTGCGTTTTTGACCCTGCGGTGCGGGCTTCATTCGGCTCTGGCCCCCCTCACGGCACTGGGCTGTGCGGCGGCATGGCTCACGGCGGCCGGTATGGGGGACTGGCTTTTTCCCGGCATGGTGGTGCTCTACCTTGCCTTTGCGGGCCTTGGACTTTGGGCGCTGCTCCCTCACGGCGGCAAGCGCCCGGATCTCCGCAAACTGCTGACCCCCGGCGCACTGCTGTTCTGGGGAATGTCTGCGGCGTTTGCCGTGTATTTCTCGCTGCGTCAGCCCATGGCGACCGGATATGACGAACTGAGCCTTTGGGCAACGGCGGTCAAGGTGACCAAGATGGATAACCGCCTTTATTCCACGGCGACCCTTGGCACCCCGTGGCCCGTCACACAGAACCCCGGACTGCCGCTGCTGTCCTACTTCTTCCAGTTCTTTGGTCACTATGCGGACTGGAAAATTTATCTTGCCTACGATGTTCTTGCCTTTGCGGCCTTTGCCGCGGTGCTCGGCGGCATTGAGTTTAAGCAGTACCGCACGGCGGTGCCGCTTGCGGCTGCGTGCTGGGCCGCGCCGTGGTTCCTCACGACCTATAACCACACCATCTACCTGAACACAACCTACATGACAGCGTACGGGGACGTTTCCGCCGGTCTTATGCTGGGCGGCGCCGTGGCACTCTGGCTTGCGCTTCGCCGCACGGATGGCCCGCGCTGGGCTGTGCTGCCGGTTCTGGCACTTGCGGCCAACATCAAGGCCAACACCTTTGTGCTTTCCCTCGTCGCGGCAGGGCTTGTGGCCGTGGATGCCTGGCTCTTTGCCGAAAAGCCCTTCCGCAAAGGCCTTGTGCGGCGCACAGGCTTTGCGCTGTGCAGTTTTGCCGCACCGATGGCAATCTACTATTTCTGGAACGTCCGCTACGTCAGTATGCTGGTTGCCCGCAGCGCCTCGGAGGGCGGCACCGGGGAGACGAGCACGCCGCTCGCCTCGGTGGTGGTCAACGGCATTAAGATTCTGCTCGGCCAGCCGGTGGAAGGCTTCTATGCCGAGCGTCAGCCGCAGTTCGAGCAGGCAATGGCCGATATGGGTCACCAGTTCTGGACGGCGGACGGCAAGCTCAGCATGATTGGGCAGGGCCGCAACGTTGTGATTTTCATCCTGCTGATTTTTGCGCTGGCCGTCTTTGCGGCGGGCAGTGCACGGCTCCGCACGCGCATTTCCGTGATGGGCGTGCTGTCAGTCGGGTGCTTTGCCGGGTATAACCTCATGCTTGCACTGAGCTACGGCTTTATCTTCAAACCCGACCAGGCGGCGGGACTGGTTGACTATAACCGCTATATCTATACCTACTATATCGGCTGGTTCCTGATGGCGCTGGCCTGCCTGAGCCTTGCGCTTCAGGAAAACACCTCCGCCGTGTGCGAACAAAATGCGCCTGCTGAGCGCTGGAACAAACTGGCCGCACAGGGTGCATTGCTTGGCATTGTAGCGCTTATGTTGGTGCGGGTCAATTCCATGGTGCTGCCCCAGCTCTCGGTGATGGGCTTCTCGGACAGCGAGTTCGCCGACCGCAAAGCGGCCCGGCAGGAGGCCGAATGGGTCAGCGGTTACCTCAGTCAGGATGACCGCGTGTTCTACGTCAGCCAGGGGGACAACGGCGAGGGCTGGTTCTCCGCTGTGTTTGACTTCTACCCGATTCTCGTGGATTATTCCGGCGTAGGCGCGACCCAGGAGGGCGGCGGCGGGACCTTCGGCCTTGCCGAACTCGAACCGGAGGAAGGCGTGAAACAGCGCTACTACCACCCCTATACGGCACAGCGCTTTGATGAGACGGTGCGCGGCAACGGCTGCACCGTACTGTTCCTCCAAAAAATTGACGATATTTTTGTGCAAAGCTACGGTGATCTTTTCACCGACCACCTGCAGGCGGCCCTTGACGGGCAGACGGTGCTTTACCGCGTGACCGCGCAGGGCTATGCGCCCATGGAGATGGAGGCGGCACAATGAAAGAGTTAAAACAGCGCTTGACCGGCTTTTTTGAAAAAAAATGGGCGCTCCCGGCTCTGTGCTGGATTGTGGCAGTGCTCCTGTGGACCTGCGCGGGACTGTGGAACTGGGCGCAGGACAGCTTTGCCCGCAGTCAGGGGAGGCTGAGTGAACAGGCGGTCACGGTGCAGGAGTTTATCCTTGCGGAACTGGACGCAGGGGAGAACGGCGCAGTGATTTCCTCCCAGGATGGCAGCGTGAGCGGTCAGCTTGTCACGGTGGGCGGTGACCCGCAGATGATTCTTGAAAATCTTGACGGGCGTGTGGTGCGCACGCTGAGCTATAAGGCGGAATTTGACGGTACACCGCGCGAAATGTGCCTTTACTATACGACTTCCCCTGTGGAACCGTACAGTCAGGACCGCCGCGTATTCCCGGAAGTGCGCGCAGACGGGACCTACGTCTACACATTGCCGCGCAAAAATATCTCGGCCCTGCGCCTTGACCCGTGCAGCCCGGACGAGAATAAGCAGGTGGGCATCACCTTTGCGGATGGGGTGCTATCCCTCAATGCGGCGGATACGCTGCCCGGTGGGGCGGATTATCTGCTGCCCGACTGGTACGAACTGTTCTGTCTTGTCCTTCTCCCGGCGCTTGCCGCCGCCGCACTCAGCTGGCTTGCGGCTGTTGTGAAAAAACTGAAAATCTGGAAGCGGAAATAATCCCGGCACTTTGCCCGCCGATTCTGCAATGCAAAAAGGCTCCCTCAAGTGAGGGAGCCTTTTTGTATGTTGAAAGCTGCCGCTCAAAGCGGCACCTTTGCAGTCAGGTGATTTTCAGTGCGCGCTGGACGCGGTAGACGATGTAGCGGAAAAGCCCGGCAATCATGCTGCCCTCGCACCAGATGTAATAG
Organism: Oscillospiraceae bacterium; assembly: GCA_029006135.1. Lineage (GTDB taxonomy): Bacteria > Bacillota > Clostridia > Oscillospirales > Ruminococcaceae > Gemmiger. The sequence goes on along the minus strand of JAQXGE010000026.1, from coordinate 36,732 downwards.
GGCAGGTTCCGCCAGCGGAATTTCGGCTTGTCAATCTTCGGCAGGGCAATTTTCGCCTCGGCAAAGCCTTTGGCATAGTCACCGCCAAAGCCGCGCAGGCGGAACATTACAACTTTTAAAAGATACCCCAGCGCCAGCGGGATAAAGTTCAGCACCAGCATCCCGGCCGGCATATTCTTGTAGGGCAGCAGAATACTGTTGCGCCCGCTCTGGATGCTCTTGAACGGGTTGTACCGCACCGCGCCCGTTGTGGCGCCGCAGATATGGCGGCAGCGGGCGGTGGGGCAGTAAACATTCTTGTAGCCGTGGTTGTTGGCCCGCCAGGACAGGTCCACGTCCTCATAATACGCAAAAAACAATTCGTCAAAAACACCGATTTTATCCAAAATGGATTTTCTGTACAGCGCCGCGCCGCCGCAGGCCGAAAAGACCCGGCAGGGCTTTTGGTACCGCTCGGCCCGCAGCCCGTCCCCGCGCTTGCAGGCAAAGCCGAGAATCGTCACATAGTCGCCGGCATCGTCCGCCAACTCCGGCTCATAGTAGCGCAGCATCAGGCTGGACACCGCAAAGATGCGCGGGTCGCTCTGCGCGGTTTTGATCAGTTCCGCGAGCCAGCCCGGCTCCGCAAACGCGTCATTGTTGAACAGCGCGATAAATTCGCCCTTCGCAATCGCGATGCCCTGGTTCACCGCGTGGGAAAACCCGGTGTTCTCGGCGTTTTCAATGAGGGTGTAGCGCTCCCGGCCGCAGTAGCTGCGCGCAATGTTCAGACTTTCATCGGTGGAACCGTTGTCCACCACGATGAGTTCAAAATCCTGTTCGGTCTGCGCATAGATGGACTCAATCGAGTCTTTCAGCCAGCCCGCGCCGTTCAGATTAGGGATGATAACGGACGCCTTCATATCAGGCTCTGCCTCCTTTTTATAAAAAGATGTGTGGATGCTGCCATCAGAACGGGCGTGTCATGTACATAACGGAATAGGTGGCGGAATTGACAAAAAGGAACAGCAAAATCGCAATAAGCGGCAGAATCAAGTCAATGATCAGGCGCTTAATCAGGCAGGCGCGCGCCAGACGCTGGCGTTCCGGGTACTTCCCGCGGGCAAACGACAGAACGACCATCAGCACCAGCCCTACGGCCGGGATGGCAAAGAGCAGCAGCGTCACAAGATACCGCCAGGTCGGCATTTCAGGCGGCTCGGAATGGGCATATTTGACCGAACCGGAAAATTCGGCATCTCTGCCCGCTGTGTGGGATGCGGTATCACGAGCGCTGTCCGGGGCGTAAACCGGGCACAGAGGCGCGGGCGGCACTGCTGCGCCGCACCGCGGGCAGAACCGGGAACCCTGCGGGACGAGAAGCCCGCACTGTTTGCAGAATGTCATAGGAATCTTCCTCCTTAAAGGGAAAGCTGCCGGTCAAGCGGCGTGGTCAGAATAATCTGGGTGTTGGTGCTGCCGAACTTCTGCAGCCGCGTGAGCAGGTGTTCCAGTTCATCAATGCCCGCACAGCTTGCCTTGACGATAAAATTGTAACTGCCTGTCACGCGGTAGCACTGAAGAATCTGCGGCTCGCTCGGGATCAGCTGCAGAAAGTCCTCCCGCGCTGCACCGGTGGTCTGGATGGAGATGAGCGCTTCGACCCGCTTCTCCTCACCGGGACGGTGGAGAAGCACCGTGTAGCCGCCAATGACCCCCTCCTGCTCAAGGCGGTGAATCCGGCTCGAGACCGCAGGGCTTGTCAGATTGACCTGCTTGGCAATCTCCTTGACCGGCATCCGGGCGTTGTGCATCAGCAGGCGGATGATTTTGTTGTCAAGTTCGTCCATCTTTGGTCACTTCCTGTTGATTTTGGTCAATGAGTACAAAAAAAATAAAATTAAGGCAATTTGGCTTGTAGAGGCTAACAAAAACCGGAAAACTCACGATTTTTTGGTTTGAGCTAAATTTAATAAAGTCATCTGCCGATAATTATAATAAAACAAAAAAGAAAAAGCAAGTCCGGCATTTGACATTTTAAGAATATGGGGTATAATAAAGTTACAGTTGAGGGCGAAAACAACGCCCCGATTCATAAATTAAACATCATCTGACCTTTATATACTTTCCCACCCCTCTATGCACAAAAGCCCGCTGAATAAGCGGGCTTTTGTGTTTGTATTTGAGGGATTGCAGGGCTGAACGTTGCAATTTTGACACTTTGCCATTATAATAGTGGTCTGATAGGATATATAAAAGAGGTGGGAAGTATGAGCGAACGTCTTGCGGGGATTCTTTTGGATTCCCTGCCGAAAATCATCATCCCCGGCCTGACCGTGACCATTCCGCTGACGCTGATCTCCTTTGCCCTTGCGCTTGTCATTGCGGTAATCACGGCGCTGATCCGGTTTGCGCACGTCCCGGTGCTGGAACAGCTGGCCCGGTTTTACGTCTGGTTCATCCGCGGCACGCCGGTGCTCGTGCAGCTGTTTGTGGTGTTCTACGGTCTGCCCAGTGTGGGAATCCTCATCGACCCGTTCCCGGCGGCCGTGATTTGCTTCTCCATCAACGAGGGCGCCTATTGCAGTGAGAGCATTCGTGCCGCGCTTGAGTCGGTCCCGTCCGGTCAGCTCGAGGCGGGCTACTGCGTGGGCATGACCTATTTGCAGACAATGCGCCGCATCGTGCTGCCGCAGGCCATGCGCACGGCGTTCCCGCCGCTGTTTAACTCCCTCATCTCGCTGGTGAAGGACACCTCCCTGGCCGCCAATATCACGGTGACCGAGATGTTCATGGCCACCCAGCGCATTGTCTCCCGCGTGTATGAACCGCTGGCACTTTACATTGAGGTGGCGCTCGTCTACCTGCTGTTCTGCACCGTTCTCACCCGCGTTCAGCGCTGGGGCGAGAAAAAACTCAACACTTACGGTATTTGAGGGGGTGCGGCTATGGAAGAAATGCTCAAAATCACCGGTATCCGCAAATCTTTTGACGGGACCGAGGTGCTGCGCGGCGTTGATTTGACGGTCTGCCGCGGCGAGGTCGTGTCCATCATCGGGCCTTCCGGTTCGGGCAAGACCACGCTGCTGCGCTGCGCGAACTTCCTCGAACGGGCGGACGCCGGCACCATGGTGTTTGACGGGAAAACCTACGATTTGGCCCACGCCCGCACAAAGGAAATCAATGACCTGCGCCGCTGCACGGGATTTGTGTTCCAGAACTACAATCTTTTCCGCAATAAGACCGCTTTGCAGAACGTCACGGAGGGCCTTGTCACGGCCCGCAAGGTGCCGAAGGCCGAGGCGGAACAGACCGCACGGGCAGCCCTTGCCCGCGTGGGAATGGAAAACCGCGCCGATGCCTACCCGTCCCAGCTTTCCGGCGGGCAGCAGCAGCGTGTGGCCATTGCCCGCGCCATCGCGTTCGAGCCGGAGATTCTCTATTTTGATGAGCCGACTTCCGCGCTCGACCCCGAACTGACCGGTGAGGTCCTTGCGGTCATGCGCGACTTGGCCAATGACGGCATGACAATGGTCGTTGTCACCCACGAGATGGGCTTTGCCCGCAGTGTTTCCTCCCGCGTTGTGTTTATGGAGAACGGCGTGGAGGTGGAGCAGGCGCCCGCCCGCGAATTTTTTGAAAACCCCAAACAGGAACGCACCCGCGCTTTTCTGCGTCTGGTGCAGGGGGAATGAGAACGTATAATAAAGGAGTAACCCGAATGAAAGTAAAAGCAACCCTTTCCGCTCTGCTTGCCGCCGCGATGCTGACCGCCTGCGGCGCGTCCGCTTCCGATTCCGCCGCCGAGACCGGTGACCTTCTCGACCGCATCCGCGCAAAAGGCGAGATTACGATCGCCACCGAGGGCACCTGGTCCCCCTGGACCTACCACGATGAAAATGATAACCTTGTGGGCTTTGACGTTGAAGTGGCCGAGCAGGTTGCCGCCAAACTGGGCGTGCGCGCCAACTTTGTGGAAGGCGAGTGGGACGGCCTGTTTGCCGGCCTTGATTGCGGCCGCTACGATATGATGGCAAACGGCGTGGAAGTGACGGAGGAGCGCGCGGAAAAATACGATTTCACCGACCCGTACGGATACATCCGCACTGCCATTATCGTGCGGGAGGACGATGATTCCATCCACAGCTTTGAGGACCTTGCCGGCAAGACCACGGCCAATACCCTTGCAAGCACCTATGCGACTTTGGCGGAAAGCTACGGCGCCACCGCTACCGGCGTCGATGATCTCAACCAGACCATCGAACTGCTCAAGGCAGGGCGTGTGGACGCAACCCTGAACGCCGAGGTCACCTTCTACGATTACATGAAAGCTAAGCCCGATGCGGGGCTGAAAATTGCCGCGCTGACCGAGGATGCCTCACTGGTTTGCTTCCCACTGCGCAAGGAGGAGGACACCGCAACCCTGCGCGCCGCCATCAATGAGGCGCTCGATGAACTGCGGGAGGATGGAACGCTGAGCGAAATCTCGGTCAAATACTTCGGCACCGACATCACCGCGGCCCCCGCAGGCTGAAAAGCACCTGAAATATTGCGGCCCAAAACATTGCAATAAAAACCACTGCCCGGCACCGTACTGTGGTGCCGGGCAGTGCTTTTGATGGATAAGAAAAAACCTCACGTCAAAACGTGAGGTTTTGGTGCGCCCGCGGGAACTCGAATCCCGGACACCCTGATTAAAAGTCAGGTGCTCTACCAACTGAGCTACGGGCACATATATGCTTTTTAACAGCTTTAATATTATATCAGGCAAATTTGAAAATGTCAATTCTTTTTTGCTGATTCTGCAAGATATTTTTTCGAACTGCCCAAAACACCAAATTTCGTCTTCCGCAAAATCCCATCTTCCCCCAGCGCGGCACTTGGTATATAATAATCTTATTTTATAAAGGCAGGGGAGGAACCATTATGAATGAGAACGCAGAACAGTATAACCGCACCCGCCGGCTTTTGGGGCAAAATGCGCTGGACGCTCTGCACGGTGCACATGTGGCCGTGTTTGGCATCGGCGGTGTCGGCGGTCATGCTGCCGAGGTGCTTGCCCGCAGCGGGGTGGGGGAACTGAGCCTTTTTGATCCGGATACGGTCGCGCTCTCCAACCTCAACCGTCAGCTTGTGGCGCTGCATTCAACGCTCGGGCAGTACAAAGTGGATGTGATGGCGGCCCGCGTGACAGACATTGACCCGTCCATCCGGGTTCACGCCTACCGCAGTTTTTACGGCAAGGAGACGGCGGATGCCATTGACCTTTCCCAATTTGACTATGTGGTGGACTGCATTGACACGGTGACGTCCAAGCTGCTGCTCATTGAGCGCTGCAAGGCGGCGGGGGTTCCCATTCTGTGCAGCATGGGCGCGGCCAACAAGCTGGACCCCACGGCGTTCCGGGTGGCGGATATTTCCCGCACCAGCGTGGACCCGCTGGCCAAAATTATCCGTGTGGAGTGCCGCAAGCGCGGATTGGGCAAGGTCAAAGTCGTCTACTCTGAGGAGCCGCCGCTGCCCCCGCTGCCCGGCGAGGAAGATACCGAAACGCCGGCTGCATCGCGCCGTACTGTGCCAGCCTCCAACGCTTTTGTGCCCGCGGCCTGCGGGCTGGTGGTGGGCAGCGAAGCCGTCAAGGACCTGCTGCGCGCCGCCGATGCTTATCGGGGAACCTGGCAGGGGCGCTGAACCACACCCGAATTGGTGTATTTTCACAGTTTTGGCCTTGTAATCCCCCGTAAAAAATGGTAACATATTACTAACAATCCGACAAAAATCCGGTCACTGTACGGCAGAAAAACGCGCCGTGCGGGCCTTTATTCCAAAACAGGACGTCAGGAAAAACTATGGAACAACAGAAACGCAGCAATCAGCGCCCTTCCTCCCAGCCCGGTCCCTCCGGCCAGAGACCGCGCAGCGATGCCGCGGCCCGGCAGAAAGCGCGGGCGGCAAAACGCCGCAGGCAGCAGCGCCTTCGTCTGCTTCTCGGCGCAGCGGTCCTGCTCGTTGTGGTGCTTGTGGTCGTGCTTTGTGTGGCCTGCAACCGCGGCCCCAAGAGCCCGGCGGTGATTGACCCCGGCACAACGGCAGGCGCATGGCAGAAGAATGAAGCGGGCTATTATTTTAATGATGTGGGCGAGCCAATTTTGGCTGCCGCCAAAAAAGGCATTGATGTGAGCAAATATCAAGGTGAGGTGGACTGGGAAAAAGCCCAGGCCGCCGGTATTGACTTTGCCATTCTCCGCTGCGGCTACGGCAGTGAGTGGAACGGCGAGGGCGATTATGCGCAGGACGATGAGCAGTGGCGGCGCAACGCTGATGAATGCACCCGTCTTGGTATCCCGTTTGGCGCCTACCTTTACTCCTACGCCACCACCGAGGAACAGGCCCGGCTCGAGGCTGAACACGTTGCCCGGCTTCTCGGCCTTGTCAGCCCGCCGCATGAGGGACTTGGGGACTATACGGCCGCGCCGTACCATCTTGATTATCCCGTCTATTATGACCTTGAGGACAAGGCCATCACCGGGCTGTACCCTGAGGAAATGGCAAATCTGACCAAAGTGTTCTTTGACCGCCTGCATGAACTTGGCTATCAGGGCGAGGATGGAATTTACGCATCGGCCAACTGGACCCGTGCGCGCCTCTCCGACCCGGCGTTTGACCCGTGGCGGGAGAACCTCTGGATTGCGCGCTTTGCTTCCACTCTGGATTATACCGGCACATACTCCATCTGGCAGAGCACCTACTCCGAGCCGGGCGCACGGTACGGCGTTCAGAGTGAGACGGTGGATGTGGATTTTGTGATGGAGGAACTGACCGTCACCGGAATCACCGATTCCGAGACAGCATCCTTCTCCACCGATACCTATAAAAACGAACTTTGGCTTCCCAGCGTCAAGGAGACAGTGACCCTCACCACCAATGAACCCGCCGAGTCAGAGGATGGACAGAAAATTTTCTGGTCCAGCGACAATAAGGACGTGGCCACTGTCAGCAAAAAAGGCGTTGTCAAGGCAAAGGGGGAGGGCGAGTGTACCGTCACCGCCGCCCTTGCGGACGGACGCTGCACCGCGCAGGTCAAGGTGCGGGTCGGCGCCGTCACGGTTCCGGTCTATTTCACAGCAAACCTGTCCGGTCAGACGGAGAACGGCGAAGTGAGCTTTGCTGACCTCTGCGCTCTCAAGGCGGGCAATCCGGACGCCATTCTGCTCGATGCGGGCGGGAGCCTTCACGGCACAGTGCGCACAAGCCTGACCGGCGGCATGGATATGACAAGCGCTTTTGCCGCGGCCGGGTATGATCTTCAGGCGTTTGACGCATCGGATTTGGCGTTCGGCACCGACCGCTTACTGGCGGACACTGTCACAGCCGCCGGCTCCTCCGTTGCCGCCAACCTCCTCACCGAGTCCGGTGAGCCGCTTTTGGCGCGCTCGACAAGCTGGAACCGCAACCGGATTTCCAACGGTATGAATGTAGTTCTCGAGGAGGCCGGCAAAAAGATTGGCTTCTTCTCACTCGCGTCCACCGGCAATACCGCCCATGCGGAGGCACTGACCACCGCAGATTTGGCCAAGACGGCGTCGGAACAGACGGCGGCTCTGCAGGCCAAGGGCGCGGACGCAGTCATCTGCATTGTGGGACCGGATACCCCTGCGAATTCACTGGCACAGACGCTTACGGAGCTGGGAGTAACAGCGGTCATCACGAATGGACAGGAAGGACTGTCCGGAACGGGGCTCTGCGTGGGAACCGCAGACGGATGGCAGACCATCGGCAAACTGGAACTGACTTTCCAGCCGGACGGCAGCGTGAGTGCTGCGGCGGGGCAGGTCAGCCCGGCGGAACTCAAGTCCGCCCGCGGCAGCTACACCGCCGAGCAGCAGAAAGCCTACGATTCCGCTTACAATGCCCTGCAAAAACTGGCGGAAGGGGACGAGGAGGTCCGCGCGCAGGCACTCTTTACCTTTGAGGAAAATGAGACGGCCGCCCAGACCATCAGCTTTGCCAATTATCTGGCTTCCTACTATGCGGCGCTGGCCGATGGGGACCGCGCCAGCTGGCCGGCGGAGGTGTCCGGCCTGACGCTGACCGCGCTTGCAGGCGGCGTCACGGAACTGGAATACGGTGAGGTTACCCGGGGTGCGCTCTGCGATGCGCTCCCTACCGGCGAACGGCTCGTGCTGGTCAAAACAACGTCTGCCGCAATCGGTCAGCTCATTGATTCCGGCACGGTGACCCGCACCTATGAGGAAAGCCTGTTTGCCTACGATGTGCTGGACGGCCCGGCACTCCTTGTCACCGATACCGCGACCCTGCGCACACTGAATGACCCCGAGGCGGTCATCCTGCGGGATTACGGCGATGCGTTCTGGGACGTGCGGATGAACATCAATGACGCTACGGCCGGATTCACCCAGCCGTTCGTTCTGCCCGAAGCCCCGCGCCGGGGTGCCGGGCGCAAATAACGCCGCTCTGCCTAACGGCAGACGGCATGACTGCCACCGTCAAAGGAGGTCTGCATCATGAAGCTGACATTTTTAGGCGCGGCACGCGAAGTGACCGGAAGCTGCACCTTAGTGGAAACGGGAGGACACCGCTTCCTTGTGGACTGCGGCATGGAGCAGGGCCGGGACGTGTACGAGAATGCCGGTCTGCCCTGTGCGCCCGGCGAGATTGATGCCGTGCTGCTTACCCATGCCCACATCGACCACTCGGGCCGGATCCCCTACCTTTACAAAAATGGGTTCCGCGGCCCGGTCTATGCGACCGATGCCACCACCGACCTGTGCGAGATTATGCTTGAGGATTCCGCGCATATCCAGGAGCAGGAAGCTGAGTGGAAAAACCGCAAGGCACAGCGCAGCGGCCGGGAACTGGTTGAGCCGGATTATACAGTGGAGGATGCCGTCAATGTCATGGCACAGTTCCGGCCCCAACCGTATGGGCAGGAGTTTGAGCTTTTCCCCGGCGTGTCGGCCTCTTTTACCGACGTGGGACATCTGCTCGGCAGTTCTTCCATCACACTGCGGGTGACCGAAAACGGAGAAACACAGACGATTGTTTTTTCCGGCGATATCGGGAACATCAACCAGCCTTTGATTCGGGACCCGCAGTACCTGAACAAGGCGGATTTTGTCGTGATGGAATCCACCTACGGCGACCGCACCCATCCGCCCAAGCCGGATTATGTGGGCGAACTGACCGACATTTTGCAGGAAACGTTTGACCGCGGCGGCAATGTCGTCATTCCCGCCTTTGCGGTGGGCCGCACGCAGGAGATGCTCTATTTCATCCGCCGCATCAAGGAGGAAAATCGGATTCACGGCCATGATAATTTCCCCGTCTATGTGGACAGCCCGCTGGCCAGCAAATCCACCACCATCTTCCGGGAAAATTATATGGACTGCTATGACGAGGATGCGCTCGCCATGGTACAGGCCGGAATCAACCCGCTGGATTTCCCCGGTCTGCATATCAGCGAGACCAAGGAGGACTCCGTTGCCATCAACATGGATAGCGAGCCGAAAGTGATTATTTCGGCTTCCGGTATGTGCGATGCGGGACGTATCCGCCACCATCTCAAGCACAATCTCTGGCGCGGGGAATGTACCGTGCTGTTTGTGGGCTTCCAGTCCCCCGGCACGCTCGGCCGTGCGCTGATTGAGGGCACCGATGAAGTGCGTCTGTTCGGCGAGACGGTGCAGGTCAACGCGCAGATTCGCCAGATGACCGGCCTGTCCGGACACGCCGACCGGGATGGTCTTTTGACCTGGATCCATCACTTTGAACAAAAGCCGCTCCACGTTTTTGTGAACCATGGCGAGGAAAGCTCGGCGGAACATTTTGTCGGACTGCTCAAGGAGGAAGGCTATTGTGCCGAAGCGCCGTACAATGGCGCGGTCTATGAGCTGAGCGGCGGCAAAGTTACCCTGCTGCGTCAGGGCAACATGGTGCATATCGTCAAGGAGGAGCCTTCCGAGGGCACCAAGGAGCGCACGAGTCCCGCCTTTGAACGGCTCGTCAATATGGGCAAGCGCCTGATGGTCGTCATTGAGCATAACCGCGGCGGTGCCAACAAGGACCTTGCCCGCTTTGCAAGTCAGATCGCCAGCCTGTGCGACAAATGGGACCGGTGACCGTATCAGGAGCATAGCATTGAAAGAAAACAGAAAGAAACGAAATCTCAATACGCCCCTGCGCTGGGTCTTGACCGCGGCGGCAATTCTTATTTTCAGCGCTGTGTTAGCGCTTGTCTGCAAAAACGGAAGCACCTACCATACCGGAATCTGGGACGGAGGTTCCCAGACGCTGGTTTTTGGGCGGATGCTTGAGATGCAGCAGAATCAGCGCAGTCCCGGCGGCTTTTTGGGTGTCTATACGGAGGACTGGACGGACAGTGCCAACCGTGACTGGTATCGGGACAATACGCCGGTGAACGCGGCGCAGTTCCGTCCGTATACCCATCAGTCAGGGCTTCAGGGCTGGGCGCTCGGCATTCTCAACAAGGTGTTTTCGGTTTTTGAGGACAATGGTCTGGCCCGGGAATCCATGCTCTATACGACAAACAGCATTCTGTTTTACGCGGCAACGCTTTGCATCTGCCTGGCAGTGGGATTCTCTGTGGGCTGGGTCCCGGCACTGGCCTGGCTGGTTTCGGTCATCTTCGCACCATGGCCGCAGCGCGGCATGAAAGACCTTTACTGGTGCCTGTGGACCTGGTGGCTCCCCGCTCTTGCGGGCATTGTCCTCTGCGCCGCGGCCCAAAAGCGCGGAAAAACTCCGTGGTGGTGCTATCTTCTTGTCTTTTCAGCCTGCCTTGTGCGCTGTATGTGCGGGTTTGAGTTTATCTCAACATTTCTTATTCTGTGTGAGATTCCGCTCGTATACTGCTGGGCACAGTCCCTCTGCGCCCACCGCAAGGCGGAAATATGGGTGAAACGGATGGTAAGCACCGGCCTGTCGGCTCTTGGCGGGGTTGTGACGGCGCTCGGTATCTGGTTCCTTCAGGGCGTTGCCTGTTTTGGCAGCGCATCGGAAAGCTGGGCTAACCTGACCGAGGCTGTGACCAGCCGGGTCAGCCTGACCGACAACGCGGTTCAGCAGGTGAGCGTGGGGCAGGTACTGCACCGCTATCTGGCCGAAGTGAAGGAACCGCTCCTGCAGTTCGGCCCGCTCACGGTTGGCCTGTTGCCTTTGGGGGCGGCGGTACTGGCTGCTTTTGCGCTTTGCGCGCTGGTGCTGATGCACCGCGGCGGCAGCGGACGGGAACTGTTCCCGCTGTTCAGCATCTGGGTGCTGAGCTTCATCGCGCCGCTCTCCTGGATGATTCTATCCAAGGTTCACAGCTATGTTCATGTGCATTTGATTCCCATGCTCTGGCATTTTGCTTTTGTGCCAATGAGCTGTATGGTGCTCGCAGCGCTCATCTGCCGGATCGTTCAGGCACTGCGCGCCAAAAAGTGACGCGAACGGATTTTCCCGCCGGACTTGTACCCCGGCGGGAACTGCATTACAATAAACGACAGGGGAGGAGGAAGGCCCGGTGCTGCACCCAATCAAGCATTACAGAACCATACATCACCATAAAGTGCTGGTGCGGAAAGCCTGCTTCCGCTGCGGCCTGTACTGGCAGGGGCTGACCCATGATTTGAGCAAGCTGAACCCCGTGGAGTTCTGGGCGGGCGCCAAATACTGGCAGGGAACCTGCAGCCCCAACAATGCCCAGCGCAAAGCGGAAGGGTACAGCGCCGCATGGCTCCACCACAAGGGACGCAACAAGCATCATCTTGAATATTGGATTGACTATTCCCCATCGGGAAATCACGAGATGGAAGGCATGAAAATGCCGGAACGCTATGTGGCCGAGATGGTCTGCGACCGCATTGCGGCAAGCAAAAATTACAAGGGCGAGGCGTACACCAACGCCAGTGCCTGGGAGTATTATGACCAGAGCAAGGATCACTATATCCTCCACCCCGAAACACGCCGTCAGCTGGAACGCTGTCTGATGATTTTGCGCGATGAGGGCGAGGACGCCTGCTTTGCCTATATCCGCACCGAACTTTTGGGGAAGAAGGCATAAATATTTAACCGTAAAGAGGGAACAGGATGGCTATTGAACAGGTCAAACAGTATCTTGCCGGCTTTGGGCTGGCGGACCGCGTCATTGAATTTACGCAGTCCAGCGCAACGGTGGCTGAAGCTGCCGAGGACTTGGGCTGCGAACCCGCCCGCATTGCCAAGACGATGGCGTTTGATACGGCGGGGCAGCCGATTCTCATCGTAATGGCAGGGGACGGCCGGGTGGACAACCCCAAATATAAGGCGCGATTCCACTGCAAGGCGGCTATGATTCACCCGGATGAACTGGTGGAACGGGTGGGACACCCCATGGGCGGGGTTTGCCCCTTTGATGTGCGCCCCGGTGTGGAGGTCTATCTGGATGAGAGCCTGCGCCGATTTGACATCGTTTTTCCCGCCGCAGGCACGGCGGCCTCTGCCGTCCGCCTGACTGTGCCCGAGCTGGAGCAGTGCGTTCAGAACTTCTCCGGCTGGGTGGACATTGCCAAGGGATGGCAGGAATAAAAGCCAAAAGCTGAATGGGACGGTGTACGCCGTCCCGTTTTTTATTCCCGGCGGGGCAAAACAAAAAAACGCCCTGCGGCTCAAAGCCGCAGGGCGCAGGAAAACAGAATTACAGGTTGAAATAACGCTTGGCGTTGTAGTAGCTGATGCCTTCGACAATCTTCTTGAGGGCCTTTTCGTCGTTGGGATACTGGCCATTCTCGACCCAGTTGCCGATGAGGTTGCACATCAGGCGGCGGAACAGCTCATGACGGGTGTAGGACAGGAAGCTGCGGCTGTCGGTCAGCATACCGATGAAGTTGCCCAGCAGGCCCAGGCGGGCGAGGGTCTTCATCTGCTGATACATTCCGTCATCCGTGTCGCAGAACCACCAGGCAGAGCCGAGCTGAATCTTGCCGGGAACGGTGGAATCCTGGAAGGGGCCAAGAACGGTGCCGAGCATATCGAAATCGGCGGGGTTCAGGCTGTACAGGATGACCTTCGGGCACTCATCGGTCGCGGTCAGGGCGGACAGCAGGCTGCTGATGGAGGCGGAGCAGTCGGTAACGGCAATCATGTCAAAGCCGGTGTCGGGACCGAGCTTCTTGTACATCTTCTCATTGACGTTGCGCAGGCAGCTGTAATGGAGCTGCATGACAACATCGTACTTGTTGTACAGACGGCCGAGCTGGATGAGAACATAGGTGGTGTAAGCGTCGCCCTCCTCCTTGGTCAGCGGCTCACCGGCCATGGCTTTCTTGAAGGCGGCAGTTGCCTTATCGGCATCGGTCTCAACAAACGGAATGTAGTCAAGGCCGTGGTCGGAGGCGCGGCAGCCCATCGAGACGAAGAACTGCAGACGCTCGTCAAGAGCCTTCACAACGCAGTCGGCACAGGCAAACTTGCGGCCGACAACGTTCTCGAGCTTGTGGATGTAATCCGCAAAGCCGGGCTTGAGGATGTTGAGCGCCTTGTCGGGGCGGAAGGAGGGAGCCACAACCACCGAGATGGAGGGGTCATCCTTAATCTTCTGGTGCCATTCAAGGCTGTCAATGGGATCGTCGGTGGTGCCGACCATCGCCACATTGCTCTGCTCAATCAGGCCGCGGACCGTCATCTTGGGGTCATTCTGCAGCTTGTCATTGCACAGGTTCCAGACTTCCTCAGCAGTGTCACCGTTGAGCACGCCGTCATAGCCGAAGTATTTCTTCAGCTCAAGATGGCACCAGGTGTACATCGGGTTGCCGATGGCCATTTCAAGGGACTCAGCAAATTTCTGGAAGCGCTCACGGTCCGGCTTGTCACCGGTGATGTACTCCTCAGGCACGCCGTTGGAGCGCATGACGCGCCACTTGTAGTGGTCACCGAAGTAGTAATCCGAGCCGTCCGCAAGGACCTGATGGCCGCCGAGCCAAACCTGAGCAATATTCTCAAAGCGGCGGTCCTCGTAGATTTCCTGCGGGGGAATGTGGCAGTGGTAGTCGATGATGGGCAGATTCTCTGCATAATCATGGTACAGATGCTGCGCAGTGGGGGTTTCCAGAAGGAAGTCCTTGTCCATAAATGCTTTCATAGTGCACTCCTTTACAGGTTGTCCGATGCGGCGGGACAGAACGTATCATGCGCTGCCGCAAGGGAAGAATAAAACATAACCTGACTTTATTATACATAGATTTCTGCCGTGGAACAAGTTGCAAATATTGCGCAGATGAGCGAAATATCTTACAAAAATACACACGGTTCCTTGTGCAAAATGTGGAAACCCGGATTGAGTGAAAAATGAGAGCAAAATATGTGCGCTTGTTCCGAATAAAATCTTGACGGGACAGGCGAAAAAAAATAAAATGAGGGTAACAGAGCGCGTGTTTTTCGATGCAGAAAGGCGCCGTGAGGAAAATGAGCAAAGGAGAGTTTTCAATGGATACTTTGAATTATCAGGTTCTTGAAAAATCCGGCTATGACGGTTACATCCTCAAGGATGCACCGGAAAAGGTCCTGCAGTTTGGTGAGGGCAATTTCCTGCGTGCATTTGTGGATTACTGGTTTGATCTGGCCAACGAGAAGGCCGGCTGGAACGGCAAGTGCGTTCTGGTGCAGCCCATCGCTCCGGGTCTTGCCAATATGATCAACGATCAGGAAGGCCTGTACACGCTTTATCTGCGCGGAAGCCAGAACGGCCAGAAGGTGGATGACAAGCGTGTGATCTCCAGCGTGTCCCGCTGCCTCAACCCGTATGAGAAGGACGGCTATGAGGCCATGATGGAAGTTGCCGCGAGCGATGACCTCGAAATCATTGTCTCCAACACCACCGAGGCAGGCATTGTCTACGATCCTGCCTGCCAGAAGGACGACTGCCCGCCGTCCAGCTTCCCCGCCAAACTGACGCAGGTGCTGTACCATCGCTGGCAGGCCGGCAAGAAGGGCATCATCATGCTCGCCTGCGAATTGATTGACAACAACGGCAAGGAACTGCTCAAGTGCGTCAACCAGTACATTGACCAGTGGGGCCTTGAGGAAGGCTTCAAGAAGTATGTCAACGAGGACTGCACCTTCTGCGGCTCTCTGGTTGACCGTATCGTTCCCGGCCGCATCCGTGACCCCAAAGAGGTCGCTGAGCTGGAAGAAGCGAACGGCTACGCCGATCCGCTGACCGATGTGGGCGAAGTGTTCGGCGTCTGGGTCATCGAGGGTGATGAGAAACTCAACGATGTCCTGCCCTTCAAGAAGGCTGGCCTACTCGACAAGGTATTCGTCACGCCCGACATGAGCCCCTACAAGAAGCGCAAGGTCCGCATCCTCAACGGCGCGCACACCGGCTTTGTGCTGGGCGCTTACCTGGCCGGCTTCGACATCGTGCGCGACTGTATGCACGATGAGACGATTCTTGCCTACATGAACAAGATGCTGCTTGAGGAAGTCGTGCCCATCCTGCCTCTTGATCAGGAGGACTGCCGGCAGTTCGCCGCCGCCGTTGAGGACCGCTTCAACAATCCCTTTGTCAACCATGAGCTGATGAGCATCAGCCTCAACTCCACCTCCAAGTGGCGCGCCCGCAATATGCCGTCTTTCCTTGAATATGTCGAGAAGAACGGTAAGCTCCCCGCCTGCCTGACCATGAGCTTTGCCGCCTACATTGCTTTCTACAGCAATGACATTCAGGCTCTGACCGACAAGGGCCTTGTCTGCAAGCGTCCCGCCGGCAACGAGTACACGGTCTCGGATGACCGCTGGGTGCTGGAGTTCTACAATGAACATCGCAATGACGATATCCCGACTCTCGTCCATGCCGTTATGACCAACGAGCAGATGTGGGGTCAGGATCTGACCAAGGTGGAAGGCTTTGAGGCTGCCACCGTGGCCAACCTCACCAAGATCCGCACCGAGGGCGCCAAGGCCGCCTACGCCAGCGTGCTGTAATTCGCAAACCCCATTTTCACCGGGGCTGGGTACTGCTCCCGGCCCCGGGATTTTTATTTACACGGAGGATTTACTATGCCCCTCGCCATTAAAATCAATCCCGCTGACAACGTAGTTGTCGCGCTGCATCCCATCGCTAAGGGAACCGAAGTCCCGGTCGGCAATGGCACTGTCACCGCCGCAGAGGACATCCCGCAGGGCCACAAGATGGCCATTGCGCCTATCGCCGAGGGCGAGAACATCATCAAATACGGATTCCCCATCGGCCACGCCACGGCCGCCGCCGTGCCGGGCACCTGGATGCACACCCACAACATCAAAACCAACCTCTCCGGTGAGGTGGAATACAGCTATCACCCCAACGTCAACCCTCTGGCACCGGCCGAGCCGGAAACCTTCATGGGGTACCGCCGTGCGGACGGCCGCGCCGCCATCCGCAATGAAATCTGGATTATTCCCACCGTTGGCTGCGTCAATGACTGCGCCAAGGCACTTGTGCGGGATAACCAGGACCTTGTCACCGGCACCATTGACGGACTGTACACCTTCACCCATCCCTTCGGCTGTTCCCAGACCGGCCATGACCATGCACAGACCCGCAAACTGCTTGCGGCGCTCTGCCGCCACCCCAATGCGGGCGCCGTGCTCGTGCTCTCCCTCGGGTGCGAAAACCTGACCCATGACCAGTTTGTGGCCGAACTGGGCGAGTATGACCCCAACCGCGTCAAGTTCCTCACCTGCCAGGATGTGGAGGACGAACTGACGGCCGGACGCGAGATTCTCAAGGAACTGGCGGCGTATGCGGGTCAGTTCCGCCGCGAGCCGATCCCCGCCAGTGAGCTGGTGGTCGGCATGAAGTGCGGCGGCTCGGACGGCCTGTCCGGCATCACGGCCAACCCAACCATCGGCCGGTTCAGCGATATGCTCGTTGCCCGCGGCGGCTCGACCGTCCTGACCGAAGTGCCGGAAATGTTCGGCGCAGAGGGCTTCCTCATGGACCGCTGCCAGAACCAGCAGGTTTTTGACAAGGCCGTCAACATGATTAACGGCTTCAAAAACTACTTCATCTCCCACAATGAGGTCGTCTACGATAACCCCAGCCCCGGCAACAAGCAGGGCGGCATCACCACGCTGGAGGACAAGTCCTGCGGCTGTGTTCAGAAGGGCGGCAGCGCCCCTATTATGGACGTGATCGGCTACGGCGACCAGGTCACAACGCGCGGACTGAATATGCTCTACGGACCGGGCAATGACCTTGTTTCCGCCACGGCACTCACCGCTGCGGGCGCCCATATGATTCTGTTCAGCACCGGCCGCGGCACGCCGTTCGGCGCACCCGCGCCCACGCTCAAGATTGCCACCAACAGCCAGCTGGCGGCCAAAAAGCGCACCTGGATTGACTTCAATGCCGGCGTTGTGGCGGACGGTGAGCGCACGCTCGATGAGGCGGGTGCAGACCTCTACAAGCTTGTGCTGGAAGTCGCTTCCGGCAAAAAGACCTGTGCCGAGGAGAAGGGCTTCCGTGAGATCTCCATTTTCAAGGATGGCGTTGTTCTGTAAACCGTGGTATAATAAAGCCACGAAACAGGTCACCTGACCCAAAAAGGAGTGTAACCACTATGTCCAAGCTCACGCATGGCACCTATGAAAAATATGATGCCCATTATGCTTCCCTTACGCTGACCGATGGCGCGTATTCCTTCACCGTCATCCCCGAAAAGGGCGGCATGGCAACTTCTTTCACCAAAGACGGAGAGGAATATCTCTGGCTGCGTGACAAGAATTTTGAATCCACCGACCGTCCCCGCTGCGGGATTCCCATCCTTTTCCCGAGCTGCGGCAAGCCGGATGGCGGCGTACATCATTTCGGCGGCGCGGATTACCCCATCGAGGTTCACGGCTTTGCTGACCTTCTGCCCTGGCAGGTCAAGACGGCAGGCGATGAGGAGATTGTCCTCACCCTCGCACCCAACGGCCTGACCAAGTTTGTCTACCCGTTTGATTTCCTGCTCGAGATGCGCTATACCCTCGCCGGCCCCACGGCAAACCTGGCCCTGACTGTGTATAACACCGGTGACAAGGCACTGCCGTTCAGCGTTGGCTTCCATCCCTATTTTGGAGTTTCCGCGCTCGATAATGTTCACTTTGACATTGACGCCGCGACCTGCTCCGAAAATGCCAAGGGCGAGCAGCCCGCTGCGCCCGAGGTCATCACGCTGACCCGCAAGGAAGGTTCCGCGGACTCCATCCGCCTTCTTACCGGCGTTAAGAGCCCGATGAAACTCAGCGACTCGGTCAGCGGCCACACCGTGGAAGTTGCCTTTGATGAGGAAGTGTTCCATAACGGCGTGCTCTGGCAGCAGGATGCGGAGTGCTTTGTCTGCATGGAACCGTGGAACGGCTGGGCGAACAGCGTCAACGAGGAGGGCCGCCATATCGAGCTGGCTCCCGGCGCCGAAAAGACCTTTGCGTGGAGCATCACCATCGGCTGAACCTAACAGACCCATGATGTAAAATAGCGGTTCCCGCTTTGCGGGAACCGCTATTTTTGCTGAAAACCGGGGAGCATCAAAGCAAAAGCACCTGCGCAGATACCGCAGTGAGGAGACAGAACAAAACCCTGATGTTCAAAATTTGTTTACAAATTGCCCAACGGCACACACAGAAAAACGGTGGAAATTTATCCCACCCGCCAAAAATCAGGCGGATTATTTGGCGGTTATTGACAAATGCAAACAAAGGGGTTAAAGTAATAACTGTTCCATCAGTCAAATGCCATGAACAGGACATAACTTCCCCGCATCACCGCTTTCAGAAAGCCGTCGGTTGTGCAAGACGGCAGCAAGGCGCGGGAAGGCTCTCACCTGCGAGCAGCCGGGATGAAAGCGGCGGGCAAGCCCCGCTGCCGCGTAGTTTCGGCCGGTTCCCTCCGTTAATGGGGCACGCGGTCCGGCACAGTGCAGTGCGGACGGCGGGTGAGCGGTCGGGCACAGCGCCCGGCAAGCAAAGTGGTAACGCGGAAGTATAGGATGTGCGGGGAACCCCACATATTTTGCCTTCGTCTTTGCGCAGCATCCGGCAGGATACCGGAGCGCAAAAGACGGGGGCTTCTTTTTTTGCCCTGTCTGCGGCATTTGACTGATACGGAAATCGCAAAAAAAGAGAAGGGAAGAAAAGACAATGAACACACTCGTTATCGTCCTGATCGCGGCTGTGGCGCTCATCTGCGCGTATGCGTTCTATGGCCGCTGGCTCGCGAACAAGTGGGGCATCGACCCCAACGCAAAGACCCCTGCCGTTGAAAAAAATGACGGCAAGGACTATGTGCCCACCAACGGCTGGACCGTTTTCAGCCACCAGTTCTCCTCCATCGCAGGTGCCGGCCCTGTCACCGGCGCCATCCAGGCTGCGGCGTTCGGCTGGCTGCCTGTTCTGCTGTGGGTGCTGCTCGGCGGCATCTTCTTCGGCGCCGTGACCGACTTCGGCGCTCTGTACGCCTCCGTCAAGAACGAGGGCAAGAGCATGGGTATGCTCATCGAGAAGTACATCGGCAAGCTGGGCCGCAAGCTGTTCCTGCTGTTCTGCTGGCTGTTCTGCCTGCTGGTCATCGCCGCTTTTGCGGACATGGTCGCCGGTACCTTCAATGCCTATACGGTGGTGGACGGCGCAGCGGTCCTCTCCGATGCCGCACAGACCAACGGCGCAGCCGGTATGGTCTCCATCATGTTCATGCTGTTTGCGGTCGTCTTTGGCCTGATTCAGCGCAAGTTCAATCTCAGCGGCTGGAAAGAAGCCGTGGTCGGCATCCTGTGCATCGTGGCCTCCTTTGCCATCGGTATGGTCTGCCCGCTGACCTTCAACAAGGAAATCTGGAGCTACATCACCTTCGTTTACATTTTCTTTGCCGCCGTTGTTCCCATGTGGCTGCTCAAACAGCCCCGTGACTATATGACCACCTTCATGTTCATCTGCATGATTGCCGGCGCCGTCATCGGCCTGCTGGTTGCACATCCCACGATGAACCTGCCCGCCTTCACCGGCTTCCACCACGACTCTCTGGGCGATTTGTTCCCCATCCTGTTCGTCACCGTGGCCTGCGGCGCCGTTTCCGGCTTCCACAGCCTGGTTTCCTCCGGTACCTCCTCCAAGACCGTTTCCAACGAGAAGGATATGCTCAAGGTTGGCTACGGCGCGATGGTGCTTGAGAGTATGCTGGCCGTTCTGGCTCTGTGCGTGGCCGGCGCTGCCGCTGCCGCAGACGGCACTCCCGCCGCCGGTACCCCGTTCCAGATCTTCAGCCGCGGCGTTGCCGGCTTCTTTGAGATGTTCGGCGTGCCCGTCTATGTTGCAACCGTCTTTATGACGATGTGCGTTTCCGCTCTGGCACTCACCAGTCTGGATGCCGTGGCCCGTATCGGCCGCATGAGCTTCCAGGAACTGTTTGAAGTGGATGACATGGAGCACGCCGAGCCGTGGCGCAAGGTGCTGTGCAACGTCTACTTCTCCACCTTCATCACGCTGGCTCTCGGCTTCGTGCTGACCAAGATCGGCTATTCCAACATCTGGCCGCTGTTCGGCTCCGCCAACCAGTTGCTCAGCGCGCTGGTTCTCGTCACGCTCTGCGTCTTCCTCAAGGTGACCGGCCGCAGCAACAAGATGCTGTTCCCGCCGCTCATCATCATGCTCTGCGTGACCTTCACCGCTCTGGTCCAGCGCCTGATTGCGCTGGTCAAGGCAATCAGCGCCGGCAGTGCGACCTTCCTCGTGGAGGGGCTGCAGCTCATCATTGCTGTTCTGCTCATTGCTCTGGGCCTGACCATCGTGGTCAACTCCCTCAAGAGCTACGCAAAGAGCGAGAAGGACAGCGAAAAGGTCAAGGCGTAATCGCTCGCTTGCCAATATCAGCACAGTGCCCGCAGGCAGTCTGCCTGCGGGCATTTTGTTTGTACAGCCAATGATACAAGAAAAGACCCGCAGCGGAAATTTGCTCCCGCTGCGGGTCTTTGTCAGTTATTCAGAAAGCACTTGCTGAAATCAGCCCGGCTGCTTGCCGATGTAGGCAGCAATGCCGCCGTCAACATAGAGGATCAGGCCGTTGACGAAGTCGGAAGCCTCGGAAGCCAGGAAAACAGCGGGGCCGCCCAGATCGGAAGCCTCGCCCCAGCGGCCGGCCGGGGTCTTGGCCAGAATGAACTGGTCAAACGGATGGCGGCTGCCATCGGGCTGAATCTCGCGCAGGGGCGCGGTCTGCGGGGTGGCAATGTAGCCGGGTCCGATGCCGTTGCACTGGATATTGTACTGGCCGTACTCGGATGCAATGTTCTTGGTCAGCATCTTCAGGCCGCCCTTAGCTGCCGCGTAAGCGGAAACGGTCTCGCGGCCGAACTCGGACATCATGGAGCAGATGTTGATGATCTTGCCGCCGCCCATCTCAATCATGCCGGGAATGACAGCCTTGGAGACGATGAACGGAGCGTTCAGGTCAACGTCGATGACCTGACGGAACTCGGAAGCCTTCATCTCAATCATGGGGATGCGCTTGATGATGCCGGCGTTGTTGACCAGAATGTTGATGGGGCCAACTTCTTCCTTAATCTGGGCGACCATCGCGTTGACGGCGTCCTCATCGCAGACATTGCAGACATAGCCGTGAGCCTTGATGCCCTCGGCCTCGTAAGCGGCCAGGCCTTTATCGACGAGGTCCTGACGCAGGTCATTGAAAACGATGGTAGCACCGCAGTTTGCCATGGCAGTGGCAATGGCAAAGCCGATGCCGTAGGATGCGCCCGTGATGAGTGCAACCTTACCGGTCAAATCAAAAGATTTCGGGGTGCAGACAGACATATCTATTACCTCCTGGATTGTTGTCCGGACATTGCCGCGGCGCTCCGGCGCGTGGCATGCCGCCCGGCGCCCGGTTTTGTCCTTTGCCTATATCAGATGCCGCAAACCCTGCGGCGGGGAACAAATGGAATTGCGCGGCTCAGCGCAGGTCGGTCGTGGCGATGTTGTCCATGTCATCAAACTCCATGTTCTCGCCGCCCATGGCCCAGATGAAGGTGTAGTTCGAGGTGCCAACGCCGCTGTGGATGCTCCAGGACGGGCTGATGACCGCGTCATAGTTGTGCATCACGATGTGGCGCGTCTCGGTCGGTTCGCCGCACATATGGAAAACCGCCTGACCTTCCGGAATTTCAAAATAGGTGTAAATCTCCATCCGGCGCTCGTGGGTGTGGCTCGGCATGGTGTTCCAGTTGCTGCCCGGCTCGAGAGCGGTCATGCCCATCGAGAGCTGGCAGGTCTTGAGCACGCTCGGGTGGATGAACTGGTTGATGGTGCGCTTGTTGCAGGTCTCAAGGCTGCCAAGAGGCCGCTTGGCGGCATCCGCAATGGTAATCAGCTTGGTCTCATACCGGCAGTGCGCGGGCGCAGAGACCATGTAGAACTTTGCGGGCTTTGCTGCGTCATCACTGGCAAAGGTCACTTCGCGGGTGCCCTGCGTGATGTACAGGCAGTCCTTGTAGCCCAGGTGGTAGGCAACACCGTCCGCCGTGATGGTGCCGGCGCCGTCACCAATATTGAAAATGCCAATCTCACGGCGCTCAAGGAAATAATGCGTGCCGAAGTTTGCCCACACGTCAATGCCCTTATCAATGGGAACGACTTCGTTCACGGGCATACAGCCCAGCGTGACCATGCGGTCCACATGGCTGTATACGGCCACAACTTCGTCCGGTTGGTACAGGCCGGTGATGAGAAACTCATTGCGCGTTTCCTCGGTCGTATAGCGCTTGAAATCACGCTGGTTGCAGGAATAACGGATGTCCATTTGAAGAAACCTCCCTGTCGATTCATCGCATCGGGGCAGAGCGCAGCGGCTCCCGAACTCCCCTTGTATACATACATTATAGCGAATTCCGCGCCGCCAAAAAAGTGTATACAAGCACAAGAATCGCACGTTGTTTTTGGTGGTTTTGCTGTTAGTTTGACCAATGTATTCCAGCCCGGTATTTGATGATGATACATGAATATAATTCACTTTACAAATTAGAGATTTTCAACTATAATCAATACCATCACTTCAACGGGGAAGCATTGACGGCGGCTCCGCGCGTAAGCGTGGCCGCTGTTTTCTTTGCGGAATAGGGAATACGGAGGACGATTATGCTCACACTGGATAAGATCTATCACGCGGCCTTTGTGCTGCGGGACGTAGCGCGCAAAACGGATTTGATTGCAGCGTCCCGGCTGAACAGTGACAGTGACCTCTATCTGAAAACCGAAAACCTTCAGCTGACCGGCAGCTTTAAGGTGCGTGGTGCCTACTACAAAATCAGCCAGCTGACCGAGGAGGAACGAGCAAAAGGCGTCATCGCCTGTTCCGCCGGCAACCATGCGCAGGGCGTGGCATTGGCCGCCACCCGGATGGGAATCCGCAGTGTTGTATGTATGCCGGACGGTGCGCCCATCATGAAGGTGGAAAACACCAAGCGGCTGGGTGCCGAGGTGGAACTGGTCAAAGGCACCTATGATGATGCCCATGACCGGGCGGTGGAACTCCAGAAAGAAACCGGCATGACCTTCATTCACCCCTATGACGATGAACTCGTCATGGCCGGGCAAGGCACCATCGGTCTTGAAATTCTCGACCAGCTTCCCGAGGCGGAGGCCGTCATCGTTCCGGTGGGCGGCGGCGGACTGCTTGCGGGCACGGCTTTTGCCATCAAGAGCCTGCGCCCCGATGTCAAGGTCTACGGTGTTCAGGCGGCAGGCGCGGCGAGTATGTACAACGCCTACCACGACCACAAATATGAAACGCTCGATCGTGTGGACACCTTTGCGGACGGCATTGCCGTCAAGACGCCGGGGGAAGCCACCTATGAGATGATTCAGCAGTATGTGGATGACATCGTGACGGTGAGCGAGGACGAGATTGCCGCCGCCATCCTCGCCCTGATGGAAAACCAGAAGCTCGTGGCCGAGGGTGCCGGCGCGTCCCCCGTGGCGGCTGCGCTGTTCGGCAAGCTGCCCATTGCGGGCAAAAAGACGGTCTGCCTGATTTCGGGCGGCAACATTGATGTGAATATCCTCTCCCGCGTGA
Source organism: Oscillospiraceae bacterium (assembly GCA_029006135.1). Classification (GTDB taxonomy): domain Bacteria; phylum Bacillota; class Clostridia; order Oscillospirales; family Ruminococcaceae; genus Gemmiger. Next base: position 12,668 of record JAQXGE010000026.1, on the reverse strand, counting down.
TTACCCGCGGCCTGATTATGAGCGGACGTAAAACGAACCTCATGATTGCACTCGAGGATAAGCCCGGGCAGCTGACCCGCGTGAGCGAGATTATCTCGGGCCTTGGCGCCAACGTGGTCAGCGTGCAGTATGATTTGGCTGACCCCAATATGACGGTCACAAGCTGCTTCCTCAAACTTGGCCTTGAAACCCGCGACGCCGCCCAGATTGAGCAAATTAAAAAAGCCCTCACGGCTGAGGGTTTCCAGCTCGTCAGCGAGAGGGCATAAGAAAATCGGACTTTACATCCGCACGCCGGCCGAAAGCAGTTCCACAAACTGCTTGGCAACGCGGGGACTGCGGCCGCCCGAGCGCAGAGCAAAGGCTTCGCCCTTGATAAAGAGCTGGTCGGAAGGCATCTGCACCTTGTACTGCCGGGCCAGATCCAGCAGAATGGCTTCGTAGCGGTCCTTGTCGGGGCGCTGGAAGGTGACGGTCAGACCGAACCGGGCCGAAAGGCTCATCAGTTCCTGGCGGGTATCCGCCTCATGAATGTCATCCCCTGTGCGGTCGGTCATCGTCTCTTTGATGAGATGGCGGCGGTTCGAGGTGGCGTAGACCACAAGGTTTTGACTGCGTCCGCCCACGCTGCCTTCCAAAATCGCCTTGAGCGCGGCAAAATTGTCATCATTGGAAGAAAAACTCAGATCGTCAATGAACAGGATGAACTTCAGCGGGTTCTGCGCCAGCGTGTCCATCAAACCGGGCATCTGGTAAAGCTGGTTCTTCTTGACTTCGACAAGGCGAAGCCCTTCGCCGGCAAACTCGTTGGCGATGGCCTTGACGGCGCTTGATTTGCCGGTGCCGGCATCGCCGTAAAGAAGCACGTTGTTGGCGGGCTTGCCGGCCAGCAGGGCGCGGGTGTTGGCAATAATCTTTTCGCGCTCCCGCTCGTAGCCCGGCAGTTCGTCAAGACGCTGCGGATCGGGGTAGCGGACCGGAACCAGTTCGCCGTCCTCCACCGTAAAGACGTGATACTTCGCAAAGATGCCGTAGCCTTTTTCGCTGACCTCGGCCAGCCGGGCACGGAACGCGGCCGCGTAATCGAGGGAGGAAACCTCCCAGCCGGGCGGCAGCAGCGCGGCAAGGCTTTCCCCGCCGGGGCAGCCTTCCAGCAAATCGGCAAGGCCCACGGCGCCGGCCTGCTGCAGGATATCCAGTTCCCGGGTCAGATTGGTTTCGGCCAGCGCCCCCGCACCGCCGCAGGCGGCTTTGCGGATGCAGATGTTCTCATCCTGCATGACGGTATCCAGCAGCACGGCACTCCAGTCGCTCCCGCAGGGCAGCAGCGCGGCTTCAAACGCGGCAACGGCCTCCACAAAGGCGGCACGCGCCGTATCGGAACCGTCCAGCGCCCGCCGGGCCGCCAGCATGGCGCGGAACGAAGTCATCGGTTCCCCGGCCAGCAGGCCGCGGAACACCACCAACCCGCCCAGGCGGGCCTCCAATTCACTCAGATTTTTCATATTCCCATCTTCCCCCTTGGCAAAGAATCTATTTTCAGTATAATCTCCCGCGCGGTTCAGCGCAAGCGTGGATTTGACAAAATTCACATTTTGTGTTGACAAAGACAAAAAAATGCGGTATTATCAACTCATATCACCCAAATGTGTTGAAGGAAAGTTAGTAACGGCCATCGCCTCTCCCAGAGAACTGCCGGTTGGTGCAAGGCAGTGAGCAGGCAAGCCGCGAACTGGTTCCAGAGCAGACCAGCCGAAATAACAGTAGGCGGTTCCGGGCGCGCCCGTTATTGCGCAGGACTTTGTTGGAAGTCCGTTATGAGTGGGCACATTCGTGTCAATAAGAGTGGTACCGCAGAGAGCTTTTACCGGCCTTTGTCTCTTGTCAGTATACAGGGGACAAAGGCCGTTTTTTTATCCATTTGGACGGATGCAGGAAATCAGGAAGGAGCAAGACTATGATTTTGAACGGTTCCCAAATTTTTGTGGAAGTGCTTGTGGAGCAGGGAGTCGATACCATTTTCGGCTATCCCGGCGGCGCTGTGCTGAATATCTATGACGAGCTGTATAAGAACTCCGACCGCATCCGCCATATCCTGACCGCTCATGAACAGGGTGCCTCCCACGCGGCGGACGGCTACGCCCGCGCAACGGGCCGCACCGGCGTGGTGCTTGCCACCAGCGGCCCCGGCGCGACCAACCTCGTGACCGGCATTGCGACCGCCTATATGGACAGCGTTCCGATGGTTGCCTTCACCGGCAACGTGCCCACCAGCCAGCTTGGCAAGGACAGCTTCCAGGAAGCCTATATTGAAGGCATTACGATGCCCATCACCAAGCACAACTTCACGGTCCGCGGTGTGGAAGATTTGGCGGATACCATGCGCGCGGCGTTCCGCATCGCCCAGAGCGGCCGCAAAGGCCCCGTCCTGGTGGACATCCCCAAGGATATCACCGCCGCCAAATGTGAGTTTACCTCAAAAAGCCCCGAACTGATCCGCACCGTGACAAGCTACGATGAGCAGGAGGTCCGGGAAGCGGCCCGCATGATCAACGAGGCTGAGCGTCCCATCGTCTACTTCGGCGGCGGTGTGCGCAGTGCGGCGGGCTGCCAGCCGCTGCGCGACCTGCTTGAAAAGACCGGGATGCCCGCTACCTACACGCTGATGGCGGCCGGCATCCTCTCCTACGGCGAGCCGCATAACCTTGGGCTTCTCGGTATGCACGGCTGCTACGCGGCCAACAAAGCCATCGCGGAGGCTGACCTTGTCATTGCGGCGGGTACCCGCTTCTCGGACCGCGTCGCACTTAACCCCGATTCGTTTGCGTCCAAGGCCAAGATTATACAGATTGACATTGACCCCAGTGAGCTGGGCAAAAATGTCTCGGTTGACCTTGCCCTCACCGGCGATGCCTCCTATATCCTGCAGGCGATTCTGCCCTATGTGGAAAAGACCGAACACAAACTCTGGATGGAGCAGATTCGCGAGTGGCAGAAAAACGACTACCACCCCCAGGACAGCGAGACAGTCCTCAAACCGCATCAGCTCATCAATGAAATCTGCGAGCAGGCCGGTCCCGAAGCCGTCTATGTGACCGATGTGGGCCAGCACCAGATGTGGGCCGCCCAGTACCTGCACCACACCAAGAGCCGCGGATTCATCACGAGCGGCGGCCTCGGTACGATGGGATTCGGCTACGGCGCGGCTATCGGCGCACAGGTCGCACTGGGCAATGACCACCGCGTGGTCATGCTCACCGGCGACGGCTCCTTCCACATGAACCTCAACGAAGCCTGCACGGCTGTCAGCTACGAGCTGCCCATCATCACGGTTATCTTCAACAATCAGGTGCTGGGCATGGTCCGGCAGTGGCAGACGAGTTTCTACGGCAAGCGCTATTCCAGCACCGATCCCCACCGCAAGACGGATTTCGTCAAGCTGGCCGAGGGGTTCGGCGCAAAGGGATATCGGGCAACCAATATCACGGAATTCCGCGAGGTCTTTGCCGAAGCCCTCAAACAGAAAGGTCCCACATGGATTGACTGCCGCATCGAAAAGGATGAACGCGTGCTGCCCATGATTCCCGGCGGCGGCGACATCAATGACATCATTATGGAGTGAGGAGGCAAGCACCATGCAGCAAAACCAGAACAAAACCGCACCTTCTGCCGCACCCCGGCGGGTCATCAGCCTGCTGGTGGACAACCAGAACGGCGTCCTCGCCCGCGTTTCCAGTCTGTTCTGCCGCCGCGGCTTCAACATTGACAGCCTGACGGTGTCCGCCACCAACGACCCTGCGGTCAGCCGCATCACGGTCACCCTTCACGGCAGCGATGCCGCCATCAACCAGCTGATTCTCCAGACGGAGCGGCTGGAAGTGACCCGGCAGGTCTTTGAACTGACACCGGAAAAGAGCCTGCAGCGCGAACTCCTCCTCATCAAAGTGGCCTGCAGCAGTGCAACCCGCGCGGAACTGCGTGAGATTGCCAGCATCTATAAGGCAAAAATCATCGACCTGTCACCGGATTCCATGGTGCTGGAACTGACCGGCAAGCCCGAAAAGGTGGCCGCATTCCTCAAAATGTTTGAAGGATATGAAATCCTTGAACTTTGCCGCACCGGCGTGACCGCGCTCGAGCGCGGCGGCAAGCATCCCCATATGCAGAAACCCCCGCAGGAAGTCCGCGCCGCACAGCTCCCGCTGCCCGGCACCGCCTGCCCGAAACCCTAACCGTGCTTTTGGCCCCGAGGGGGCTGGAAAGATAAATTGTCAGACAAAGGATAAAAAGGAGAAATCATCATGGCTATCAACAAGTATTATGATTCCGATTGCAACCTCGGCGTGCTGGACGGCAAGACTGTTGCCGTTATCGGCTTCGGCTCCCAGGGCCACGCCCATTCCGAAAACCTGGCAGAGAGCGGCGTCAATGTCGTTGTCGGCCTGCGCAAAGGCTCCGGCCATTGGGAAAAGGCCGCGAAGTTCGCCGAGACCCATGAAAACTTCCAGGTTATGGAAGTCGAGGAAGCTGCCAAGGCCGGCGATGTCGTTATGATGCTGGTGCCCGATGAACTGTGCGCCGACATCTACTACAGCCAGGTCGCTCCCTATATGACCGAGGGCAAGGCTCTGGCATTTGCCCATGGTTTCAACATCCACTATAAGACCATCGTTGCGCCCGAGAACGTGGATGTCATCATGATTGCGCCCAAAGGCCCCGGCCATACCGTCCGCAGTCAGTATGTGGAAGGTCACGGCGTGCCCAGCCTCATCAGCGTCTATCAGGATTACACCGGCAAGGCCAAGGAGATTGCTCTGGCCTACGCTTCCGGCATTGGCGCCGGCCGCGCGGGCATCCTCGAGACGACCTTCAAGGAGGAGACCGAGACCGACCTGTTCGGTGAGCAGGCTGTTCTGTGCGGCGGCGTCTGCGAGCTGATCCATGCGGGCTTTGATACGCTGGTGGAAGCCGGCTACGCGCCCGAGATGGCCTATTTTGAGACCTGCCATGAGATGAAGCTCATTGTTGACCTCATCAACGAGGGCGGCTTTGACAAGATGCGCTACTCCATCTCCAACACAGCCGAGTACGGCGACTACCGCACCGGCAAGCGCCTCATCACCGAGGATACCCGCAAGGAGATGAAGCAGGTCCTGACCGAGATTCAGGACGGCACCTTCGCCTCCGAGTTCCTGACCGAGATGAGCCCCAAGGGCGGCCGCAAGGTCCACTTCCTCGCGGAGCGCCGCCGTCAGGCTGAGCATCCCATCGAGAAGGTCGGCAAGGAACTCCGCGCCATGATGAGCTGGCTCAAGAAGTAAGCTTACCCCGTTAAAAATACCCGCCGGGCGGAGGTGAACACAGCCGCCGCCCGGTTTTCTTTATAAAGGAACGCCGCGCCGTGCAAGCGCGGGACAGCCTTTTGTCAGGAGGAATACACAATGCGCAGTGATAACGTCAAAAAAGGCCCCGAGCGCGCACCCAACCGCAGCTTGTTCTATGCGCTGGGCTATACGCCCGAGGAACTCGAACGCCCCCTCATCGGTGTGGTCTCGGCTTACAGCGAGATTGTTCCGGGACACATGAACCTCGATAAGCTGGCCGATGCCGTTCAGGCGGGAATCCGCATGGCGGGCGGCACGCCGGTGCTGATCCCCTCCATCGGTGTCTGCGATGGCATCGCAATGGGGCATATCGGCATGAAATACTCCCTTGCCTCCCGCGAACTGATCTGTGACAGCGTTGAGACAATGTTCATGGCACATCAGCTGGACGGCCTTGTTCTTGTACCGAACTGCGATAAGATTGTGCCCGGCATGGTGATGGCCGCCGTGCGCATGGACGTGCCTGCCATTGTCTGCTCCGGCGGCCCGATGCTGGCCGGCTCGTTCGGGGATGAGGAAGTCTCCCTCTCCAAGATGTTTGAGGCGGTCGGTTCCTATAAGGCCGGCATGATTACCGAGGAACAGCTCGAGGACTGCACCTGCAACTGCTGCCCCTCCTGCGGTTCCTGCTCCGGTATGTATACCGCCAACTCGATGAACTGCCTGTGTGAGGCCATCGGCATCGCACTGCCCGGCAACGGAACGATCCCGGCGGTCTACTCCAAACGCCTTCAGCTGGGCAAGCAGTCCGGCATGGCGATCATGGACTTGGTCCGCCGCGGCGTGACGGCGCGCCAGATTATCAATGAGCGTTCCATCCGCAACGCACTGACCTGCGATATGGCACTGGGCTGCTCCACCAATACGGTGCTGCACCTGCTTGCCATCTCGTATGAGGCGGGTGTGCCGATTGACCTCAAGCTGTTCAACGAAATCAGCGCCAAGACCCCCAACCTTTGCCACCTCGCACCCGCAGGCCCCACACATATGCCGGATCTCTACGCGGCCGGCGGCATCCCCGCTGTGCAGGCGGAACTGGCAAAGGCGGGACTGCTGGATTTGGACGTTCCCACCGTGACCGGAAAAACGCTGGGCGAGAATATCAAGGGCGCAGTCAACCGCAATCCCAAGGCCATCCGCCCCATCGACAACCCGTACAGCACGACCGGCGGTTTGCAGATTCTCTGGGGCAATATTGCTCCGGACGGCTGTGTTGTCAAGCGCAGCGCCGTTGCGCCTGAGATGCAGGTCCATTCCGGCCCCGCCCGCGTGTTCAACAGCGAGGAGGAAGCCATTGACGCCATCTACAACGGCCGTATCGTGCCCGGTGACGTGGTGGTTATCCGCTACGAAGGCCCCAAGGGCGGCCCCGGTATGCGTGAGATGCTCAACCCCACCAGCGCGCTGGCCGGCATGAAGCTGGATACCACGGTCGCGCTGATTACCGATGGACGCTTCTCCGGCGCATCCCGCGGTGCAGCCATTGGCCACGTCAGCCCCGAGGCGGCCTCCGGCGGCCCCATCGGCCTGATTGAGGAAGGGGACACGATTGAAATCAATATCCCCGCCGCCTCCATTCACCTGGCTGTCTCTGACGAGGAACTGGCCCGCCGCAAAGCGGCCTATGTCCAGCCCGAACCCAACGTCAAATCTGGCTGGCTCGCCCGCTACGCCCGCATGGTTGCCTCCGCCAATCTCGGCGCCGTGATGCAGTAAAATCAAATTATAAGTGGGCGTACCTCACCCCACGAACCGTCCCGCCAAAGCGGGGCGGTTTTTGCTTGTGAGTGAAACAGGCTCATAGTTCCTTATCACCCCTACCGAACACCCAAAATTCATCATAAACTATATCTCACGACAGGAACCGTCCCGCCAAAGCGGGACGGAGTTAAAACGAAAATAATGAAATCCGTCCCAAAGTCTGTCCGGTCGTAGACTTTGGGGTGGATTTCATTATTTTCATACCTCTTTGGGGGTCTCGGGGGACAGGTCCCCCGAGCCGGGGTTCGCTGCGTCGGAACAGCGAGACTTTTCTGGGTACTCTTTTGGTCACAAAAGAGTACCGCCTGCGGCAGCGGATGTGATAAAAGAGAAACGGCAGTTAGCCACAAGGCTTAAATCCCCTCAGTCCTGACCTGCGTCAGTCCAATTTGCTGCGGCAAATCCGGTCGCGGCTCTGACAGTCCACTGGACTGTCATTCACTCCCGCTCCTTCGCTTCGCTCACCCCTTGCTTCAAGGGGAGCCTTTTCTTTATTCCCATTAACTCAAGGGAACAACTTAACTCCCTCATGACACAAAAAAGCAAGCGGCACTTTACAAGTACCGCTTGCTTTTCCTTATGATTCTTTGGGGTACGGGTCCTCAAACACCCCAAACGCCATCGTTTGCTCCAACTCAGGTGCGCCGTACTCATGGACCTGGGCGGAAAGCCCCGGAATGTCCGGCACTTCGCCGCGCCCGGCGTAGATGGTCACATCATCATCCTCCCCATCGTCCACAGGGGGCCGAGCCACATTCATATCCTCAAGCAGCTTCTGCATGGCGGCACAGTCTGCCGGGATATCGGTCAGACTTGCGCCGTAATGGCTGAACAGCACCGTGCCGTCCTCGGCAAGCACCAACGTCAGCGGCAGCTGCTGGACACCGTTCTTGGGCGGACGGTAGCCGTGCTTGCGGGCCTCCCGAATAATCTGCCATGCTTCCAGACTGTAGGAGGTCAGTGCGCCGGAGCGCGTGGGAATGTCCAGAAGGTCATAAAGGACACCGCGCGCATCGCAGAGCAGGGGATAGGGCAGCGTGTCCGGCCCGACCGTGCGGGATAGCTTGTCGGCGCGGGACCGCACGACAAGCGCAAAGCCGCCGCCGGTCAAATCCTCGCAGGTGCGGGCATAACGCTCGGCAAAGGTCCGGGTGACGGGATGCCCAAAGTTGCTCATAAATACCAGCACAAGCGGCGCCGTGTGCGCGAGCAGCTGCCGAAAACTGTTCTGCGCCGAGTAGGGTGTGTCATACCGGAAAAAGGGCAGACGATCCCCCGCTGAAATACGTTTGGACAAACACTCCCCTCCTCCCGATAGGTACAGAAAAGGGGAAGGTCGCCCTCCCCCTTAAAAAGTTCCAATCAACCCACGCGGCCGTCTGCAGCCAATCAAAACCTACCGGTAAGGCAGGTGGGTGCCCTGCGCCCGCGATCATGCTCCCTTCTTCCGCTTGCCGCGTATACGCGGGGCGGGAGGTCTGCAATCCGGCGTGCGACAGCCGGGCTCCCGAAGTTTGATTAGTAGGATTATATAAAGCTGCAACAAGTCGAACCGCGCAGGATGGTACAACGGAAAAACTCAGGACACGGGTCCTTCGATTTCGTCATCGTCAATGTCGTACATGGCCTTGAGGCGTTCCTCAAAAACCTTGCCGACAGTGAGAAGCTCCTCATCGTCGTCCACAATGTCCATATATTCGCCGGCTTCATCGGTGCCGATTCGCATGAGAATCAGTTCGGCTTCCTCCTCGAGGCTTTCGGGATCCTCCTGATAGGGGATTACGGCCAGGTACCGGGTCCCGTTGACCTCGGTGGCGTCAATCACCTCAAAAGTACATTCCTTGCCGTCCTCGTCCTCCAGCGTCAGCAGGTCGGGCTGAGCCTCCTGCATCATTTCAGGGCTGAGTTCATCTGACATAGTCGTTCTCCTGTCTGTGAGTATGTTATGCTTATAGTGTACCGTTTTTTTCATCAAACGTCAAGGGTATTCATTTCACGAATTCTATGCTATAATATTCTACGAATAGCACAAAAAGCAAAAAGGGGGCGTCCGGCCAGTGAAAAAACAAACTCGTCTGTGCGCACTGCTCATCGCTTTTTCGGTGCTGCTGTGCGCCTGCGGTTCAAAGGAACACAAGGCGCCCCGCCGCACCGAGGTGGAAAGCACCGAGCGGCAGTTTACCGCACCGCAGGAAGGGGACTTTATCGCAATCTTCTCCACCTCAATGGGGGAGGTGCGCGCCGTTCTGTACCCGGATGCGGCGCCCATGGCCGTGCAGAACTTTGTTGGGCTCGCCCGGCTGGGCTACTATAATAATACCGTCATCTGGCGCACCGAGTACGGCTTTGCCGTGCAGGGCGGCGACGCGGGCGGTACCGGCACCGGCGGCGCAACCATCTGGTCCAACAACTCCTATCCGCTTGAGGCGGATGCCGGGCTTCACCACTACCCCGGCGCGCTGTGCGCGGCGTTTGCACAGGGCGGTGACGTGACGGGCGGCAGCAGCCAGTTCTATTTTGTCACCGCTCTGCCGGACAGCGTGGATAAAACCATGCAGCAGCAGATGACCGAACAGGGATTCTCGGAGGAAACCGCTGCGGCCTATGCAGAGGCAGGCGGCCTGCCCTATCTTGACAATACAGACACCGTGTTCGGTCAGGTGTATGAGGGAATGGAGACGGTGGATGCCATGGCCTGCGCCGAGACGCAGAAGGCCGAGGATGGCACTGACACCTTCCGCCCCGAACAGGAGATTACCATCTACCGTGTGACCATCGCAAACTATCCCGGCCCTACGGCGGAAGAATCCGCCGCATGGCTCACCCCGGACGAAACCGATGAGACGGATCAGGCCGCTTCTGACTCCGGACAGTAACAGTATATGCGTCCTGGCGCAGAAAATCCCGCAGAACCGGCAGGTAAAACTGCCAAATTCTGCGGGATGTTTTTGTTTATCCTGCTTTATTTTTTGCTGTTGCCGCCCATGCGCCGGTCACGGCGCGCGTATTCGGCCAGGGCTTCATCAAAGCAATCCTTCGTGAAGTCCGGGAACAGAACCGGCGTAAAGTAGAATTCCGCATAGGCGCACTGCCACAGCAGGAAGTTGGAAAGCCGCTCCTCGCCGCTTGTGCGGATCATCAAGTCCACCGGCGGCAGGTCGTGATAGAGATGGCTCTGAATGGTCTGCTCGGTGATGTCCTCGGGCGCGAGCGTTCCGGCCTTGACCTCACCGGCAATGGCCTGCATCGCATCGGTCAATTCGGCGTGGGAGCCGTAGTTGAGACAGAAATTGACGGTGCCGCTCTTGTTGTCCTTGGTCAGGTCGGTCATGTAGTCCATGGCATCCAGAACCCGCTGCTGAAGCCCCTCCCGGCGTCCGCTGAAGAAGATGCGGCAGTCCAGCTTGTTCATCTCCTCGGTGAGGGTCTTGAAGTTGTTCGCAAAGAGGTCCATCAGGTAGCTGACTTCCTTGACGTCACGGGCAAAATTCTCGGTGGAAAAGACATAGAGGCTCAGCACCTTGACCCCGCAGGTCTCCATCGAATAACGGCAAATCTCCTGAAGACGGTCAAATCCCGCTTTGTGGCCAAAACTTACCGGCAGGCCGCGCTTTTTGGCCCAGCGGCGGTTGCCGTCCACAATGATGGCGGTATGATAGGGAATGCGGGAAACGGCTTCGTTGGACATGGATGCTCCTCCTTATTCCTGTGTGGGGCGGACGGTTTCAGGCGCATCCTCACCGGGATGGTTGCGCCGCCAGCCAAGAAAACTTTCCAGTATGACCGCAGCGGAAACCGAGTCAATCCGGGCCTTGCGGTCTGCTCCGAATGTGTTGTTGCCTGAAAGAATCCCGGCAGCCGAGACGGTGGTGCGCCGCTCGTCCCACATGGCGACCGGAACACCGCTGACCTGCGCCAGCTTGGCGGCAAAGCGGCGGCTCTTTGCACAGCGCGCACCCTCAGTGCCGTCCATGTTGCGGGGCAGCCCGACAACGATGCCCTGCGCACCCTGCGCGCGCATTGCGTCCGCGGCAGCCTGCGCGACTTTGTTGAGGCTTTTTTCCTCAATCTGCGGCGTGACGGGCGTCACGATGATTTCGCTCTCGTCACAGACGGCCAGCCCCGTGCGGCGCTCCCCGTAGTCAACGGCAATCCATTTCATGGCAAACCTCCGGATTTTTGATATTCTCATTATACCACGCACCGATTCGCTGCGCAACAAACAAAACGCGGGCGGGACCAAGGCCCCGCCCAGCGAAAAAGAATTATTTCAGCAGCCCTGCCGGCAGCCGGCGGTCAAGCCGGACGGTCAGTGCGGCCGCCAGTGCGATCTTGACGGCATCACCGGGCAGATAGGGAAGAACACAGCAGGTGAGACTTGCGGCGGCATCCATCCCGGTCAGTACCATGAACCAGACGGTGCCTAAAAGATAGCAGGCGGCGCAGCCGAGCACGCAGCCCAGCACCAGCCGAACGGGACGGCGCGGCGCCGTGCGGGCGCACCAGCCCGTCAGCAAAGCCGCCGGCAGGTAGCCGAGCGCATACCCGCCCGTCTTGCCGAACAGCGCCGCCGGTCCGCCCAGAAACCCCGCCATGACGGGAATGCCGATACCGGCCAGCGTCAGATAGACGAGCACGCTCACCGCGCCCCAGACCGGGCCGAGCATGGTGCCTGCCATATAGACGGCGAACAGTGCCAGATTGACCGGCACGCCCCACGGCATCGGCAGGGACAGCTGACTGCACACGGCAATCAGCGCCGCAAAGAGTGCACAGGCCGCCATCTGCCGCACCCGCCGGGTGGATCTGCTCTGATTCATGCGATGTTCACTCTCCTCACTCTGCCTTGTGCGGCCGGCTGCTGCCGCGCGTTTCAGCACAGGGCACGTTTGCCAGTATACCCTTTGCTGTGCGCCTTGTCAACAAAGCATCCGGGTGCGGGCTTTGATTCAAAAACGCAGAGGCAAATCAGCGCTGGATACGGCCGGAACCGTCACCGCCGGCGAGCTTTTCGACCTCAGCAACAGTGACCATGTTGTAGTCGCCCTCGATGGAGTGCTTCAGAGCGGAAGCAGCAACGGCGAACTCAACGGCATCCTGGGTGCTCTTGCCGGTCAGCAGGCTGTAGATCAGGCCGCCGCCGAAGGAGTCGCCGCCGCCAACGCGGTCGATGATGTGCAGGTTATACTTCTTGGAGAAGCAGTACTCGTCGGAAGCGACATCGTACAGCATGGCAGACCAGCCGTTGTCGAAAGCGGAATGGCTCTCACGCAGAGTGATGGCAACCTTCTCGAAGCCGAACTTCTCAGCCAGCTGACGGGCAACGCTCTTGTAGCCCTCGCGGTTGATCTCGCCGGCGTAGATGTCGGTGGCCTCAGCCTCGATGCCGAACACGTCCTTGGCATCCTCCTCGTTGGAGATGCAGACGTCAACGTACTGGCACAGGTCGGTCATGGCAGCGCGGGCTTCCTCACGGGTCCACAGCTTGCCGCGGTAGTTCAGGTCGCAGCTGATCTTGACGCC
>JAQXGE010000025.1 GCA_029006135.1 Oscillospiraceae bacterium | reverse complement strand
CGTCAGCCCTACACCAAGGTGGAAATCACCGCGATCAACGGCTAAGGAGGTAAAATACAATGGCACATAAGAAAGGCGTAGGTTCTACCAAGAACGGCCGCGATTCCGAGTCCAAGCGTCTCGGCGTCAAGCGCGGCGATGGTCAGTACGTTCTGGCCGGCAACATCCTGGTCCGTCAGCGCGGCACCCACATCCATCCCGGTGAGGGCGTCGGCATCGGCAGCGATGACACCCTGTACGCTCTGGTTGATGGCCGCGTTCATTTCGAGCGCGTTGGCCGTGACCGCAAGCGCTGCACTGTCAAGCAGTAAGAACCATAGGGGCGGGCCGCGCAGGTCCGCCTTTTTCTTTTGCGGCTGGCGCACCCGCGTCGGCTGTTTCATCTTTCCGCAAAGTGAGGTAACACTATGCCCACCAGCAATTTTATTGATGTCGCAACAATCTGGCTCCATGCCGGCAAGGGCGGCGATGGCGCGGTGAGCTTTCTCCGCGAAAAGTTCGTGGCCGCAGGCGGCCCTGACGGCGGCGATGGCGGCCGCGGCGGCAGCATTGTCTTTCAGGCGGACCCCAACCTGTCCACTCTGATGGACTTCCGCTATAAACGCAAATACACCGCTCCCGACGGAGAAAACGGCAGCGGCGCCCGGCGCAAAGGCAGGGACGGGGAGGACCTTATCATCCGTGTCCCGCGCGGCACCGTCCTCAAGGAAGCGGAGACCGGCCTTGTCGTGGCGGACCTCTCCACCGATGAACCCGTGGTGGTTGCCCGCGGCGGCCGCGGCGGCTGGGGCAACGCCCGCTTTGCAACCCCCACTCGTCAGATTCCCCGCTTTGCCAAGCCGGGTCTGCCGGGTGAAGACCTTCACCTGACCCTGGAACTCAAGGTCATTGCGGATGTGGGCCTGATTGGCTTCCCCAATGTGGGCAAGTCCACCCTTATCAGCATGATTTCTGCCGCTAAGCCCAAAATTGCCAACTACCATTTCACAACGCTCACGCCGGTACTCGGCGTGGTGCGTGTCGGTCCCGAGCAGAGCTTTGTCTGCGCAGATATCCCCGGCCTCATCGAAGGTGCTGCCGAGGGTGTCGGGCTGGGCCATGATTTCCTGCGCCACGTTGAACGCTGCCGTCTGCTGCTCCATGTGGTGGATGTGTCGGGCAGTGAGGGCCGCGACCCCAAAGAGGACTTCGAGCAGATCAACCACGAGCTGGAAGGCTTCTCTGCTGAACTGGCTGCCCGTCCCCAGATTGTGCTGGGCAACAAATGCGATATTGCAGCCCCCGAACAGATTGAGGATTTCCGCGCATTCATCGAGGAGAAAGGCCTGACCTTTCTGCCGATTTCCGCCGCTACCCGCCAGGGAATTGACGGACTGCCGGCTTTGGTTTACGGCCGGCTCAAGGACCTTCCGCCTGTAAAAGTCTTTGAAGCGGAATATGTTAAGCCCGACCGCACTGCCGAGCCGACCCGGCCCTTTACAGTGGAAAAAACCGGCGAGCATGAGTTCACCGTGGATGCCCCGTGGCTCGAGCGTATTCTGGCAGGTACCAACGTGGAGGACTACGAGAGCCTTCAGTATTTCCAGACCCAGCTGGGCGATTCCGGTATTTTGGACGAGCTGGTTCGCCAGAACGTGGAAGAAAACGATACCATCAAGATTGGCGAATACGAATTTGACTATGTATATTGAGGACTGCCATGTTGTTTGAAGCCAAACCGCAGATTGATATTCATGAGATGTCTCCGCTGGCGCTTGCCTTTGTCGGGGATGCCGTGCTGGAACTGCTGGTCCGTCAGCGCCTTGTGGAAACAACCCGCCTTCAGCCCGGGAAACTCCACAGCACTGCGACAAAATACGTTTCCGCACACGCCCAAAACCTTGAACTTGCGCTGATTGAACCGATGCTTACCGAGGAGGAACAGTCGGTGCTGCGCCGCGGCAAGAACGCCAGCAAGGCGAGCGTTGCCAAGCACGCCACCCCGCAGGAATACCGTGCCTCCACCGGATTTGAGTGCCTGCTGGGATGGCTGCACCTTCAGGGACGGGATGACCGTATTCAGGAATTGTTTGAAGCACTGTGGCAGGGTTACGACCCGCAGCCTTCAGATAAGTAAACGGACCGGCCTTTGCATACCGGCCCGCGGACGGTTTTCGCCGTCCGGTCATGTCCCCAAAAAGTTACTTTTTCTTTTCGCCCTCGCCGCGCTTGGTGCCACAGCCGCAGTCACCGCCTGAGTTGGTGGTGTTGGATGCCCGCTGTGTGGTGCGGTTCGAGCAGTTCTGGTTGGATTTCTGGGTACTCTTGCGGTTGGTTGTTTCGTCTTTCATGTTGCGTGCCATAGCAGGAAACTCCTTTCAAACAGGACATTTTTGAGCCGGGACTCTCCCGGTTCTGCTGTTAGTTTGTCCCGTCCTCTCATCCTTATGCAAAGTGAGGTGCCGCTCCATGTCCTTTCCACCCCTGTTTGAGCAGCGGGAACGCGCTCTGCTCGGCTCCCGGTTCGAGGAACTGTTTCATTTCCCCACTGCCAGCCCGGTGCGCGGCGCTACGGTCAACACGCTGCGCTGTACGGCGGAATGGTTCTCCGCTTCGGCGGGATTTGCTATGGAGCCGTCCCGCTTCTGTCCGTCAGCTTTCGTTGTGACCGAACCTGAGTGGAAACCCGGACGCCATCCCTATCATCATGCGGGCGCTTTTTATGCCCAGGAGCCGAGCGCTTCCGCGCCGGCGGCACTGCTTGATGTCCGCCCCGGAATGCGCGTGGCTGACCTATGCGCTGCGCCAGGCGGAAAAACCAGCCAGCTTGCCGCCGCACTGAACGGGCAGGGGATTCTTCTCGCGAACGAATACCAGGCATCCCGCGCTGAAATCCTGCGCGGAAACCTCGAACGGATGGGTGTGACCAATGCGGTCATTACCAATGAGGATACCGCCCGCCTTGCAAAGGCGATGCCGGGCTGTTTTGACCGCATCCTTGTGGATGCGCCCTGCTCGGGGGAGGGAATGTTCCGCAAGGAAGCTGCCGCCGTGACGCAGTACGGCCCGGGCGTTTTGGAACAGTGTGCCGCTCTCGGTGCGCAGATTCTCGATAATGCCGCTCAGATGCTTGCGCCCGGCGGTGTGATGGTCTATTCGACCTGCACCTTTGCGCCCGGTGAGGACGAGGCGCAGGTGGAGGCTTTCCTGGCCCGCCACCCGGAATTTACGCTGTGCGACCTTTCGGAATGTGGATTCGGCCGCCCCGGCGAAGCAAATCGTGCGCAAGGCTCCACATTTCCTGCGTCCCGCTGCCGCCGCATTTGGCCGGCGGACGGGGGCGAGGGGCATTTTATGGCGCGGCTCCAAAAATCGCCGGACGCACCCGCGGCGGCTCCCGCACGCCTTAAACCGGCTAAACCGCCCAAACCCAGCCGGGAATGGCTGGACTTCTCCGCAGCGTTATTCCCATCACTGGCATCCCGTGCCGTCACGGCGGTGGGGGAGGGCCTTGTTCTTGCTCCCGAGATGCCGCTCCCAACGTCAGGGCTGCGCGTTCTGCGCGCCGGCGTGCCGGCGGGGCGGGTGCTCAAAAACCGCTTTGAACCATCCCATGCACTTTTCATGGCATACGGCGCAGACTGCACAAACTGCGAGCAGCTGACACTGTCGGACCCGCGCACGGCGGCCTGGCTGCGCGGCGAGGAGATTGAAGCCCGTACGGCGCAGAACGGCTGGTGCGCTGTCCTGGTGGATGGCCTGCCGCTTGGCGGCGGAAAGGCCAGCGGCGGCAGGGTTAAAAACCATTACCCCAAAGCACTGAGGAACCTCAAATAAGGAAAAATCTTCGCACAAACATTGAAAAGCACGGAAAAATGTGCTATACTATACTACTGTAATTTGTCAGTCTGCGCGTTTTGCGCAAAGCGTGCGGACTTTTCCGCCCATGTGCGGTTACAATTCAAATACTTAGGGGGATTTTCATGTCCGGACATAGCAAATGGAACAATATTAAGCGCAAGAAAGAAAAGACCGATGGCGCCCGCGCCAAGGTGTTCACCAAGATTGGCCGCGAGATTTCCGTTGCCGTTAAAGAGGGCGGCGCCAACCCCGCCTCCAACTCCAAACTGGCGGCACTGATTGCAAAGGCCAAAGCCAACAGCGTGCCCAATGATAACATTCAGCGTATCATCAAGCGCGCTGAGGGCGGTGACAAGACTGAATACGAAGCCATTACCTATGAGGGATACGGCCCCGGCGGCATTGCCGTCATGGTCGAAACGCTGACGGATAACCGCAACCGCACCGCCGCCAATATGCGCCATTACTTTGACAAGTTCGGCGGCAACCTTGGACAGATGGGCTGTGTCAGCTTTATGTTCAGCCAGAAGGGCGTTATCGTGGTGGACCTTGAGGACAAGGACCCCGATGAACTGATGATGGATGCGCTGGATGCCGGTGCGGAGGACTTCGATGCCGGTGAGGAAGCTGCTCAGATCACCACCGACCCCGATAACTTCACCGCCGTCTGTGAGGCACTTGAGAACAAGGGCTACACCTTCATCTCCGCTGACGTGGCACAGGTGCCTTCCACCACCACGACCCTCACCGACCCCGATCAGCTCACCAATATGGGCAAACTGCTCGACGCGCTGGATGACGATGACGATGTCCAGAACGCCTGGCATACCCTGGAAAACGAGGAAGACCTCGACCGATAATCCCGAACACCGAGGCACGCCGTACAGCGCGCCTCTTTTTTGTAGGAGCCGGTGCTGCCGGAGAAACAGGAGCGCAGTACAATGAATCAGCGTTTTCTTTGCCCCCACTGTCTCGAGCCGGTGGAGGAATATCACGGGAACTGCCCGTCCTGCGGCGGAAGTCTTGACAACCACAACCCCGAAGGTGCGCTTGCACTGGGCACACAGCTGGCGGGCCGCTACACGGTAGGGGAATATCAGAGCGCCGATGGCGATGGCCTTTGCTATCGCGGCGTGGAAAACGAAACAAAGCAGTTTGTGCTCATCAAGGAATATTTCCCCGTCACGCTCTGCAATGGGCGCGGCCCGGACGGCGCACTCATGCCCAAAGAGGGCAGGGAAGTGCTGTTCAAAACCAGCCGGATGGATTTCAAGGACCTTTACGATGATTTGCATCGGCTGACGCCTGCCACCGGCCTGTCTCAGATTCTGGACGTAATAGAGGAAAACAACACGGTCTACGCCGTGGAGGAAAACCCCAAGGGAATGACACTGACGCATTATCTGAGCCTGCGCTCCCGCAACCTTACCCCTGCTGAGGCCCGAACCATGCTTCAGCCCGTGATGGAGGGCGTGGCCGAACTCCATAAAGCCGGACTGATTCACCGCGGCATCTGCCCGGATAATATTCTGCTGCCCATTGACGGCAGTGCGCGGCTGACCGGTTACGGAACGCTCGCACTGCGCACAGCGGGCAGCGAACTGAAAAGCCAGCTTTACCCAGGCTATGCGGCGCCGGAACAGTATTCGGCGGCAGAATTTTCCGGCCGGTATACCGATGTTTATGCGCTGGCGGCCGTGATGTACCGCCTTGTCACCGGTCAGGTCCCTATTGCGGCACCGCAGCGCAAGGTGAAGGACAGCTTGGAATCTGCGCGCAGCCTTGAATCCGGCGTGCCGAGTTTCTTCTCTCAGGTGCTTGCCTGTGCCATGCGCCTTGACCCCGCTAAGCGGCTCCAGACGGTGCCGGAACTGATGAGCGCACTCACCGACCCGAACGTTGCCAACGCGATGTTTGAAAAGGGAGAAAACCAGATCTCCACAAAGAAAATCCTCGCGGCTGCGCTGGTGGTTATTTTTGTCCTGACGGCACTTTTATTCTGGAGCCTTGCCAACGGAACAACCGGTGAACACGGAACGGATTCCTCTGCGTCTCAGGAGGAGCAGAGCGAGGCAGCGTCCGACAGCGAAACCGATGTGGAAGTTTACCCAGATTTGGTGGGAAAACGCTACCAGAGTGAGATAAAAAACAGCGAACTGTATGCGGAATACCGCATTGCCATGACCGAGGATTATTCTTCCACGGTCCCCAGCGGCTGTGTCATCAGTCAAAGTCCCGTAGCGGGAACCCTCAAGACAGAGGAAAATCCCATCCTTCAAATTGTGGTCAGCAAAGGACCGATGCTTGTGAAGATGCCGGATATCATCGGCTTCACGCAGGAGAATGCAGGCAAACAGCTCGATGCATCGGGTATCCAGTATCGCATGGAAATCATTGAAAATGATGGACAGTATGCCGAATATTGTGTGGCAAAATGCGATGTGACCACCGGCACGAAGTTTGATGCAGGCAAGACCGTAGTAACGGTGTATATCGCCGGAACCCGGACCAATACTTCTGCCGCAGATGACTCCCTGACGGAGGGTGAAACTCAGACGGACGCTGAACCGCCGCAGGACCAGGACGCCTCATCCGGCGAATAACAAGAAACCGCAAAATCTATAGCAAAACCGCTGTGCCAGTTGATTCAGGCACAGCGGTTTTTGCTTGGTGAAATATCAAAAAATACCGCCCTGCACCCAAAGGCACAGGACGGCATTTGTTTTACAATGAGTACGACCTGTCAGATCAATCGCTCACATAGGGCATAAGAGCCATATGACGAGCACGCTTGATGGCAACGGTCAGCTCGCGCTGATGATAAGCGCAGGTGCCGGTCACGCGGCGGGGAATGATCTTGGAACGCTCGCTCACATACTTGCGTAGGCGGGGCAGATCCTTGTAATCAATGTGGTCAATGCGGTCAACGCAGAAGCTGCAAACCTTCTTGCGGCCACGATGCATGGGACGGGAAGAACGATCCATAGCCATGATCCAGTTACCTCCTTACAGGTTATTTTTGGTCAGATCGATTGTTAGAACGGCAGGTCACCCTCGTCCTCAATCAGAGCAAAGTCATCGTTGCTGCCTGCGGAATAAGCGGGCGCAGCGGGCTGTGCAGCAGGACGGGAAAAAGCTGCCTGAGCGGGTGCCGGATTGCCATAAGCAGGAGCACCCATGCCGGATGCGGGATTCTGGGATTTGGGAGCGGCGAAGTTGATGTTGTTTGCCACAATCTCAATCGCAGTGCGGTTCGCGCCATTCTTATCCTGATAATTGCGGCTCTGCAGACGGCCATCAATGGCAATCAGCGAACCTTTCTGGAAATAACGGCAGACGAACTCACCGGTCTGACCCCAAGCGACAACATCAAAGAAGTCGGCCTGGAACTGACCGTTTGCATCCTTGCGTCCGCGATCACAGGCGATGCGGAAAGATGCAACGCTCTTACCGGTGTTTGTCTGACGAAGCTGAGGGTCCGCAACAAGGCGGCCCATAATGGCAACAACATTCAGCATAGCTTTACTCCTTTAGCCCTTTGGCAACTGCGAAAAACGCAATTACTCCTCCTCAACAGTGATGATGCTGCGGAGAACGCCTTCCGTAATCTTGTAGATACGGTCCAGCTCAGCCGGGAAAGACGGGTCGCTGGTGAACTTAATCACCGTGTAGACACCCTCGGTCTCATCGTTGATGGGATAGGCGAGACGGCGCTTGCCCCAATCATCGACAGAATCGATCGTACCATTCGCCTCAATCAGGGACTTGAACTTGCCGATCAGAGCGGCAGAAGCCTCCTCATCCAGAGCAGAACTGGTAACCATCATGGTTTCGTACTTAGCCATTTTCTGTGCACCTCCTTTTGGACATTAGGCCCT
>JAQXGE010000024.1 GCA_029006135.1 Oscillospiraceae bacterium | reverse complement strand
TACCGTTCCGGAACGCCGTCATTGAGGTGATTGGCACAGTCCGTCATCACACCCTGAATCCCAATCAGCACAGGCAGATCTTCCGCCGCCTGCTGCATGGCGCGGGCCGCCGCATATTCGGTGCCCCAGATGTGAACAAGGTCGGGGCTCAATCTGTCAAGTAAGGCACGGAACCCTTCTGTGCTGCCGTCCGGCAGAATTGCGTAGGTGATGCCGTCCGCTTCGGCAGTTTTTGGCTCACTCACGCGATTGTCCACACTGCAAATCATCAGT
This sequence comes from Oscillospiraceae bacterium, assembly GCA_029006135.1. GTDB lineage: Bacteria > Bacillota > Clostridia > Oscillospirales > Ruminococcaceae > Gemmiger. Next base: position 28,407 of record JAQXGE010000024.1, on the reverse strand, counting down.
TGGGGCGGGTTCGGCGCCGTGCGCACGGCTTCCAGTGCGCCGGTCAGCCAGCCGCCGCCAATTTCCTTGGCCTTTAGCCCGCAGGCCGCAGCCGCCGCCGGAATCGTGATGCTCACCAGCCACAGTACCTTCATTCAGTGTCTCCTTGCAAACTCTCACCGGCATTCTCAGTGCCGGGAAGATTCAGTCCATTCAAAAATTCCTGCGCCGCAGCACCAGGGCATACTTCCGGGAAAAGCGTCGCCACTTCCTCAAAGCGCAGCCGCTGCCCGGCAGCGCTTTCCAGCCAGTGTGCAAGCTTTTTCGATGCATCGGAATCATCAGGGCGCAGCACCAGTGCCAGCGGGTAACGCGCCATCCAAGGCAGTGCAGGGTCGTTTACCGTCATGCTCAGATGAAGCACCGGTTTGCCGGCGGCAAAATACTCAAAAATCTTGCTCGGCAGCTGGTTGTCCGTCAGATTGCCAATGCTCAGCAGAACCTCGGCGCCTGCCTGCAAAGCGCGGGCGCGGGCGGCAGGAACCGGGCCGGGACGGAAAAGCCGGCTCCCCAGCGCATCGGCCCGGCGGGCAGCTTCGGGAAAATGCTCCCATCCGCCGCCGGCCATGACCAGTGTCCAGCCGCAGTCCGGGGCGAGCACCTCAAAAAGTGTGAGGGCAAAATCCGGCTCCCGGAGTCCCGGATAGAGTGAGCCGCAGAAAACACAGCATTTTTCCCCCGGCGTTTCTGCCTGTATGGGTTCGGGGCGGATCAGTGCGGGAAAATGGAGCGTGTGTATCTTGTCATGTGCGTCTGACAGCGGAGCACCGGGCGCATAATCCGGTGCTGCCTGTTCCGTCACAAAGGCGGCGTACATCGAACTGAGCAGCGCGAGTTCCCGCGCATAGCCCCCCGGAGCCTGATAGCTTTTGTTGGAGGCATACGGGTCAAGCTGCCAAAGAACTTTTTTGGCCCCAACCCGGGATTTTTCCAGCGCAAAAGCGCTGCGGTAGGGCGCGCAGACGGCACAAATCACATCAAAATGAAATTGGGAGTCCAACTGCTCAATCGCACGGCGGGTGTCTGTCTCACGGCGCGGCGCGTGGAGTACAAGCTGCCGTACGGCAGCCGCGACGGCGGAAGGGTGACGCAGCAGCCGCACCAGACGCAGCGGCAGGGCGGAACCCTGCTTTGCGCCGTTTTCCAGCGCCGCGTTCATCATCCGCTCATCGGCAAAAGCCAGCCGGGTATCCGGGCAGGAGGGCAGCGCGGCGGGGGGCGTTTGGCCATCCCAAAGATGGAGCAGCCGGACCGAATGACCGGCCTGTGTCAGCGCCTGCGCCAGACGCAGCGCGATGGTTACGTTGGCGGAAGTGGGGTTCTCCACACTGTCCAACACAAAAAGAAACTGCATAAAATTGTCCTTTTATCGTCTGTCTTTCAGAACTGCGCGGCAAACTTTGCGCCAGAGTTCGGGGCAGTGGATGGTGGCCCAGGCGGCAATTCGGATGCGCAGCGGCAGCCGGGGGTTGCGCCCCAAATTGGGGTCTTTCAGCCCGGCACGGATGCCCACCCACAGTTCATTGACCTGCACCCGATACGCGGATGGGTCATCCCGCCGCAGAATCATGCTTGAAAGGTAAACGAGCTTTTCGTAATAGAATGCGTTGGCAGACTGCTGAATCTCCGGCGCAGCGTGTTCCCGGATGTACACGGCCGCCTGCCGCTGCTGGTCGATGCTTTCGGGCGGCAGCGCGCGGTGACTGGCAGAGTCAGCGTGCTGGCGGTAATGGTAGCCCGCAAAATCCAAATAGGCTGCTCCTCCCGCCCGGCCGAACAAATCCCAGTTGGCCATCAGATCCTCATTGTAGGAAAGGCCGTTATCCAGCATCTCCGGCGTCATCAGCTCGGCAGAATAAAGCTTGTTCCAAAGCCCAAAATCCACATTATGGTCATGCAGGAGCGCATCCAGATGGGCGGGCGGCTGCAGAATGGTCGTCCCTTCCGGAAGGGCACCGTCAGCGGGGACCGTGCCAGTGAAACAATCATACCGGCAGCAGGCAATAAGCTGACCGGAAGAACGTGCCGCGCCCACCAGTGCTTCAAGAAAACGCGGATGGTACAAATCATCGGCATCACAGAAAGCAAACCACTGCGCTCCCAGATTTTGTCCGGCCCGCACGCCGGCTGCCCGAGCCGCGGCAACACCGCTCTGGCGCTGGCGCAGCACCACAAACCGGCGGTCCCGCGCCTCATATCCGTCCGCTAAGGCGGCCGAGCGGTCGGTGGAACCATCGTCCACCACGATGCAGGAAAAATCCCGGAAACTCTGCGCTTCAATGGCGGACAGACAATCCGGCAGGAAGGCCTCCCCGTTGTGAACCGGCACGATTACCGCAATGCAGGGATTGGTGAATTCTTTGCTGTTTTGGTTCATGCTTCTCCCTCCCGGCTGTGCGCGGCATACTGCTCAAGATAGAAATTTTGCAGATATTGTGCGCTGGTACGCACATCAAAGCCCGCTTCAATGGCCCGGCTGCGCGCATCAGGGTCGCGGCTCAAATCGGATGTCACAATGCTCTGCACCCAAGCGCCGATGTCATTCAAAGGCAAATAGTGAATATTTTTCGCGAAAGCCGCCCCGGGGTCCACTGTGTCAGATACAAAGCAGGGGAGGCCGGCCGCCTGTGCTTCCACGAGCACAACCGGCAGCCCTTCAAAGAGGCTCGGCAGCAGGAATACATCCATGGCATGATAGAATCGCTGCATATCTCCCCGCACACCGGCAAAGATGACGCTGTTTTCAAGGCCAAGCTCCTTCGCCTGCTGCCGTACCTGCTGTTCAAGCGCACCGCCGCCCACCAATACCAGCCGGGCGCGGGGCATTTCTTTTTTAAGGGAGGCAAAGAGGGTCAGCAGTCCCGCATGGTTTTTCTGCTGGGTAAACCGGCCTACATGGCCAAAGAGAATTTCATCTTCCGCTACGCCGAGTTCGTTGCGCAGTGCCGCTCGGTCCGCAGGGTCATGGCGGGCAAAGAGAGCAGTGTTCACCCCATTGGGCAATACTTTGAAGGGGTGAGAGCCGTACAGCATCTCCCCGGCACGCTGACTGCACGCAAACCGGTCGGTCAGCTCTCTGTCGAACTGTGAACTCATCACCCGGTCAAGCTGCCCAACCAGATTGTGCTCATAGGCCGTATTGTGGCTGTGCCCGGCTCTGACCGGAACACCGCATTTGCGCGCCACCGTGTTATAAAACATCCCAAAACCGCTGTAATGACCGTGAATGACCCGGTATTCCGGATGAGCTGTGAAAAACTCCCGCAGTTCGCGCAGATAGCGCGGCAGATTGTTGTCCTGCCGAACGGTCAGCTTGGTGATCTGACCGCCCAGAGAGAGAATCTCCCGGTCATAAAAACAGGGCTTGTCGTAGTGATAGAGAAAATCAAATTGGACCTTCTCCCGGTCGATTGAGCGGTAGAGGTTCATCACAAAAGTTTCCATGCCGCCTGTGTCCATGGCGGGCATGATTTGCAGTACACGAATGGCAGCCAACGCACCATCCTCCTTGCGTTTATTCGGATTCCAGAGCTTTTTTACATTCGAGAAGCCGGTCACGCGACTCCTTTTCGAGTTTCGGGTATTCATGGGTGCAGTGCTCCAGCGCATCGACCATGATTTCACTCACGAGATACCGGGTGTACCATTTCTGATCAGCCGGCAGGGCATACCAGGGGCTGTGTTCACTGGCTGTGGCGGTAATGACCTCATCGTAGGTGGTAAGATACTGTTCAAACAGTGCGCGTTCTTTTATGTCGGCATCCGAGAACTTCCAGTTCTTCTCCGGCTTGTCAATACGCTCAAGGAACCGCTGCTTTTGCTCCTCCTTGGATACATGGAGAAAAATCTTTACCACACGGTAGCTGTTTTCGTAAAGATACTCCTCGTAATGACGGATCTGACGGTACCGCTTGCGGAAAAATTCCTTTGGATCGTCCTCCTTGACCCGCGGCGCCATGCGGTAGCCCTTCTGCAGATCATGAACCTGCACCACCAGAACATCCTCATAATAGCTCCGGTTGAAGATGGCAATACTTCCCCGGGGCGGCAGTGCTTTGTTGACCCGCCAGAGAAAATCGTGGGAAAGTTCTTCGGCGTTGGGCTGCTTAAAGCTCGTGACCTGTACGCCCTGCGGGTTCAGCCCACCCATGACGTGTTTGACCGTGCTGTCCTTCCCGGCGGCATCCAGCGCCTGCAGGACAAGAATCAGCCCCTCCCGTCCGTCGGCATAAAAAGCATCCTGAAGTTCCGCCATTCTTTGCAGATTCTGTTCGGTTTTTTCAAGAATGTCCGCTTTTTCCACATCGTCTTCCCGACTGTCGCAGGGCAGGCGGCGCAGAACGCAGGGCTGCGAACCGTCAAAACGATATTTCTCCGCCTTCATGGGCACACCTCCAAAGTATATATAATTTTAGTATACCTTCTTTGCTTCCTTTGTGCAAGACAAAATCCACGGGAAATCCGTGCCGCAAAAAAAACAGCGCCCTGTTCGCCGAAAACGGCGGGAGGGGCGCTGCATCAAAAGTGCGGGAATCCTGTAAAAACAAAATTACGAATTCGTTTTCTTTTGCTTCTCCTTATCGCTGCAATGCTGCTGGCAGGAAGCGCAGTGGCCGGAACAGCCGCCCTGCCAGCCCTGCTTGCTGTTGCAGATAAAGCCGATGGCAATACCGAGCAGCACAAAAACAACGACCAGAACAAGAATACTTTGAGCGTTCATGAAAATTCTCCTTTCATGGGGTCAGGCAAGCCCAAGCACCAGCCCGACGCAGCGCACGGCAAAGGCGACCAGCCAGGCAATCACACACTGGCTCACAGCCACACCGACTGCGGCGCGGGTGCCGCCCATCTCCCGCCGCACCGCCGCAATGGCGGCCACGCAGGGGGAGTAGAGCAGGGTGAATACAAGAAACACCATCGCTGTGAGCGGGGTAAACAGGGTGGCAAGGGCTTCGGTGCTGCCGCCCAGCAGGACCGTGAGGGTGGAAACAACGCTCTCCTTCGCCGTGAAGCCGGTGATGAGCGCGGTGGATACCCGCCAGTCCCCAAAGCCAAGCGGCGCAAAAATCGGCGCAATCAAACTGCCAATCATGGCCAGCAGGCTCTCATCAGGGGAGATGGCCACATTCAGGCGGCTGTCAAAGGTTTGCAGGAACCAGATAATAACGGTCGCCACAAAGATGATGGTGAATGCTTTCTGAATAAAATCTCGTGCTTTCTCCCAAATCAGCTGTCCCACGCTGCGGGCAGAGGGTAGACGGTAGTTGGGCAGCTCCATCACAAAGGGCACCGGTTCACCGCGGAACTTGGTGTGCTTGAGCAGCAGTGCATACAGTATACCACAAACAATGCCGAAAAGATAGAGGAAAATCATCACAGGAGCGCGCAGATGCCGCGGGAAAAACGCCGTGGTGAACAGCGAATAGATGGGCAGCTTGGCGGAACAGCTCATGAACGGAGTGAGCAAAATCGTCATCCGGCGGTCCCGGTCACTTGAAAGCGTGCGGGTGGACATGATAGCGGGCACCGAGCAGCCAAAGCCGATGAGCATCGGCACAAAGCTGCGCCCCGAAAGACCGATGCGCCGCAGCAGTTTGTCCATGACGAATGCCACGCGGGCCATGTATCCGGTATCCTCCAAAATCGAGAGGAAGAAGAACAAAGTAACGATAACAGGCAGAAAACTCAGCACACTGCCCACGCCCGCAAAGATACCGTCAATGACGAGGGAGTGAACTACCGGGTTGATGCCATAAGCCGTCAGTGCGGTATCGACAAGCCCGGTCAAAGCATCAATGCCTAAGGTCATGAGGTCGGACAGTACGGCACCGATGACACCGAAAGTCAGCCAGAACACCAGCGCTATAATACCGATAAAGCAGGGCAGGGCGGTGTATTTGCCGGTAAGGACTTTGTCAATGGCAACGCTGCGCTTGTGCTCGCGGCTCTCACCGGGGCGAACGACCGTGGTGGCGCAGACCCCCTCAATGAAGGTGAAGCGCATATCGGCCAGCGCGGCCTCCCGGTCAAGGCCGGTGGAACTTTCCAGCTCGGTGATGGTGTGGCCGAGCAGCGCCTTTTCGTTGCTGTCAAGCTGGAGGGCGTCCTCAATAAGGTGGTCACCCTCGACCAGTTTGGTGGCGGCAAACCGAACGGGCAGACCCGCTGCCTGCGCATGGTCCTCAATCAGATGGGCTACGGCGTGAATACAGCGATGCACCGCACCTTTCGGATCGCTCGGCCCGGAGCCGGCGGTGCAGAAATCAATGCGCCCCGGCAGTTCGCGGTAACGTGCCACATGAATGGCATGGTCAATCAGTTCGTCAATGCCTTCGTTGCGGGCGGCAGAAATCGGAACGACCGGGATTCCCAGAAGCTCCTCAAGCTTGTTTACCATGACCGTGCCGCCGTTGGCCCGTACCTCATCCATCATGTTGAGGGCAAGCACCATGGGCGTGCCCAGTTCCATCAGCTGCATCGTCAGGTAAAAGTTGCGCTCAATGTTGGAGGCGTCCACAATATTGATAATGGCCGAAGGCTTTTCATTCAGAATAAAATCCCGCGTCACAATCTCCTCACTGGAATAGGGGGAGAGTGAGTAAATACCCGGCAGATCAGTGACGGTGGCTTCGGCATGGCCTCGGATAACGCCGTCCTTGCGGTCCACCGTCACACCGGGGAAATTTCCAACGTGCTGGTTGGAACCGGTCAGCTGGTTGAACAGCGTTGTCTTACCGCAATTCTGATTGCCGACTAAGGCAAAGGCCAGCGGCGCATTTTTGGGGATCGGTGCGCCGGCTTTCCGGTTGTGATAGCTTTGCGCTTTGCCTAACTCGCCCACGCCGGGGTGGGCAACGACTTTGTGCCGCTGCTCATCGCGCGCAGCGCGGTCAGTCGTATGTACGTCCCGAATCTCAATTTTTCGCGCATCATCCAAGCGCAGCGTCAATTCATAACCGCGAAGTTCCACCTCAATGGGGTCCCCCATGGGGGCTACTTTGCGCAGCGTGACCTCGGTACCCGGGGTCAGTCCCATATCGAGCAGATGATGCCGCAGTTCGCCGGCACCGCCGACAACCTCAATGACGGCATCCTGACCGACCTTTAATTCTGCAAGAGTCAACATTCCTGCACGTCCCTCCGTCCTCAAAACCTCTATGTTTTACCATTTTTTCCCTGAATGACATTTCAAGTTTATCACAACTAACTTATGCCGTCAATACCTCTTGGATTCCTTTTTAAGATTGCAAAATGGAACGGAAAAGTTGCACAATTTCCCGCATTCCTGCCCGCTCGCTTGGCACAATCTGCTGAAATTGATATTTATACATTGACATTGAATAAATATGTATTATACTAAAATCTATGCTGTAACAGGCAGACGGGGATGAGGGAACTTCCCCGTCAAAATCTTGGACGCAGCGCGCAAACCGCACTGCCAACTTTGAAGAATAAGAGGGAATTACACATGAAAAAGGTATTTTCTGTTCTGACAGCTGCCGCCTTGGCTCTGAGCCTGGCTGCCTGCGGCTCTTCTGCCTCCTCTGAGGCTGCTTCCTCCGAAGCTGCTTCTTCCGAGGCCGTCTCTTCTGAGGCTGCTTCTTCCGAGGCCGCCGCTGAGACGTCCGGTGAACTGGCGACTGTCGAGGCCGGCAAACTCATCATGGCGACCAACGCCACCTTCCCCCCGTATGAGATGACCACCGACTCCGGCAGCTTCGAGGGCATCGACATTGAAATTGCCGGCGCCATTGCCGATAAGCTGGGCCTTGAACTTCAGATTGATGATATGGACTTTGACGCCGCGCTGCTCTCTGTGCAGCAGGGCAAGGCCGACATTGTCATGGCCGGAGTTTCCGTCACCGATGACCGTCTGCTCGTTATGGACTTCTCCGACACTTATGCAGCCGGCATCCAGTCCATCATCGTTCCCGAAGGCTCTGAAATCGCTTCCGCCGATGACCTGGCCGGACATATGATTGGCTGCCAGCGCGGCACCACCGGCTACATCTACTGCAGCGATGATTTCGGCGATGAGTTCGTCACTGCTTATGACGACGGTCTGACCGCTGTGCAGGCTCTCAACAACGGCCAGGTGGACTGCGTTGTTATCGACAAGGCTCCTGCGCAGGCTTATGTTGCCGCCAACCCCGGCCTGAAGGTTCTGGACACTTCCTACGTTGAGGAAGAATATGCCATCGGCATGAACAAGGGCAACACTGCAATGAAGGACGCTGTGAACGGCGCATTGGCCGAACTCAAGGCTGACGGCACCATTCAGGCTATCGTTGACAAATATATCTCTGCTGAATAAGCACAAATTCCCGCAAAAACCGGGAGGGGACAGTCGCGATGCTCCAAAGCACCGGCACGCCCCCTCCTTTTTATCGTGAAAGGTGGACAGTGAAATGGCGGAACAGTTTGAAATGCTCTCCGCGCTGAGCAAGAGCGGCAATTCACTGAACTTCTGGCAGAATTTTTTCGTGAAATTCTATCAGGCGTTCATTTATGGGGACCGCTGGAAACTCTATCTTGACGGCGTGGGCACTACGCTCGTTATTACGGCGGTGGCGCTTGCAATGGGTGTGGTCCTCGGCAGCGTGGTCGCGCTGGTGCGTGTGGCCCATGACCAGCAGCGCGCGCATCACCGCAATTTGGTGCTCGGCATTTTCAACTTTATCTGCAAAATTTACACCACCGTAATCCGCGGTACCCCTATGATGGTGCAGCTGCTCATTATGAGTATGGTCATCTTCAAGACCAGCCGCAATCATACAGTGGTAGGTGCTCTGGCACTTGGCATCAATTCCGGCGCCTATGTGTCCGAAATCATCCGCGGCGGCCTGATGTCGGTGGATCCCGGCCAGATGGAAGCCGGACGCAGCTTGGGACTGAATTATTTGACCACGATGGTGCTGATTGTTATCCCGCAGGCCATCCGTTCGGTGCTTCCTGCATTGGGCAATGAGTTCATTATTCTGCTCAAGGATACTTCTCTTGTCACCGTCATCGGCGGCAAGGAACTGCTCTATGCCGCACAGGGCATCATGAACCGCACCTATGAGGCTATGTTCCCGCTGCTGGGAACGGCGGCAATCTATCTGGTGCTTGTCATGCTGTTCAGCTGGCTGCTGGGTAAACTGGAAAGGAGGCTGCGTCAAGGTGATCGTCGTTAAGGATTTGAAAAAGAATTATGAGGGTGTTCAGGTCCTCAACGGGATCAATCTGACCATCAATAAGGGCGATGTCGTCTGTATTGTCGGACCTTCCGGCTGCGGCAAATCGACCTTCCTGCGCTGCCTGACCCGGCTTGAGGAACCCACTGGCGGCACGGTCGAACTGGACGGCACCGAAGTGACCGAAAAGGGGATTGATGCCATCCGCGCCCGGATGGGCATGGTGTTCCAGCACTTTAACCTGTTCCCGCACCTGACAGTCAAAAAGAACATCACACTGGCCCCGGTCCGTTTGGGCCGCATGAGCCAGGAAGAAGCCGATGCCCGTGCAATGGAACTGCTGGCACGTATCGGTCTGGCTGATAAGGCGGACAGCTACCCCAATATGCTCTCCGGCGGTCAGAAGCAGCGCATTGCCATTGTCCGCGCTCTTGCAATGGACCCCGAGGTTCTGCTCTTTGACGAACCGACCAGCGCACTTGACCCCGAGATGGTCGGCGAGGTTCTGGAACTCATGAAGGAGCTGGCCCGTGACGGCATGACGATGGTGGTTGTTACCCATGAGATGGGCTTTGCCCGCGAGGTCGCTAACCGCGTAATCTTTATTGATGAGGGCGTTGTCAAGGTGGACAAGCCCCCGCAGGAGTTCTTCAAGGATCCGGAAAATCCTCGCCTTAAAGCGTTTTTGTCCAAGGTCCTGTGATTCCTGCCTTTTTCCTTGCTATGTAAAATCCCTCCCGCAGAATTTTTTCTGCGGGAGGGATTTTTGTGTATTTGCGGCAATAATACGCGAAAGGTTTAATCCTCCAGCTCAAAATCGCCGGGGAGCAGCAAATCCAGCGGGGCGCTGGGATCTGCAATCAAACGGCGGGACTGGTTGAGAATCGCCTTTTCCAGCGTATTGCGCGCCATGCGGCCGTTGCCGTTGGAGGCGGCATCCTCTGCCTGCTTGCGGTCATAATAGGCGGAAAGCGGCATGGCACAGCTTTCATCCAGTTTGTAGCCCTTGCCTTTGGCAATGCTCTGCGTGATGGCCAGCAGTTCCGCGCCGGTGTAATCCGGAAATTCAATCTGGTTGGGGAAGCGGCTTGCCAGGCCGGAGTTGGCGGTCAGGAAAACCGACATCTCCTTGCTGTATCCCGCAAGAATAACGACAAGGTCATTGCGGTGATCCTCAATGCCTTTTACCAATGTGTCGATGGCCTCCAGCCCAAAGCTGTCCTCCTGGCCGCGGTAAAGGCTGTATGCCTCATCAATGAACAGCACACCGCCCAGCGCGCTCTGAATGACCTGATTGGTCAGCGGTGCCGTGTGCCCCACATACCGCCCGACAAGGTCGGCACGGCTCACTTCAACAAGCTGGCCGCCGCGCAGCGCACCAATGGCCTTGAGATACTTGGCCAGTACCCGGGCGATGGTCGTCTTGCCAGTTCCGGGGTTGCCGGTAAAAATCATGTGCATATTGACATCGGCCGTGGGCAGCCCCTGTGCCTTGCGGCGCTGCTGCGCCTGTACGTTGGAAGCGACATCGCGCACAAAGGCTTTGACCTCCGCAAGTCCTACAATGCCGTCCAGCTCGGCCTCCACGGCTTCCACATCACCGCGGTACTGCCGGGGCAGAAGTGCCAGCAGATCAAACGGTTCCCCGCCGTCCACCGATGCCATCAGATGTCCGTCCTGCACGCTCAGTACCGCAGCGGAACCGGGCGCAAGCGGCGATTCAGCCTCCAGAACATACTCTGCCAGAGCGCGGTAAATGCTGTCCACATATTCCCGCATGGCGGTCATGCCGCTTGTCTTGCCGTACTGCGCAGCAACCTGATCACGCACATCGGCCCCCATGGAGAGCGTCAAAGAGCATTGGCTGCGCACCCGCTGAGCCAGATGGTTTAACTCCCGGGCTGCGATGGCGGAAAGACTTTCCGGTGCAAAAGGCTCGGTCTGGCAGATGTCCCCTTCCAGAGCATCCACAAAGCGGGCACCGAACTTGTCCGCCAATGCGGCTTCGCCTTTCTCCGAGAAAAAGACGAAATATTTGCCGGCTGCCTGCAATTCACCGATGGCACCCGGTGCAAGTGCGGTGCCGACATCCACCAAAATTCCTTTTTGAAGCACATAGCGGTTGGAAAGCGGGAGCGTGCCGTCAATGGCCAGCGTGGCCAGCATATTCAGGTAATTGGCGGCACAGCTTTCATAGTGGTCAAAGGCCAGAACCTCGGCGCTGGACTGCAGCGCAGCGTAAAGATCCTGCATGAACAGCTTTTCCTGCGCGGGACCGGGGTAGAGGGAAAGATCCAGCGTCTCAATAAGGTTGTTCTTCAGCAGCCCGCGCGCGGCCATCTCATCCACAATGCAGTTCAGCGTGTAGTGGCGTCCCGTGCCCCGGGGTCCGCAGAGCAGCATTGTGCTGCGGGCGTGGGAATTGTCGGACGTTCCCATGACGAAAGGACGGCGGAAGGCCTTGACGACCTGCCCCACAAAGGCATCCTGCCCAAGGACCTGACTGCGCACCCGGTCCGCAAGGCCGGTGAAGTCAGCGGCTGCGGCTGCCGTCTGCTGCGCCGGAGCGGGAGCAGGCTGGGCCGTTTTTCCGCCCAGCAGGCCATCCTGCCGCAGCGTTTCGGTCAGCTCGTTGCTCATGCGGCGCACACTGTCGGCCGTGGCGGCACTTGCGCGCTGTACGGCATCCAACGCACTGGCGGCGGATTTCTGCCGCTTCTGCGCGGCGGTCAGTGCGTCCAGCTGAGCCTGCATTGCATCAAGGCTGTCTTTTGCGGCATCACTCTCTTCCTTGTTGGAGGGACCGTACCGCCTTGCACCGGTCACACTGCGCACCCAGGCATCATATTGATCTTCAAGACTCATGGGGAGCCTCCTCTCCCTCCGGCTTTGCGGAGGATTTTACCTTGATACGGTAGAAATTCTTAGCGCTGCAGCCCGCGCGGCCGCCGCCTGCACAGGCGCAGGCACACGCACAGCTGGAAACGCAGGCACAGGCACACGCACAGGAAGAATGATTGCTCTCCCCGCCGCCGCTCCTGCGCCCGGCACCGCCGCCCCGCGAAGAGCCGCCCCCGGCGCGGAAATTGGCCGGCGGGTCGACCGGGTGGTACCCCGCGGGCGGCGGCACGGTGCGGGCAACATGGATGACCTGCGTGCCGTTTGAGTACCAGAGCCAGTCCTCCGGATCCTCCTCACCGAATCCGCCCTTCCAGGACGCACTGCGCAGAAGAAGAACAAGAAGGAAAATGAAAATGACAAGAGTCAGAACCAGAAGCGCGAAAAATAGTATTCTGGCATAGGGACCCGTGTAATACATTTCATCCGAACTGGCGGCAGCGTCAGGGCTGAGAGCTGCGGCGCTCTCGGCAGGCAAGGTCACATGGACGGTTGCGCGTTCGCCGTGACCGAGATCGCGGAACTGCCAGACATAGTAGCCGTTCTCCTCACGGGCATCCTTGGAGGTGGAACCATCGGTGATTCGCCAGCGAATGGTCAGGTCCCGAACACACAGATCCTCAAACCAGCCCGGCGTGAACGTGTAGTCTGCGCCGCCGTCCTCGTTGAGCAGAAACAGGTGAGACTGGTGGACTCGGAACGCAAAATGAACGCTGCTCTGCTGTCCGTTGGCGGCTGCCGCTTCAGGTGCATAATAGCGGTTCGTAAAAACAACCTTGACAAAGGCTCCGTCCTCATTCATCATGCGGACATCACTCACGGTATCGGGTGTCAGGTTCTCGGGCTGGTCGCAGTGCGTGTTGGGGAGCCCAATCTTGACCCAGCTCAGCGGCTCGTCCGCACTGCCGCCAATGACCCGCCAGTCAATCTCATAGGTCAGGTCGGCTGTGCCATCCTCGCGGGGGTCAACGGTCACAACATAGCGGGTAATCTCATCAATATCGCCGGAATCTGCGCGCACCGGCAGAACCAGCAGCGGCAGAACCAGCAGGAGCGCCAGCGCACAGAGCAGCCGGGTGACGGAAACTCGGATAGTTTTCATTCAGCAGCCCTCCCCCAACTGGCAGATGTGTTCCATTTTGGCACTTTCGTTCCGGATGTGCTGGCAGCGGGACCCGTGCCAGATATTCTTCCACGGGTCATGCAGAATGTTGCCAAGAGCGGCATCGCTGCCCAGCCAGCTTTGGCAGGGCAGAACCGTTCCGTCCGGCGCAATCGCCATGTTGGACAAACAGGCTCCGCAGCTGGGAATCTGGGAAAATCCCAAATCCAGCAGCGTCTCGTCAGGCAGCCAGCCGGGACTGGTAAAGTTAATCTCCATGTGATGCGCTGCGGCAAACTCCATGGAAGGGCGCAGCACCGCAGTCAGCTCCGCGGCATCCAGGCGTGTGGCCCGGCTCTGCCCGGTCACGGCACCGCCGGCGGGAATCAGGCCGCTGCAGGTGGCGTAGCGCACGCCAAGTTCGTTGGCAAGCTCCAGTGTGGCCGTGTAATCCTGATTGAGACTGCACAGCGGGGTGTTGATGCTCACATTCAGCCCGGCGGCCAGTGCGTTTTTGATGCCGCTGACCGTATCCTGCCAGCCGGACGCACCGACCAGCGTATTGTGGACGGACTCATCAGCGGAATACAGCGTGATCTGTACGCTGTCAAGGCTTGCCTCACGCAGCTCACGGCACAAAGCGCTTGTGAGCAGACGGCCATTGGTGTTGAGCCGGGTCACAAACCACTGCGCGGAGCGCACAAGATTGACGAGGTCATGGCGCAGTGTCGGCTCGCCGCCCGTAAAGGTCAGCTGCGGGATACCTGCCGCTCGGCATTTCTGGATGACGGCCAGCCACTGGTCGGTGTCCAGCTCAGGCACGGCGCCTAAGGGCTGACCCGCCGCATAGCAGTGCAGGCATTTCTGGTTGCAGTGCCACGCACCGTCCTTCGTCATGGAACTGACCATCAGATCCATCCGGTGAGGCGCAGCCATATACGGCGCATAACTGCCGATATCCATGGGCCGCACGGCAACCGGCGGCTCTTTTCCCTGCGCAATGGCACGGAAGGAGAGAAGCATGGTGTCAAGGTCGGCCCGGATCTGATCGGCCGTTTCGCGGGGATAAACGCTGCGGGCGGTATCCACGGCCTGATTCCGGATAGACTCCCATTGGTCGGCTGCGATTTCCTGCCCTTCAAAGGGCTGCAGGGCATCAATCAGACCTGAAAGAAGAATGGCCCAGGAGACAGTCAGCGGCAGAATGTCCTGCCCATTGAGGATGGCAATATAGGGAATGTCCCCGCGGGGACCATGCTCACAGGGAACCAGATGAATACGCACAACGCCCGGCCCATCGGGGTCCAGCGTGACATGACGCACGACATCGAGATGGCGGCGAAGGTATTGGAATTCCGCACGGGATAACAATTTCATAAAATCACTCCACGGGGGAAAATTTTGAACAAAACAAGGTAAAGACGGCGGCCGGCAGGGAATAAGGCCGCGCAGGCTGTATTCTTATGCACATTATATCATAGGATATACATGAATACAATTGCGGACAAAGGGTGCAGGCAAAAAAAGACCGCAGTGTGACGGAAATCACACTGCGGTATCAATTAGAAGGTTAGATTGCCAAACTCGGAAAGTTTCAGTTCACTGTTGTGCTGGGTGGCCCAGTCGATGCTCCAGGGGCTCCCGAAGAGCAGCAGGTGGTTGCCCTTCAAATCCTCAATGCAGCGCGTGTCGCTGGTCAGGTTGAGCGTGCGGGGATCCAGCGTTTCAGGATCATTGAGAATCCAGCGCAGATGCTCATAAGGCAGGGTCTGCATCCGGATATCCACGTTATATTCATTGCGCAGGCGATACTCAAGAACTTCCAGCTGCAGAACGCCCACCACGCCGACAATGACTTCTTCCATTCCGGCGCCGAGGTCACGGAAAATCTGAATCGCACCTTCCTGTGCAATCTGCTCCATGCCTTTGACGAACTGCTTGCGCTTCATAGTGTCCACCTGCGTCACACGGGCAAAATGTTCCGGTGCAAAGGTGGGAATGCCGGCAAACTGAATGTGTTTCTTGCCGGTGCAGAGCGTGTCGCCAATCGAGAAGATGCCCGGGTCAAACAGACCAATGATGTCTCCCGCATAGGCCTCGTCCACGATGGCACGGTCATCGGCCATCAGACTGGTACCGGTGGCAAGTTTGATGTTTTTGCCTTCCTGCACATGGTAGGCTTCCATACCGCGCTCAAACTTGCCTGAGCAGATACGCAAAAACGCAATGCGGTCGCGGTGGTTCTTGTTCATGTTGGCCTGAATCTTGAACACAAAGCCGCTGAACTGGTCACTCTGCGGGTCAACGGCTTCCCCGGTGAGGGCATCGGCCCGAGGCAGGGGAGGCGGTGTCAGGCGCAGGAACTCTTTCAGGAACGGCTCCACGCCGAAGTTGGTCAGTGCCGAACCAAAGAACACGGGGGACAGTTCGCCCCGCTGCACAGCAGCCAAATCAAATTCTTCCGCTGCGCCGTCGAGCAGTTCAATATCCTCCGCCAGCTTTTCATGGTTGGCATGGCCAATCAGTTCATCCATTTCGGGTGCGCCGAGTTCGGCCTCGATCTCATCGACCATCCGCACACCGTTGGCCCGTCCATCGCCCGAGAATGCCAGCACATGGCGGGAAGAGCGGTCAAACACACCTTTGAACTCCTTGCCGCAGCCGATGGGCCAGTTCATGGGATAGGTCTTGATACCGAGGATGGATTCGATGTTTTCCATCAGCTCAAAGGGATCTCGGGCTTCGCGGTCCATCTTGTTGATAAAAGTGAAGATGGGGATGTGGCGCAGTGTACAAACCTTGAACAGTTTGATCGTCTGCGCCTCAACGCCCTTGGCCGCGTCAATGACCATGACGGCGGAATCTGCCGCCATCAGCGTGCGGTAGGTGTCCTCCGAAAAGTCCTGGTGACCGGGCGTGTCCAGGATGTTGATGCACTTGCCCTGATAATTGAACTGGAGCACGGAGGAAGTGACCGAGATGCCGCGCTGCTTCTCAATGTCCATCCAGTCAGAAACTGCGTGTTTGGCGCTCTGCTTGCCCTTGACGGAGCCGGCCGTCTGGATGGCTCCCCCGTAAAGCAGCAGCTTTTCCGTCAGTGTGGTTTTGCCGGCATCGGGGTGCGAGATAATCGCAAATGTTCTCCGGCGCTCGATTTCTTCGCGCTTGGTTGGCATATCGTCAAAACTCCTTTATATCTTCCATACAACCCGCAGTTTCTGCCAAAACGGGCATCCTGGTGCCCTGTTTCACTTACAATGGCACATACATAATTATCATACTATGTTTTTATCCGGATTGCAATGCGAAAATCAACCTTTTTGGCCCTGCAAAGTGCGATGAATCACCTTTTTCTCTCCGATGACATTGTCAGGCTTGCCGGTTCATGATTTTTTAGACAGTTCGCTGATTTTATGTCGTTTCCAACTGCTTAATAAAAGAAAGCGGCGTCATATTGTATTTCTTTTTGAACGCCCGGTGAAAGTAGGACAGGTTGCGGAACCCTACGGACAGGGAGACATCCAGAATGGAAGTATCGCCCTGTTCAAATAATTCGACCGCTTTTTCCAGACGCAGGTTGTTGATATATTCGACACAGGTCATATTCATCTGCTTTTTAAAAAAACGCATGAAATGATAGTCACTGAAATAACAGAGCTTTGCTAATTCCGCTACAGAAATGGATTCCTTATAGTGAAGCTCAATATAGTCAAGTACCTGTTTAAGCTTGTCCGAGGATGTATCTTTACCGGTAACCTCTTTTTTCTCACTGAATTGCAGCAGTGAGAAAATGGCACCAAGAAACAATGCTTTTAAGGCAAGCTCATATCCATTGATGTTTTCATCATACAGAGAATGAATCTGATCAAAAATTTTACGCAGAGAAGCGTAAGCCGGGTGGCTTTCTGTAATCAGGCAGGGCAAAGCGATTTCCTGATTCATAATGGGGGTTAGGTAGTGGGTGGAACAGATATCGGTAGAATTGCCTCCAAGAAAATTTATATGAAACACATACGTTTCCGATGAAAACTCTCCATCGCAAGTACGGGAAATTGAGTGGAGAAGCAGGGGAGAAATAAATAAAAGATCTCCCTCTTTTACTTCGTAATCATTGAGATCAATCCGATACAGGCCATGACCCTTTGTAATCAAAGTCAGCTCAGCCTCATCATGCCAGTGGGTGGTCACCGCCGGATGTTCCGGCGTGAGGTGAGTGATATACTTCTGTACCGGAAAATAGGCTTCGCCATGCTTGGCGCCTTCTTTTTGCTCAAGAGCCAGTGGATGCGTTTTTTTCATTTTCCTATCACCAATATACTGAGCAGGATTGTGTTATAACAGCCAAATATTTTGCAAGAAATTCATAAACAGACAATCTATAATGGCAGTATATTACATAAAAGGGATTTGTGCAATGGTAAAGGAGTAAATGACTTATGCAAAAGAAATGGTGGCACGATAAGGTTGCCTATCAGATTTATCCAAAGAGTTTTTTGGATACGAACGGAGATGGAATCGGCGATTTGCGGGGAATTATTTCCCGGCTGGATTATTTAAAGGAACTGGGTGTGGATATTATCTGGCTTTCCCCCATCTACAAATCTCCTTTTGTGGATCAGGGCTATGATATTTCGGATTATTATGCCATTGCAGAGGAATTCGGAACCATGGAGGAGTTCGATGAACTGCTGGCCGAAGCCAAAAAACGGGATATGTACATCATCATGGATCTGGTGATTAACCATTGTTCCGACCAGCATGAATGGTTCCAGAAAGCCCTGGCCAACCCGGAAGGGGAATATGGGGACTATTTTTATTTCCGGAAGGGGAAGAACGGAAATCCCCCCAGCAATTACCGCTCCTATTTTGGCGGCAGCTGCTGGGAGCCTGTACCGGGAACGGATCTGTTTTATTTCCATATGTTTGCAAAGGAACAGCCGGACCTGAACTGGGAAAACCCAAAAGTACGCCAGGAACTCTACAACATGGTCAACTGGTGGCTGGATAAGGGGCTGGCAGGATTCCGCATTGATGCGATTATCAACATCAAGAAAAATTTGGAATTTCCGGATTTTGAGCCGGATGGAGCGGACGGCCTTGCGGGCTGCTGGAAAATGGTCGAGAGTGCGGAAGGCGTAGGAGAACTTTTAGAGGATTTAAAGAAAAACACCTTCCAGAAATATGATGCTTTTACCGTTGGTGAAGTGTTTAACATGAAGGAGAACGAACGTCCTGAATTTATCGGAGAAGATGGGCATTTTTCCACAATCTTTGATTTCAGTGCGCATTCTTTAAGTGACGGAGCGCACGGCTGGTATGATGCACCGCCATTGGACTTTAAAAAGTGGAGAGAGACGGTGATCAATTCCCAGCTGGAAGTGCAGAAATGTGGGTTCGAGGCAAATATCATTGAAAATCATGATGAACCGCGAGGAGTTTCCAGATTTTTGCCGCAGTATGCGCAGAATCCGGCAGGAACAAAAATGCTTGGAACCATAAGCCTGCTCCTTCGGGGAATTCCGTTTATCTATCAGGGACAGGAAATTGGTATGCAGAATGCATCCTGGACAAGCATCGATGAATTTGATGACATCAGCACCAAGGATCAGTACTATACCGCAAGGGAAGCAGGACTATCCAACGAGGAGGCACTGAAGGTTTGTTCCCGGATGAGCCGTGACAATGCCAGGACACCGATGCAGTGGAGCTGTGAAAAAAATGCCGGCTTTACCACAGGAACCCCGTGGCTTAAGGTGAATTCCAATTATGCGGAAATCAATGTGGCACAGCAGGAAAAAGATCCGGATTCCGTGCTAAATTATTACCGCAAGCTAGTGGCGGTGAGAAAATCGCCGAATTATAAAAATGTGTTTACTTATGGGAAATTTGAGCCGGAGTATGACGAAACAGATACCGTAATGGCATTTTACCGCTATGACGGAGAAAAGCGTGTACTTGTGGCTGCCAATTTCGGAAGAGCCGCGGTGGAACTGGAACTTCGATATCCGGTGAAAGATATCATATTATCGAATATGGGCAGAATCCATATGGGCGAATCCTTCATGCTAAACAGCCTTGAAGTTATCGTATTGGAATGCCTGAATAAATGAGTGCGGCAAATAGCGTGTGCAGGGGTGTCGGTGATACGATACATAAAATCACGGGTCAAGCCTTCGCTATCGGCATTTTCTTCTGTTTGCCCATCCATTGTACAACCTGCAAAATCAACCTTTTTGCGCGTCCTGGGCCGCTGCGTGGACGGCACCGAGCTGACGGTAATTTTCTGCATTGGCAAGGCTCGCTGCTTTCATCTCCTCGCTCACGGGTCCGCGAATCTTAGCAGGGATCCCTATGGCTAACATGCCGTCAGGAACTTCCATCTTGGCCGGCACCAGGGCACCGGCTGCCACCACGGCGCCGCGCCCGATGCGGGCACCGTTGAGCACGGTGGCGTGCATCCCAATCAGTGCATCATCGCTCACCGTGCAGCCATGAACAATGGCACCGTGACCGACAGAAACGTTTTTGCCAACCACGACATCCAGTTCGGGTCCGGTGTGAAGGACTGCGTTATCCTGAATGTTGCTGCCTTCGCCAACGAAGATACGGCCGGTGTCGGCCCGGAGCACGGCACCATACCAGATGCTTGCGTCTTTTTCCAACACGACATCCCCCACAAGCGTGGCGTTTTCCGCTACAAATGCTGCCGCTTTTGTCTGGGGCGTTTTTCCGTTCAGAGAGTGTGTGTTCATGCCATTGCCTCCTGTGCATTTTTTTCATCATACATCTTTTAACGAAAAATTGCAAAAAAATCTGCTGTCTGATATACTGAAAATAAATGAAACAGATTGGGAACAGGGAGTGGAAAAGTATGATTCGGATGGTGTGCAGTGATTTGGACGGTACGCTGCTGCAATACGGAAAAAAGAAACTTGAAGGAGAAATATTTGACCAGATCCGTGCGCTGAACCGGAAGGGGATTCTATTCTGCCCTGCAAGCGGACGGCAGTATCATAGCCTGCACGCACTTTTTGAGCAGGTGGACGACTGTTGTGTGTTTTTGTGTGAAAATGGCGGCGTTATTTATCAGGACGGGCATGTCATCGCAAAGAACCCCATGCCCCGCGCATTAGCGGAAGAAATTGCCTGGGATTTCTGGAACCGCACCGATGGCATGGGTGAGGTCATGATGTCCGGGGAGAACACAGTCTACCTGATGGAGCGTGGCCGGGGAATGCTCGACCGAGTGAAATTCGTGGGCAACAATTACCGTATCGTTGAAAATCCGGCACAGGTTCCCGAGGATATTGTCAAGGTATCGGTTTATATTGATGAGGGCGTGGACAGCTTTGCTCCACGCTTTGTTGAACGGTGGAAAGCCGCCAACTGTGCAGTCGCGGGCCCGAAGTGGATTGACACGACCCTTTCCAACAAGGGAACCGGCGTTCAAAGCCTCTGCCGCGCTTTGAACATTCAGCCGTCTGAAATTATGGCGTTTGGCGATAATTACAATGACGTTGCTATGCTGGACTTCGTTGGCACACCATATATTATGGACACGGCAGCTGCGCCGCTGCGGCAGCGTTATCCGCTGCACACACCGCGCCCGGAGGATGTTCTGAAGAGCTTTCTGACGGGGAATTTGGGAACAATTTAACAAAGTAAACGTTTCCAAACCCCGATACTTCGACATTTTATGCAAATATCCAAAACCAAATGGAGATTTGAGAGCGGATTTGGTTGACTTTGTCCAAATAAGATGCTATCATAATATATGTAAGACTGTGTGCGGGTGTTGTTATGGGACACCCCCGCAAACAACGGGAGGAAATTTTGTATGAAACAGTTCAGCTATACCATTCAGGAAGCAGTGGGTATTCACGCCCGTCCGGCAGGTCTGCTTGTCAAGGAAGTCAAGAATTACAAAAGCACCGTCACCATTATTAAGGGCGATAAGTCCTGCAACGCACTTAAGCTGATGGCGCTGATGGGCATGGGCGTCAAGTGCGGCGATACCGTCACCGTTACCGTTGAGGGCGAGGACGAGGATGTTGCCGCTCCGGCGCTGGAAAAGTTCTTCAAAGAGCATCTGTAAGAAGTACAAAAACCGCGGCGGCCCCAAGTAGGCGGGCGGCCGCAGTTTTGTTTAGGAAGAAAGGAGCGCGATGATATGATCAGTATTCAGGGCAAGGGCGTTTCAGCCGGTGTCGGTGTTGGACCGCTCTATTTCTATCAGCGGGCCAAAACCGAGATTCCCCGCTATACGGCTCCGGATGCGGATGCCGAGTGGCATCGCTTCAAGGGCGCGCAGACGGCGGCCATTGAACAGCTTGGTGAGCTGGCGGAAAAAGCCCGCGCAGAGGCTGGCGATGATGCTGCTATGCTGTTTGAGACGCATCAGATGATGGCAGAGGACCTTGATTACGAGGAGGCCATCGAGGGCCGCATCACCAACGATAAACTCAACGCCGAGGCCGCCGTGGCCGATACGGCGGACGAGTTCGCCGCGATGTTTGAGGCGATGGATGACAGCTATATGCAGGCCCGTGCCGCTGATGTGCGGGATGTTTCCACCCGGATCCTGGGGATTCTCTCCGGCGCCGTACAGGGCGGCATTGCGTCCGATGTGCCGGTTCTGCTCGCTGCTGACGACTTGGCCCCCTCTGAGACCGTCCAGCTGGATAAATCCAAGATTCTCGGCTTTATCACCGCCGGCGGATCCGGTTCCAGCCATACCGCCATTTTGGCCCGCACGATGGGCATCCCTGCCATTGTGGGCGTGGGCGATGCACTGCGTCCCGAGTATGCGGGCCGTCCCTGCATGATTGACGGCGCTACCGGCAATGTGGTCATCGACCCTGATGATATGACCCGCGACCGCTTGCTCAAAAAGCGGGAGGAACAGCTCCGCCTCCAGCGTTTGCTTGAGACGCTGAAAGGGCAGGAAAACGTCACAAAGGACGGAAAATCGATTCGCATCTACTGCAACATCGGTTCGCCCGAGGATGTTCACGCCGTGCAGGTCAATGACGGCGGCGGCATCGGACTGTTCCGCAGTGAGTTCCTTTACCTGAACAGTGCGGATTATCCCACTGAGGATGAGCAGTTTGAGGCCTATAAAAAGGTCTTGGCCGATATGGACGGCAAGGAAGTCATTATCCGCACGCTGGACATTGGTGCGGACAAGCAGATTGGCTACTTTGACCTCCCGCACGAGGAAAACCCTGCCATGGGTATGCGTGCACTGCGCATCTGCCTGACCCGGACGGATATCTTCAAGACCCAGCTCCGCGCGCTCTACCGTGCATCTGCCTACGGCAAACTGGGAATCATGTTCCCCATGGTGACCAGCGTCTGGGAAGTGCGTGAGGCCAAGCGCCTGTGCGGCGAGGTTCGCCGCGAACTGAAAGCGGAGGGCATTCCTTACGCGGAGGATGTTCAGATTGGCATCATGATTGAGACGCCGGCTGCTGCCATTATCAGCGACCGTCTGGCAAAAGAGGTTGATTTCTTCAGCTGCGGCACCAACGATCTGACCCAGTACACACTGGCCTGCGACCGTCAGAACAATGACCTGGGCCGCTTCTATGACCCGCATCATCCTGCTGTGCTTCGCCTGCTCAAGATGGTCACTGAGAATGCCCACAAGAATGGCATTTGGGTGGGCATCTGCGGCGAACTGGCCTCGGATTTGACCCTGACCGAGACGTTCCTCGCCATCGGCGTGGACGAACTGTCCGTCAGCCCCCGTGCGGTGCTGCCGCTCCGCAATGCCGTGCGCATGACCGACACGCGTGAGTCCGCCCCGCGCCTGCTGGCTGCCATTGATGATGAGTACCCCGAAAGCCTGTGATTGACAAACAACCGCCCCGCTGAGAAGAACCTGTCATTCTTCCCGGCGGGGCTTTTTGCTGCTGGATTTTACTGAATTTTTCGGATTACAAAACAGGGAAGGGGAGCGGTGGCGTCCCAGTTGCCAAATTCGCAGATGAGTACCGTGTAATCGGTCAGAGGCAGTGAACGGAAAAATGCGAGAGCAGCTTCCTTTTCGGTACTGCCAATGATTTTTCCGCTGTAGAGCACAGCGGAAAGCACGCCGCCCGGCCGCAATGCCGTCAATCCGGCCTTGAGTGCAGCCAGCGATCCTTCCGCGGTGGAATGAACCGTGTGGTCCGCGCCGGGCAGCCAACCGAAGTTGAACATGACGCAGTCGGCGCTGTCCGGCGGCGCATAGCGCAGCAGTTCGCGGTGGTCGCATTGGACCGCGCGGCCAATGCCGGCCATGCCGCTGTCGGCCAAAAGGCGGTTGGTGGACTGCACGGCGGTGTCCTGAATATCCATCCCAATAACCTGTCCGTCAGCACCTGCCAACTGGCAGAGAAACAGCGTGTCATGCCCATTGCCGCAGGTGGCGTCCAGATACAGCCCGCCGGGGCTCAGCATCTGGGTGAGAAAGCGATGGGTCAGTTCCACGGCGGTCAAATCGGGAACACGGCGGCGGCAAAGCATCCCCTCCCGGACACGGAATCCGTACTTTTCCGCCAGCGCCCAGGCGGCTGCGTTATCCGGCTCTGGAACGGGAACCCGGAACGTGGTGGCGGCAGCGGGTGTGAACCCGCCGTTGAGGCGCAGGATTTCCTTGAGCAGGTAGCTGCCGTATCCCCGTCCGCGCCAGGCAGGGGAAACCGTAAGCTCCGACAGGAGTTCACCGTGCAGAACCCCGCGCCCGATGGGGCTATCTTCCTTGTAAAGTATGTACTCGTCCGCACTGCAAACGACCTTCATGCAATCACCGCCTTTTCAGATATTTTGATTGTACGGCGGCGGACGGGGTCTTGTCAATGTGGAGAAAAATGGAATTTCACATTTTTTTCACCATAGAAAGAAACTGTTTTCACAATTAGCGGATATACTGTGTACATAAGGTTCAGGAAACCCGAACATCCGGGAACAGCTGAGAATTTCCGGATGATCTTATAGATTAAAGGAGAAGATCTTATGAGCGAATATGATTACTCGGGTCTTTATCATAATGATCCGCAAAACAACAGCGGACGGCAGCCCCAGCAGCCGAACGAGCAGGACGGCGGCTATCCCAATGTGGGCAGCAGCGGCATGAATACCGCCAACACGGCCCGCACCGATTATTCTGCCCCGAACACACAGAACCAGCAGAATAATGACACTTCCTCTTACAATGCGCAGGGGAACCAAAATGGTTATGGAACCAGCCAGAACGGCTACGGAACCAGCCAAAGCGGCTACACCAGCAATTTTGGCAGCAGCGGCAATGGCGCAAACGGCGGATATAACGGGTACAGTTATTCCAGCGCACCGCAGCAGCCCCCCAAGCCGGAAAAGAAGGACCATAAAAAGATTTGGACCCGCGTGGCAGCGGTGGCGGCTGTTGTGGCGCTGAGCTTTGGCAGCGGTATGCTGGGTTCTGTTGTGGCAGCCCGCACCGGTTTGACCGGCGGCCAGGTCGTTGTACAGACCGTCCAGAGGGATGAAAACACCTCCTCTCAGGGCAGCGCGGCGGGAACAACACTCTCCATTCAGGATGTTGCCTCCATCGTCCAGCCCAGTGTGGTGGCAATCACCACCGAGCAGATGGTCAGTTCGGAAATCTGGTTTGGCGGCAGCTACATTCAGAGCGGCGCCGGTTCCGGCGTTATCATCTCTCAGGATGGCTACATTTTGACCTGTGCCCATGTGATTTCGGGCGCGAACAATATCACGGTTCAGCTCAATGACGATACGACCTACCCCGCCACAGTGATTGGTCAGGATTCGACTTCCGATATCGCCGTCATCAAGGTGGAGGCTACTGGCCTGACCCCCGCTGTGATTGGTGACAGTGATGCACTGGTTGTCGGTGAGGATGCGATTGCCGTGGGCAACCCGCTCGGTACGCTGGGCGGCACCGTTACCAACGGCATCATCAGCGCACTGAACCGTCAGGTCACAGTTGAAAATAACAACATGACCCTCATCCAGACCAACGCCTCCATCAGCCCGGGCAACTCGGGCGGCGGCCTTTTCAACGGCAACGGCGAACTGGTCGGCGTTGTCAACGCCAAGAGCGGTTCCGATGAGGCAGAGGGCCTTGGGTTTGCTATCCCCATCAACTCGGCGATGTCCACTGCCAAAGAACTGATTGAGAACGGTTACGTCAAGCGCCCTGTGCTGGGCATTTCGGTCAAGGAAATCAGCGATGCGCAGACCGCCTATCAGTATGGTGTGAGCAGCTACGGCGTCTATATCTTCCAGGTCAACACCGGCAGCGGCGCCGATAAGGCAGGCCTCAAGATGGGGGACCGCATCATCTCGATTGATGATGTCGCCGTCTCCTCCTCGCAGGATCTTGTGCAGTATTGCCAGACCAAAGAGGTCGGCGATGTGGTAAGCCTCCAGATTGAGCGTGACGGCAAGGTTATGACCTTTGATGTCACCCTCGGCGAGAGCAGCCAGTAAATTCATAAGCGAAAACCCCGGCGGGCAGCTGAAAACAAGCTGCCCGCCGGGGCTTTTATTCGCTGTTAAAAAGTAAACTTAGAAATCGTGGTGCTCAATGAGTTTGCGTCCCATCAGCACACCCATGACGGATGCCATCATCAGTCCGCGTGTCCAGCCCGAGGAATCACCCAGGCAGTGCAGACCGGCAATGTTGGTCTCAAGCTCCTCATCCATCTTCACCTTGTTGGAGTAGAACTTCAGTTCGGGGGAATAGAGCAGCGTCTCAGGCGCGGCAAAACCGGGCGCAACATGATCGACCATCTTGATGAACTCGATGATGCTCACCATGGCACGGTAGGGCATGGCGGCGGTGATATCGCCCGCCACGGCATCCTTCAGGGTAGGACGCACGTTGGAATGAGCCAGTTCCTTGGCCCATGTGCGCTTGCCGTCCAGAATGTCACCGTAACGCTGTACGAGAATGTGACCTGCGCCTAACATATTGGTCAGTTCGCCCACCTTCTGCGCGTAGGCGATGGGCTGGTTGAACGGCTCAGTGAAGTTGTGGCTGACCAGAATGGCCAGGTTGGTGTTGTCAGACTTGAGGTCCTTGTAGCTGTGGCCGTTGACGACCGCAAGGTCATTGTCGTAATTTTCCTGTGCGACGAATCCGCCGGGATTCTGGCAGAACGTGCGGACCTTGTTCTTCCAAGGATGCGGGTAGCCGATGAGTTTGCCCTCGTACAGCACCTTGTTGATGGTCTCCATGACTTCATTGCGGCACTCCACACGCACGCCGATATCCACCGTGCCGGGCTTGTGAGCAATATGATGCTCGGCACAGAGCTTCTCCAGCCAGTCGGCACCGCGGCGGCCCGTGGCAATGACTACCTGACGGGCATGAAGTTCGCTCGTCACGCCGCCCTTTTTGATGATCACGCCGGTGCAGACATCGCCGTCCAGCAGGATGTTCTCGCACTCCGTCTCAAAGAGCATCTCAACGCCCTGATCCAGCAGATAGTTCTGAATGTTCAGGTAAAGCTGCTGAGCCTTTTCGGTACCCAGGTGGCGGATGGGGCAGTCCACCAGCTGCAGCCCGGCCTGGATGGCGCGCTTGCGGATATCCTTGATTTCATTGCCCTGATAGATGCCTTCCACATGGGGGTCAGCGCCGAATTCCAGATAAATCTTGTCGGTATAGTTGATCAAATCCTGGGCCAAATCTTCCCCAATCAGTTCCGGCAAATCACCGCCGACCTGGTAGGACAGAGAAAGTTTTCCGTCCGAGAATGCGCCTGCACCGGAGAATCCGGTCGTGATGGCGCAAGTGGGCTTGCAGTTGACGCAATGGCCGGTTTTGTCCTTGGGGCAGTGACGCTTTTCCACCGGCTTGCCCTTTTCGATCAGGCAGATCTTCAGGGCTTTGGGGTTCTCGCTTTTGCGCAGCAGCTCGAGCGCGGTGAAGATACCGGCAGGGCCGGCGCCGACAATGATGAGGTCGTAATTCATGGGTAACTCCTTACGGTTTTTGGCAGGCCCGCGGCTGCAAGCCGGGGGATAAACCTGCGTCTTTTGGGAAAAAGTCGTACTTTTATTTTTACCCCGTAAAACAGCCCTGCGTGTGCGGCCGTACACCGGGCTCACCCGGATGCGATCCGTTCCGCAGGGCGCTGTTATACAAAGGGAAAAACCAGAAAATCAAAGGGTGAGCTGGGGATCTGTCTGCGTATCGGGCAGTTCAGCGGAATCGGGTTCTTCTGCCGGGGCCTCTTGAGAATCGGGCGATGGAACGGATATTTCCGACTCCTCACCGGCAGGTTCTTCCTGCTCAGGAGCGGATACATCGGCGGGAGCCTCTTCGCCCTCGGGCTTTTCTGCGTGTGCGGCATCCAGACGGTCCAGCGCATGGAATTCCATCGCGATGTAAATCGAACAGCACAGGTTCAGGATTCCTTCGGCCAAAACCAGAATGCCGGACAAAAGCATCAGATTCAGGCCGCTGAAACTCATCAGCTGGGAGACTGCCAGCAGTGCACCGAAAATGATGGAAACGGCACCGAGGAGCAAGACCATCCACCATTTTTGCCCCTTGCGGCGGCACAGCTCAAAGGCGGACTGAAAGCGAACAAGACCGTCCAATATCAGGATCAGCCCAAACAGCAGAGGAAGAATCCATTCGACGGAATCGGCTGCTTCCCATCCGCGGGTGAGCGCCAGCACACCCACTGCCACGGTTGGCAGACCCAGCAGCAGGCAGAGCACAGCCCGAGGTCCGGTGACATCCTTTTTGAAATACCGTGTCAGGTCTTCAAGACCGGAAAGCAGGACCAGCGCCCCCAGCGCAGCGCAGAGAACCGAGGAAACGGCTTGTGGAGCCACAAGCAGGGAAAGCCCCAGAACGATGCAGAGAATACTGAACAGAAGCATCCCGGGCTTGATATGGCGCAGCATAAGCAGGCGCCTCCTTTTGCGTAAAATTCAGGAATTTTACTGAACCGCAGCGGCAGGGACTGCCATCATCGGTTTGAGAATCTCACGGTAGCACTTGCGCAGGAAAACGGCACAGAGAATCAGCGAGGCAATCTCGGCAATCGGGAAAGAGAACCAGACGAGGTTCACGTTTCCGCTCAAACTGAGCAGCCATGCCGCGGGAATCAGCACGACCAGCTGACGGATGACCGAAACGTACAAAGACAAGGTGCCCTTGCCTAGCGCCTGGAAAGTGGCCGAGCAGAT
>JAQXGE010000023.1 GCA_029006135.1 Oscillospiraceae bacterium | reverse complement strand
CCCGCAAAGGGCGGGGCGGTTATTCAATCGAAAATTTGAAAATTCGTCCCAAAGACTGTCCGGTCGTAGTCTTTGGGGTGAATTTTCAAATTTTCATCCTTATTCGTGGGGTCCAGGGGGCGAAGCCCCTTGGCCGCGGGTCTTTTTTGCCTGCGCGGCTATGACGCGCAACGGCGCAAAGCGCCGTGCAAAAAACAATCGCGCAGCGATTGTTCCGAAATTGGTGTCCCGCCGGGGCGGGACATTTGGCGTTGCAGTACCTAATCTTATTGCCCGAGACTTTTCTGGGTACTCTTTTGGTCACAAAAGAGTACCGCCTGCGGCAGCGGGTGCTGTTAAAGATAAACGGCAGCTGGCCGCAAGGCTATCAGTCCCTCAGTCAAATCCTCGTTCCTCGGATTTGCCAGCTCCCCTTACACAGGGGAGCCTTGTCTCTAATCCCACAAACAACGTAAAAACAGCATGAGTACGTTCATCTCACGGCAGGAACCGTCCCGCAAAGGGCGGGGCGGAGTTTAATCGAAAATAATGAAATCCGTCCCAAGGCCTGTCCGGTCGTAGGACTTGGGGTGGATTTCATTATTTTCATACCTCTTTGGGGGTCTCGGGGGGCAGGCCCCCCGAGCCGGGGCTCGCTGCGTCGGAACAGCGAGACTTTTCTGGGTACTCTTTTGGTCACAAAAGAGTACCGCCTGCGGCAGCGGGTGCTGTAAAAGATAAACGGCAGCTGGCCGCAAGGCTATCAGTCCCTCAGTCAGCTTCGCTGAACCAATTTGCTGCGGCAAATCCGGTCGCGGCTCTGACAGTCCACTGGACTGTCATTCACTCCCGCTCCTTCGCTTCGCTCACCCCTTACACAGGGGAGCCTTATCTCTAATCCCTATAACAACCAAAAAATTACATCAGTACGTCATTCTCACGGCAGGAACCGTCCCGCAAAGGGCGGGACGGGAATGCAAAAGCCCCTCCCTGCGGCATCCACAGGAAGGGGCGGAAATCTTAAGGTGGGTTCAGACGGTCAGATTACAGTTCTTTCATCGTGACCTGCGGCATCAGTTCCTCCATCACGCTGTACTCGGCGGCCTGCGTGCCGCTGCACATGACGTTGGCGGTGCCGGCGGCCACGGCAAGACGCATCGTGTCCTCAAGCGGCAGACCGCGTTCCTCGGCCACGGCGAGCGCCGCCACAACGGCATCGCCTGCGCCGACCGTGCTGGCAACCGGGACCTTGAGCCCCGGCGCATAGATGGTCCGCTCCGGCGTAACGCAGAGCATTCCGCGCCCGCCCATCGAGACAAACACCTTGGCGGTGCCGCGGCTCAGCAGCTCGCGGGCGGCGGCAATCAGCTCCTCGATGCTGTCCAGTTCCTTGCCCATCAGGCGGGACAGCTCATCGTTGTTCGGCTTGATGAGATAGGGCACCGCGCTCATCCCCTCAGCAAGAGGTGCGCCGTCCGAATCTAAGAACACCTTGGCGCCCTTTTCCCGGCAGGCCTCGCCCCAGACGCGGTAGGTATCCGCCGGTGCGCCGGCAGGCAGACTGCCCGCAAGGACGACAATATCATCGCGGCGGATGAGCTTGATCAGATGGTCGAGCAGCGTTTGCAGCGTCTCGGCATCCACGGGTGCGCCCGGCTCGTTGATTTCGGTGCTGGTGTGCAGAATGGGGTCAATCACCTTGAGGTTGGTGCGGGTGCTGCCCTCCACGGGCAGGAAATCGCAGGTCATATTCTCGCCCTCAAGGCCCTGCGCAATGGACTGGCCGGTGGTCCCGCCTAAAATTCCGACCGCACGGCTGGTGCTGCCGAGCTTGGCGACCACCTTGGACACATTGATGCCCTTTCCGCCCGGGTCAGTGCGGAGAGAGACGATCCGGTTGACGTTGTCCACCGAAAAAGACGGGATTTCAACGGTTTTATCCAGTGCCGGGTTGAGTGTGACGGTATAAATCATGGCGCGAGCCTCCTTCAGAATCCATACACAAAAGCGGTGGAAAATTTTGCTGTCTTTTGTACTCAGTATACCCCGAATCGCACCGGACTGCAAGCGGATTTGAAGAAACATCGCGAATTTTGCGTGTCTGTCCTTCTGCGCCGATGCGCAGATACAGAAAGGAGAAGAAAATGGAACATCGTGAGGAAATTCTTGACTGCGGAACGCGGGTTTTTACAGCGCCCGGCGCCGGGTTCGGGACCGATGCGCTTCTTTTGGCCCGCTTTGCCCGCCCGCGGGCGGGGGAGCGTGCGCTCGACCTCTGCAGCGGGTGCGGCATTATCTCGCTGGCGTGGCATGACGCGGGGCACCGCGGCCCCTGCACGGCGCTTGAGATTGACCCGGATGCCTCGGCGCTCTGCGCGGCGGCAGCCGCCGCCAACCCTGCGTGTGCGCATATCACGGCGGTCTGCGCCGACCTGCGGGATTTCTGTACCGCCGGGCCGGAACGCGGACAGTATGATTTTGCGGCCTGCAACCCGCCGTATTTCACGTCCGGGCCGGTCAGCCCCGACCCGCGCCGGGCAGCGGCACGCCATGACGGAAGCTGCACCCTTGCGGACGTGGCGCAGTGTGCCGCCCGTGCGCTGCGCCACGGCGGCAAGCTCGCACTCTGCCACCGTCCTGACCAGATGGCGGCGGTGTTCTGCGCGCTGAGTGCCGCGGGGCTTGAGCCGAAACGCGTGGCGCTCGTGCGCCATACACCCGCCGAACGTCCCTGGCTCTTCCTGGTGGAAGCCCGCCGCGGCGGACACCCCGGCCTTGTGTGGGAACCGGACATCCTCACCGCTTCCGGGGTGCGTTTCGGGCAGAACCGGGAAAAATGACGCCTTGCCCCGCAAAACATGGATAGATTCGACAGCTTTTTTCAAATTAAGTAAAAATCGTACGGGTCAAGTGCAAAAGCGTTCTAACATTTTTGGGCAAAAAGGTTCATAATAAAAGAAACCACAATGAATTTGTCAGACAAATTCATCCTGCCGCAAGCGCAGCAGGGTTCCCCAACTTTTGCTCAAAAGTGAAGGAGGCGTCCCATGCAGGTGGACCTTATCGAGGCAATCAGGAACTATCTGGCCGTGTTCAATGTCCCGCTTCGGGTCATTACACCGCCGTTTGACGAACTGGAAAAGATGGATTTTGGTATGCGCCGCTCCCTTGACCCGGAATTTGACTGGCAGGAAATGGGACGGACACTGCTCTGCGAGGAAAACAACCCGCCCTGCACCCTCAGCATCACGGAGGATATGTTCGGCGCGCGCTATGCGTTCTTCCCCGCACCGCAGAGAACGGATCTGCTGTATATGGCGGGGCCGTGGCGCGGTCTTGCCCGAACGCCCGATCAGCTGGTCTGGGGCCGGCGCAGCCTTGGCCGGCAGGGCAATGCGGTGCTGCAAAATTACTTTGACTCCATTCCGCATCTGGATGAAAATGCGGTGGTCGCGAGCCTGAAGTCCCTGGTCGCGATGCTCTACCCGGAGGGAACGTTCCGCGTGCGCCGGCTGACCGAGTTCAGCCCGCTGAAAGTCCAGCCCGATGCG
Organism: Oscillospiraceae bacterium; assembly: GCA_029006135.1. GTDB lineage: Bacteria > Bacillota > Clostridia > Oscillospirales > Ruminococcaceae > Gemmiger. The sequence goes on along the minus strand of JAQXGE010000023.1, from coordinate 9,403 downwards.
CGTCACTTCACCGAGCCGGATGCCCTCAGCGATGTCTCCGCCGCCGCGCTCGAACAGCGCTATGCACTTGAAAACACTTACATGAACGCCGTCACGGCAGGGGATACCGAGGCCGCCCTTGCCGCCCTTGACCAGTGCATCCGCATTGACATGGGCGACTGGTTCACCGATGCACTGCGCAACCAGAAAAACAACCTGATTATTTTTAATACGCTGCTGCGCAAAGCCGCCGAGCGGGCGGATGTGCACCCTTACTATCTGAACATCCTCAGCACCCAATATGCCTACAAGATTGAGGACGTTTCCGACCTGAATGCCGCCGTTGCACTCAGCCGGGAAATGGTGCTGGGATACTGTGATTATGTTCACCGCTATTCGGTGCGGAAATATTCGCCGATGGTGCAGAAGGTTGTCAACTACATCAATTTCAACATTGCGGCACCGCTCTCGCTGAAAACCCTGTCCGATGAGTTCTTTGTCAACCCCAGCTACCTCTCCCGCGTGTTCCGGCAGGAGACAGGCCAGACCCTCACGGATTACATCAACGCCCAGCGCGTCCAGCGCGCGGCCTACTACCTTGCCACAACGGACAGCAGCGTTGCAATGATTGCCGAGAGCGTGGGGGTCCTGGATGTGAACTACTTCAGCAAAATTTTTAAGAAATTTCAGGGAAGCACCCCCACCCAATACCGCCGCGACCATCACACCGGCTGAAAGCGCGCCGTCCTTCGTGCCGCTTTTTGCCAAAAAAGTAAACAAATCCCGGCTCTGCGCCAAAAAAATACGCGGAGCCGGGATTTGTTTTTGCGTGTTTGAGGAATCAGGCGGGCGCTGATCAGCTGAACATGACAACGTCATCGCGCGGGGCCTCGGCAGGCTCCACGGAAAGTGCGGTCAGCACCGGGCCGACCGCATCGGGGGTCTGGCCCTTGTAGATGGGGTGATATTTCAGGTTGACCTTGGCGGTCAGCGTAATCCAGTCACGCTGCTTGAGCTTTTTGTACTCGGTATAGCGGCAGGGGAAGCCGACAAACTGGATATCCTGCACGCAGCAGGTCATGGCAAAGCGGCCGGGCACAAAGCTGTCCTTGCCCGCACGAGTGGTCTGGCAGACCTGCGCAAGGAATTTGACCGTCTTGCCGTCATACTTCTGCATATCGTCCATGCAGTCCATATACCAGACGCCGAAAAATTCCTCGGGAATCTCAATCACCGGAGCGTTGACGTCAAAGGGCAGCGGGTCAGGAATGTCATCGTATGCCACACTGCCATCGCTGAACTCGTAGGCAATGTCACAGCGGCGGCTGGCCTGACGCACCAGCTTGTGAATCAGCTGGCGGCTCTCCTCGTCATTGACGGCCTCGGCGCGGTTGACGACCAGCAGTTCGCTGCCGCGCAGCTTGTCGAGCAGCAGGGAACGCATGGCGTTATCGCCCGCATAGGTCTTGATGGTGGTGCCGTCCGCCGTGGCAAGGCACTGGTAAATCAGCCAGTTGTCCGGCAGCGCGTCATAGAGGTCCTGAATCAGCCACATACCGTTGTATTCAATCAGAACACGGCCGCAGCCGGACTTCTTCTCAAGATTCTGCAGGTTCTGGCGGTTCAGTTCGGCCTTGTCGCTGATGACCTCGACCGTCACGCCGCCAAAGGCAAAGCGGTCGGGATTATATTCCTCCTCGCCTTCCTCACAGACCAGGAGCAGTGTCTTGTCGCCGGAATCAAACTGCGGGTCCTCCATGGTCTCCTGAATAAAGCGGGTCTTGCCGCTCTCAAGCTGCCCGACAAACAGGTAGCAGGGGATCTCTTTCTGTGCCATCGCTGCGGCCTCCTTCCTTTAGTGGATGCGGAACAGATGCTCCACCTCATGCTCGGCAAGATTCGAGCCGATGACGCAGAGTTTGCCGGTCACATCGGGGGAGCAGGGACGAATCTCCATCTCGCCGGGAACCATATCGAACTCGAACCAGCTTTCGCCGCCGTCCACGATGCCCTTGGCACGCAGCACAGCGCCGTACTTGCCGGAATCCAGCGCCTTGAGGTCATTCTCCAGTTCCTCACGGGTGTAGCGGTTGGCCGTCTCGTGACCCCAGCTCGTGAATACTTCATCGGCATCATGGTCATGATGATGGCCGCAGCCGCACTCGCCGTCATGATGGTGATGATGGCAGCACTCGTGCTCCTCGCCGTCCTCGTCGTGATGATGGTGTTCCTCATCCTCGTCGTGGTGATGGTGGCAGCACTCGTGGTCCTCGTCCTCGTCGTGGTGATGGTGGCAGCACTCGTGCTCCTCGCCATCTTCGTCATGATGATGGTGGTGATGGTGATGCTCCTCCTCGCCGGCATGGGCGGCGTTGCTTGCCTGCGCCTCGGCCAGCAGTTCGGCTACGAGGTCGCGCTTGCCGTCCATGACCGAGACAATCTGCGCACCGGTCAGTTCACTCCAGTCAGTCGTCACGATAGTGGCCGTGGGGTTCTTGGCTTCGAGCAGTTCCACAGCGGCGGCAATCTTCTTCTCATCCGCGGCGCCGGTACGGCTCAGCAGGATGCAGGAAGCATGGCTGACCTGGTCATCGTAGAACTCACCGAAGTTCTTCATATACATTTTGACCTTGTTGACATCCGCGACCGTCACAAAGCTGTTGAGGCTGACAGGCAGTGTCTCGGCCACGCCCTCGACTGCGCGGGTCACATCGCTGAGCTTGCCGACGCCGGACGGCTCGATGAGGATGCGGTCGGGATGGTAAGTCTCGACAACCTTTTTCAGTGCCTCGCGGAAATCGCCGACCAGCGAGCAGCAGATGCAGCCGGAGTTCAGCTCGTTGACCTGGATGCCTGCCTCACGCATGAAGCCGCCGTCAATGCCAATCTCGCCAAATTCATTCTCAATCAAAACAATCTGTTCGCCCTGGAAGGCTTCCTTGATGAGCTTTTTGATGAGCGTGGTCTTGCCGGCGCCCAGGAAGCCCGAAAAAATGTCAATCTTTGTACGCTTTTCAGCCATGATTCTCTGTTCCCTTCTATTTATACAGTCAATGGAAAAACAATGTTAGCAGTCTCGCATTTGTACTGCTAATTCTATTATACAAACCCTGTCAAGGGTTTTGGGGCCTTTTCAGGAGGGAAATTTTTGAATTTTTTGCAAAATTTCTGTCCTGTTTGCGCAAAACAGCGCGGCCGCTCCCGAAGGATTGCCGCGCTGCCGCAGATTGTACAATTTTTTCTTCAGAAAACCGTGAAAAATGCGCGATTTTTTCTTTGCCAAATATTGACAATTATGGAACAAAAAGGTATACTATCCACAAGAAGCTGAGTGAATCCGACGCTTCCCGCCAAAAAAGTGGGCGGGGATTGTCGGACTTGATAGAAAGAAAAGGAGCGCTCTTATGAAATCTACTGGAATTATCCGCAACATTGACCGCCTTGGCCGTTTCGTTCTTCCCAAGGAACTGCGGGACAGCTTTGCCATCACGGAGGAAACCCCGCTGGAAATCTTTACCGAGGGGGACACCATTCTTCTGCGCAAATACCGTCCGGCCGGCTGCTGTGACCTCTGCGGCGAAATCACGCAGGACACCCTGGTTTACCGCGGCAAGCGCATCTGCGGTGCCTGCCGCCGCGCACTGTCCGAGATGTAAGGTCAGTGTGCGTTGTTCCCGATGGTCTCCTCGCTGTTCTTGATGAGGTTCATTAAGCTGGTCGCGTGGCGGGGGTACTCGCGCGCAAGTGATTCGGTGGTCATTTCAAAGGCCGCCGGGTCAGGGCGGGTACCCTCCTCCCCGGCAAGAGCGGCGTTCAGTTCGCTCTCCTGCAGGCACATGGCGGCATCGGTCTCCTTCTCCCACCTTGCGGAGGAAACGCGGAACATACCCGCCACGTTGCCCGGTGCCGCACGGTGGAGCAGCCGGAACATCCGGTAAACGGCGAGCATCAGGTAACGGCTCACCGGCACGACAATCCGTTTGTCCTTACACCTGTCAAGGCGGTCAAACAGGATGTCCAGCGAGTTCTCAATGAGTTTTTTGTACATCGTGGGCAGAACGCTGCCGTGGTAGACGCTGCCCGAGGTAGAGCCGCCCGCATCGGGCAGTTCCTCCACTGTAATCGTCTGGCCATTGCGCTCGGCGCTGCGCCCGAGAAGATAATCACAGGAGACGCCATAATAGTCCGCCACCTGCACCACAAAATCCAGTCCGCATTCCCGGATGCCTTTTTCGTAATGGGAAAGCTGGGCCTGGCTGATGCCAAGGTCCGCCGCTGCCTGTTTTTGGGTGATGCCGCGCTCCTTGCGCAGCAGTGTGATGACCCGGCTGAATTCAACTGCCATGGTATTCCATCCTTCGCGATTTTTCTACATGATGTAAATTATATTCGCTAAAAAACGATTTGTAAAGACCTGTTTTGGCAACTTTTCAAAGATTTTTTGTCCGCGTTTCGTTGGTTTTCTCGGTGACAAGATGTGGTTCCTCATGCAGGGACAGCGCACAAATGTTGTGGTGCCCCGGAAGAAGGCCCGCCTTGTTACCGAATTGTAATATTTATATGGAGGATTTCACTTTGCATTACTATAAACTTCACCTGATCCGCCACGGTCTGACCGAGGGAAATCTGAACGGCCGCTACATTGGCAGCGGCACTGATCTGCCGCTGTGCGAGGAAGGGCGCGCCCAGCTTGCCGAGCTGAAAGAGCAGTTCCTGTACCCGGAAGTCCCGCTGGTATTTTCTTCGCCTCTGCAGCGCGCCACGCAGACGGCGGAGGTCCTGTTCCCGGGCGCCAAGATCGTGGCGCTCGACGACCTCAAGGAGATGTATTTCGGTAAGTTTGAGAACCGCCCCGTGGAAGAACTTGTGAAAGACCCCGAGTTTGCGGCCTGGATTGACCCGAACAGCCGGGAAGTTCCCGAGGGGGGCGAGGACCGCAAGGCGTTTTATGACCGCACAAGCGGGATGCTGATGAAGATGTTTGAGTATATGCTCAAAACCCACACGACCGAGGCCGCCTGCGTGACCCACGGCGGTGTCATTATGAATATGATGGCAAGCCATGTTCTGCCGATGGCCAAGCCCGAGGAATGGATGACCGACCCCGGGTGCGGGTACAGCGTGCGTCTGGATGCCGAGATGTGGATGCGCGACCACCTGGCGGAGGCGTTTGACGTTGTGCCGCGCGGGTATCTTGACGACATCGGCTGATGCTTGACCCTGCCGTAAAATGTGATAGAATGAGGTTGGTCTGTGACCAATCTGTTCAATATAAAGGAGCGAAATGCTTTGACGACCAACGAGAAAATTTCCGCACTGCGTGAGGCGGTGCGCGCGGCGGGCGGCCATGGCGTGCTGCTGATGACCAGCGACCCCCATTGCAGCGAGTATCTGCCCGAACATTATAACAGTCTGACCTGGTTTTCCGGCTTTACGGGAGAAAATTCCACCCTTGTGGTGACGATGACCGGCAGCGCGCTGTGGTGCGATGGACGCTTTTACGTTCAGGGCGACCGTCAGCTCGCAGGGACCGAGATTGAATGTATGCACGCCGGTTCCGCCGGGGTGCCCACCGTGGAGGAGTATCTGGCTGCGCATTTCGGCGCGGGGGAGACGCTTCTCCTTGACGGCAGCTGCGTGCCCGCCGCATTGGCGGAGCGCTATGCCGAGGCCCTTGGCAAAAACGGTGCGAAGCTCGTCAGCCGCGATGTGGTCAGCCCGCTGTGGGAGACCCTCGGCACCCGCCCGGCTCTGCCCAACACGCCCTGCTGGCTGCTGACCCCGGCGCAGACCGGTGCCACGGCCGCCGACCGCATTGCCCTTGTGCGCGCCGAGCTCAAAAAGGCGGGCGCCACCGCGCTGGCCGTCACAGGTCTTGACTGCGTGGGCTGGCTGATGAACCTGCGCGCGAATGACCTGCCCTGCACGCCGCTGGCTGTTGCCTATGCGCTGGTCACGATGGATTCCTGCACGCTCTTCCTCGCCCCCGGCCGCCTGAGTGCCGAGGATGCCGCCGCGCTGGCGGACAGCGGCGTGAAGATTGAGGATTACACGGCCCTGACGGCCGCCGTCCGCGCCCTGCCGGCGGAGGAAGTGTTCCTTGCGGACAAGGCAAGCACCAACTATGACCTCTACTGCGCGCTGAACGAGCACCGCACGGTGGCGGGCGCTGACCCCATCTTTGCGCTCAAGGGCGTCAAGAATGAGGTGGAGCTGGCCAATCTCCGCGAATGTCATATCCGGGACGGCGTGGCCGTTGTGCGGTTTGAGATGGACCTTGAGCAGGCGCTTTCCGAAGGCAAAACCCTGCACGAGACAGACATTGAGAAGATGCTCACCCGCCGCCGTGCCGAGATGCCCGGCTACATTGAGGACAGCTTTGGCACGATTGCCGCCTACGGCCCCAACGCCGCCATGATGCACTATCATGCCGAGGGGGACTGCGACAGCGTGATTGAGCGCCGCGGCTTCCTGCTTGTGGACAACGGCGGTCAGTATGACTGCGGCACGACGGACATCACCCGCACCTACCCGGTCGGCCCGCTGACCGACAACGAGCGCCGCTATTACACCTGGACGCTCCAGAGCCACATTGATATGGCGCGCGCGGTGTTCCTTGACTACTGCACCGGCTTTGCGCTGGACAGCTTTGCCCGCGGTCCGCTCTGGGCCCATCAGATTAACTACCGCTGCGGCACCGGTCACGGCGTGGGATTTATCTCAAGCGTTCACGAAGGCCCGCAGAGCCTGCGTCCCAACAATGCCATTGTGTTCCGTCCCGGCATGACCATCACCGATGAGCCGGGCGTTTATGAGACCGATGAGGTCGGCATCCGCATTGAGAACGAACTCGAGTGCGTGGACGCCGGGGAAAATCAGTACGGCCATTGGCTGCGCTTTGAGCCGCTGACGCTGGTTCCCATTGCCACCGAGCCGATTCTTGTGGATGAGCTTTCCCGCGACCAGCTGGATTGGCTCAACGCCTACCATGAGCGCGTCTATCAGACGCTCTCCCCCCGCCTGAACGAGAACGAGCGCGCCTGGCTCCGCCGCAAGACCGCCCCGCTCACCCGCTGAGCCAGAACGGTTTTGTAAATTGAAGCGCGCCCCAGCACGGGCCGCCCTCTATATAGAACAGCCCCGCCAAAGCATCAATTTCCATAAGACAGTTAAAATGCACTGTGACCGAGGTCACAGTGCATTTTTCTTGTTTTTTGCCTCCGTTATGATACAATATTTACCAACCGATAAACCGTAATTTATTAAGTTTATTTGGAGGCCGTAGTATGGACCAGAAAATCAATGCAATAATTCGCGCTACGACTTTGATACAGGACAATAACATTTCTGGCGCGGAAGAAATCATTTCCAAGGAATATCCTTTTGTTCCCATTAGGTCTGAAGAAAGAAAATATAGTGTTTTAGAAATGATGCAGCAATTTTTTAGAGATGGTTTTATTGACCGGTATTCTGGAAATCGGTTGATAAATCCCGGTATGTTGCGTATTTTATCAGAATTTATGCCAGACGCATTTCCCTATCAATCGCATTGGAAAACGGATAAATGTCATATCGCATATTGGGAAATTCAACCGACTATTGACCATATACAGCCCATTTCGTTAGGGGGTAAGGATGCTCCTGAAAATTGGGCAACTACTTCTATGGTGCATAATTCCGTGAAAAGCAATTATACATTGGAGCAGTTAGGGTGGGCATTAAAGGATGGCGGAGATATTCACAAGTGGAACGGACTGTCTATAGAATTTGTCTCACTCGTAGAAAACAATCCTTGCCTGAAACAAATCAACAGAATTAAAAGCTATTACGAGGCAACGAAGAAAGTCCTAAAGCAGTATGACCTCAACAAGTAAATTTATAAAAATTCCAGTTTGCCGTACTGTTGAAGATTTTTGAACACCAAAACTTGCCACGAAAGAGCAAAATTCTACCATGGTGCCAAATTGGGCACTATAATCTTGCAGGAGTGTGCCTGCCCCAAACCCTGCATATACCAAAAAGGTCGTGCATCGTATTTGATGCACGGCCTTTAACTGTTTTCGGGGCACGCCTAAATGGCGGGCGCTTTTGATGATAGGATGGATTTTTGCGGCGGGGCGCGGGGAAAATTTCAAAAAAGCCGTCAATTTTCCCGCACAAGGGCGGTGCTGCCGCAGCGGGAGCGGGTGACGAGGATCTGGTTCGGGATGCGGTCCGCGAGCGCTTCCACATGGCTGATGATGCCGACAAGTTTATCCGAGCCGGCCAGTTCGGTCAGTGTGTCCACGGCTTTCTGCAAAGCGCCGGCGTCCAGTGTGCCGAATCCCTCGTCCACAAAGAGGGTATCCACGCTCACGCCGCCCGCGTTCTCCTGAATCGTATCGCTGATGCCGAGCGCCAAACTCAGCGCGGCAAGGAAACTCTCCCCGCCCGACAGCGAAGCCGCAGGGCGCAGTTTGCCCGTATAGGCGTCAAATACGTCCAGTTCGAGCGCGGTCTTTCCGGCAATGTCGCTCTCCCTGCGGCGGCGCAGGGCGTACTGGCCGTCCGTCATCCGGGTGAAGCGCCGGTTGGCCGCCGCCACAACGCCGTCAAAATAAAATCCCTGTACATACTGCTCAAACGGAAGTTTTTGTTTTTGTGCAAGGTTGCCGTTAATCGTCCGGCTCAGGTTGTCCATAACGGCGGCATGGTCCCGCGCCTGCTGCGCCGCGCTCAGTGCCTTGGTCAGGGCCTCGGCGGCGGTGCGGTTGGCGGCAAGGCGCTGGGAGATTTCTTCACGCTCGGCGCGCAAATTCCGGCGGCTTTCCTCAAGTTCTTCAAGTTTTTGCTGCTCTGCGGCCATGCCGGGGCGTTCCTGCGTCTGGCCTGCCTGCGCCGCGAGGGTGGCAGCGCGCTCCCTGGCGGCGGCCAGCTGCTGTTCAAACGCGCGGCGCTGCTGTGCGGCGGCGTCAAGTGCTTCGTTCAGTTTGCCGCGCTCGGTGTTAAGGCGTCTGCGCTCGGCCTCCATCGCCTCGGCGCTCGGCCAGGGCAGGGCGCTTTGCAGGCCGGCCAGGGCGGCGTCCGCCTTGCTTTTTGCGGTGAGTGCTTCGTCCCGCGCGGCCTGTGCGGCGCTGAGGGCGGCGGCCTTAACCGGCTGTGCGGCGCTCAAGGCTGTGCGGCGCGCCGTCAGGGAATCCAGCTCCTTCTTGCGGGTGCGGGCTTCCCGCAGGCGGGCGTTGACCTGCGCAAGCCCCGCGGCAAGGCTTTGGGCCTGGGCAGTCAGCACGGATTTGAGCTGTTCCGGCGTCATCTCCTCCGCATTTGGCCCGTCATATTGGCGTCCGCGGGCTTCAAGGAACTCCCCCGCGCGGCGGAACAGTTCGGTGTGCTGGGTTTCCCACCGCGCTTTGAGACCCTCGGCGTATCGTGCGGCGGTGTCGGC
>JAQXGE010000022.1 GCA_029006135.1 Oscillospiraceae bacterium | reverse complement strand
CGAGCGTCTGGTTGGTCAGGTCGCAAAGCGTCAGGCCATCACCAACCCGGAGAACACCATCTCCTCCATCAAGCGTAAGATGGGCACGGCCGAGAAGGTTCACGCAGGCGGCAAGGACTACACCCCTGAGGAAATCAGCGCCATGATTCTTTCCAAGCTGAAGGCAGATGCCGAGGCTTATCTGGGCGAGCCTGTCACTGAGGCCGTCATCACGGTTCCTGCTTACTTCAACGACAGCCAGCGTCAGGCAACCAAGAACGCCGGCACCATTGCAGGCCTGAACGTCAAGCGTATCATCAACGAGCCTACCGCCGCTTCTCTGGCCTACGGCATTGATAAGGAAGCCGATCAGAAGATCATGGTCTACGACCTCGGCGGCGGCACCTTCGATGTCTCCATCATCGAGATGGGCGACGGCGTTACCGAAGTTCTTGCCACCAACGGCGATACCCATCTGGGCGGCGATGACTTCGATGAGCGCATCATCAACTGGATGGCTGAGGACTTTATGCGTGAGAACAACATCGACCTGCGCAAGGATAAGATGGCTGCTCAGCGCCTGAAGGAAGCGGCTGAGAAGGCCAAGATTGAGCTGTCCAGCGCAACTTCCACCAACATCAACCTGCCCTTCATCACCGCCGATGCCACCGGCCCCAAGCATCTGGATATGACGCTGACCCGCGCCAAGTTCAACGAGCTGACTGCCGACCTGGTTGACCGCACGATGACCCCTGTCCGCAAGGCTCTGGCTGATGCCGGCCTCAAGGCTTCCGACCTGGCCAAGGTCCTGATGGTTGGCGGTTCTACCCGTATCCCCGCTGTCTACGATGCCGTCAAGAAGGAACTGAACTGCGAGCCGTTCAAGGGCATTAACCCCGATGAGTGCGTTGCCGTCGGCGCTGCTATCCAGGGCGGCGTTCTGCAGGGCGATGTCAAGGGCCTGCTGCTGCTCGATGTCACCCCGCTGAGCCTCGGCATTGAGACTCTGGGCGGCGTCTGCACCAAGATCATCGACCGCAACACCACCATCCCCACCAAGAAGAGCCAGATCTTCTCCACCGCTGCGGACAATCAGCCCAGCGTTGAGGTCAATGTTCTCCAGGGCGAGCGTGAGTTTGCTAAGGACAACAAGAGCCTCGGAACCTTCCATCTGGATGGCATTGCTCCGGCACCCCGCGGCGTGCCTCAGATCGAAGTTACCTTCGATATTGATGCCAACGGCATTGTCCATGTAAGCGCGAAGGATCTGGGCACCGGCAAGGAGCAGAGCATCACCATCACTGCTTCCACCAACATGAGCAAGGACGACATCGACAAGGCTGTGAAGGATGCCGAGCAGTACGCAGCTGAGGACAAGAAGCGCCGTGAAGATGTGGATACCCGCAACAACGCCGACCAGATGGTGTTCCAGACCGAGAAGGCTCTGAACGAACTGGGCGACAAGGTCAGCCCCTCCGAGAAGAGCGAGTGCGAAGCCAAGCTCAATGCCCTGAAGGAAGCTCTCAAGGGCACCGACATTGAGGACATCAAGGCTAAGCAGGATGACCTGCAGAAGGCATTCTATGCCATCAGCGAGAAGGTCTATCAGCAGGCTCAGGCTGCTCAGCAGCAGGCGAACCCAGGCGATGCCCAGCAGGGTCCCACCGGCGGCAGCAGCGCCAGCGATGACGGCGCCGTGGATGCGGACTTCCACGAAGTCTGATAACTAATCATTGACCCAACCAGGCCGCCGCCAGGCAACCGGCGGCGGCCATTGTGGGGTTAATCCCCAAAAGGGAAAGTATTGAATTTGCGTCGGCAGGCGCCCATGAAAGTACCGGGCTGTGCTGACAGAAACACATAAAGGTGTGAATCGTATGGCAGATAAAAGAGATTACTACGAGGTGCTCGGCGTAGGCAAGAACGCTACCGATGCCGAGATTAAGAGCGCCTACCGCAAGCTTGCCAAAAAATATCACCCTGACCTCAATCCCGGCGACAAGGAAGCCGAGGAAAAATTCAAGGAGGTCAACGAAGCCAACGATGTACTCTCCGACCCGCAGAAGCGCCAGCGTTATGACCAGTTCGGCTTTGCCGGGGTGGATCCCAACTATGCGGCCAGTCAGGGCGGCGCCGGCGGTTTTGGCGGCGGCGTAGATTTTGGTGATATTTTCGGCGATATTTTCGGCAGCGGATTCGGCGGGTTCGGCGGTTTTGGCACAGGGGCTTCGAGCCGCAGCGCCAATTCGCCGCGCAAAGGCCATGATATTCAGGCAAGTGTCATTCTTACTTTTGAGGAAGCGGTGCACGGCTGTACCAAAAAAGTCACTGTCAACCGGCAGGAAACCTGCCCTGACTGCGGCGGCAGCGGTGCGGCTCGGGGCACTTCCCCCGAGACCTGTCCCGAATGCGGCGGCCGCGGCTATGTGGTGACCCAGCAGCGCACGCCGTTCGGCGTTATGCAGAGCCAGCAGCCCTGCAGTCACTGCGGCGGGCGCGGCACGATCATCCGCAACCCCTGCAAGACCTGCCGCGGTACCGGCAAGACATCCTCCCGCAAGAATTTGGAGATTAACATTCCCGCCGGTATCAGCGATGATCAGAACATCGCACTGCGCGGTCAGGGTGATGCGGGCAGCTTCGGCGGCCCTGCCGGTGATGTGATTGTCCATGTCACGGTCAAACCGGATGCCATGTTTGAGCGCGATGGATATGATGTCACCATTCATGTTCCCATCACCTTCAGTCAGGCAGTGCTGGGCGATGACATCGAAGTTCCCACCGTGGACGGCCGCATTTTGCAGCATATCCCCGAGGGAACCCAGAGCGGGACCAAGTTCCGTCTGCGCGGTCAGGGTATCAAGTACCTCAACGGCCGCGGCCGCGGTGACCAGTATGTTATCGTGGATGTGGAAATCCCCAAAAAGCTCACCCGCGCCCAGCGCGAGGCCCTCAAGACTTTTGAGGACAGTCTCAAGGAAGAAAACTACGAGAAGCGCAAGGGCTTCTTCAAGAACCTGAAGGACCGCTTCGCCTGATTCCCGCGTACACTCAAATAACTCGCAAGCCCGTCCGGCACCCCGCCGGCCGGGCTTTTCTTTTGTTCTTTAATGGGATTAGAGACTGGCTCCCCTGTGCAAGGGCTGCCGCCGCAGTGGTGTGCAGAGCGCAGCCGCTGAAAAATTCTGTTGTTAATGGGATTAGAGAAAAGCCTCCCCTGTGCAAGGGGAGGTGGCAAATCCGAGGAACGAGGATTTGACGGAGGGACTGTAAACCTTGCCGTCAACTGCCATGTATCTTTAATAGCATCCGCTGCCTCGGCCACCACTCTTTTGCATCCAAAAGAGTGCCCGGGAAAAAGTTCTCTCAGTGTGACTCCCGCGCCAATCTGCGGCACCCGAACCCCTTGTGTTTTTGACTTTTGGCGTGTATAATCTATTCTGTATTACTTTGTATTTCTGTAAGGAAAAGAGGCCGCATTTCATGCGTTCAAACCCCGAACTGCACTATCTTGACAATGCCGCTACCACGATGGTGGACCCGGCAGTGGCGGATGCCATTTCCCACGCGCTGCAAAGCTGCTGGGCCAACCCGTCCAGCTTGTACGAGCCGGCGGTGGAGGTCCATGAGGAACTTTCCGCCGCACGGGCAAAAGTGGCAAAAAGCCTTGGCTGTCAGCCAAAAGAGCTCTATTTCACCGCCTGCGGCAGTGAGAGCAACAACATCGCCATCCAGGGCGCGGCCATTCCCCGCAAAAGCTGGGGCAATAAAATCGTTGTTTCAGGATTTGAACATCCCAGCGTGCAGCTTCCCATCCGCGCGCTGCACGACCGCGGTTTTGAAGTGGTCGAAATCCTCCCTGAGTGGGACGGACATCTCGACCTTGACCGCCTGAGCGCCGCGGTGGACAAAAATACTGTCCTTGCCTGCTGCATGGCAGTCAACAATGAGACCGGCGCCATGCAGGACATTGCGGCGTTCTCCTCCGCCGTCAAGGCCCGCAATCCCCGCTGCTTTGTCCATGTGGATGCGGTACAGGCGTGGCTGCGCATTCCTATCCGGCTCAGCGCACTGCCCTGTGTGGACAGCCTTTCGGTTTCCGGCCACAAGGTCCACGCGCCCAAAGGCATCGGTGCACTGTTCCTGCGGGAAAATCAGCGCCAGAATCACCGCCCGCCCTGCCTGGGCGGTCACCAGGAACGCGGCATCCGTCCCGGCACCGAAAACGTGCCTTACGCTGTGGGCCTCGGCCTTGCCGCTGAACAGGGTGCGCGGACGATGCCGGCCCGCAATGCCGCCGTTCGTGCCCTCAATGAGCAGCTTCGGGCAGGCCTTGCCGAAATCCCCGGCATCACGCTCAACTCTCCATCAGACGCTGTGCCCGAGGTGCTCAATTTCTCCACAAATTGTGTCAATAGCCAGACAATGATTGAATACCTCAGCGGCCGCCGCATCTATGTTTCGGGCGGTTCCGCCTGCGATAAAGGCGAGCCGAGCCATACGCTGATGGCTATGGGCTGCCCGGAATTGGCGGTACGCACCGCCATCCGTGTGAGTTTCTGCGCGGACAACACCCCCGAGGATGTGAACGCCCTGCTGAACGGCCTGCGGGACGGCATACAAGAATTACAGCATATTTGAGAAAGGGTTCCGACAGATGAAAGAGATGATCCTCGCCTATCAGGGCGAAATGACCCTCAAGGGTCTCAACCGCAACAAATTTGAGGCGCGGCTGGCCAAGAGCATCCGCTACCGTCTTGAGGACCTTGGTCCTTTCAAGGTGACGCAGGCGCAGTCCACCGTTTTTATTGAACCGCAGGCCGAGGGACTGGATATGGATGAGGCGTTCCGCCGCATCTCCAAGATTTTTGGCATTGTCAAGATGAGCCGTGCCGCCTGCTGCGAAAAGGACTTTGACACCATCTGCGCCACCGCTGAGGAGTACCTCGGCGATACGCTGCGCGGCATCAAGACGTTCAAGGTGGAAGCCAAGCGTGCCGACAAGGCTTATCCCATGAAAAGCCCTGAAATCTGCCGTGAGGTGGGTGCCTACCTGCTCAGCCGTCATCCGCATCTGCGGGTCGATGTGCATCACCCCGACCTTGAAATCATGGTAGAAATCCGCGACCGGGGTGCCTATATTCACGGCCCCAAAGTTGAGGCGGCGGGCGGCCTGCCGGTGGGCAGCAGCGGCCGGGCACTCAATATGCTTTCTGGCGGAATCGACAGCCCTGTGGCCGCTTACTGCATGGCCCGCCGGGGACTTGCGCTGCACCACATTCACTTTGCCAGCCCGCCGTACACGAGCCTGCGCGCCAAACTCAAAGTTCGCGCACTGGCCCGCGAACTGGCGGAGTACACCGGAAACTGCCAGCTTTTTGTGGTGCCCTACACCAAACCGCAGGAGTATATCCGGGACAATGCGCCCGATGTCCTTTTTACTGTGCTGATGCGCCGCAGTATGCTGCGCATTGCCGCAATGGTCGCTGCCCAGAGTGATATGGAAGCTCTCATCACGGGTGAGAGCCTGGCGCAGGTGGCCAGCCAGACGATGGCAGCCATCGCCTGCACCGACGCCGCACAGGACCTGCCGGTGCTGCGGCCGCTGATCGGTATGGACAAGACCGAGATTATCGCCATTTCCCGCAAAATCGGCACGTTTGAAACGTCCATCGAGCCGTATGAGGATTGCTGCACGATCTTCACGCCGGCACATCCCAAGACAAAACCCAGCCTTGCCGAAATCGAGGCTGCCGAGGCCGCCATGCCGGGCCTTGCGGAACTCGAGCGCATCGCGGCAGAAAATGTTGAGAAGATTCCCATCCGCATCGGGGATGACCCGGATTTTTGATGGAATCTGAACGAAAGGGGAGATAACCGTGACGGCGGAGATTATCTGTGTAGGAACCGAACTGCTGCTCGGTGATATCGTCAACACCAATGCCCAGTTCCTGAGCCGTGAACTGGCCGAACTTGGCATCAGTGTTCTGCATCAGCACGTCATCGGGGACAACCCCGACCGTCTGCGCGAACTGGTCTGTCAGGCAAAAGCGCGCAGTGAACTGCTGGTCTTTTCGGGCGGGCTTGGCCCCACGCAGGATGACCTGACCAAGGAGACCGTGGCCCAGGCCTTCGGCGATACCCTTCGTTTTGATGAGGAAGAATGGCAGAAAATCCTTTCGTTTTTTGCCCGTACCGGCCGCACCCCCACGCCCAACAACCGCAAACAGGCGCTTGTTCCCACCCACGGGCACAAGCTGCCCAACACCCATGGGACCGCGCCCGGCGCGTGGTTTGAGGCGGACGGCTGCATTGCGGTGCTGATGCCCGGCGTGCCGCGTGAGATGAAAGCTATGTGGGCCGAACAGGTCCGCCCTGTGCTGCTTGCCCGGCAGAACTGTACGATTCATTCAAAAACCCTGCGCGTTCTGGGCGGGGAGAGCAGCATTGCCAGCAAGGTGGCGCCGCTTTTTGAGTGTGAAAATCCCACTGCCGCTATCTACTGCAAAACCGGAGAGAGTGAAATCCGTGTCACCGCCCGCGCCGCATCTCAGGACGAGGCCGAAGCTGCCTGTGATGCCCGCATAGCCGAGTTCCGCCGAATCCTTGGTCCTAACGCCTACGATGTGGACGTTCCGGGGCTGGAATACACGGTGGTTCGTATCCTGCGGGAAAAAGGCCTGCACGCCGCCACAGCGGAGAGCTGCACCGGCGGAATGGTGGCGCAGATGCTCACCAATGTGCCGGGCTCCAGTGAGGTGTTCGGCTACGGGTTTGTGACCTACTCGGAAAATGCCAAATCCCGCCTGATCGGGGTTGACCCTGAACTGATTCAACAGTACAATGTCGTTTCCGGTCCGGTGGCGGCGGCCATGGCGTATGGAGCGCTGCGCGCCTCGGGCGCGGAGCTTGCAATCGGCATCACGGGGCTTGCTGGCCCCGGCGGCGCACTGCCCGATAAGCCGGTGGGAACGGTCTATCTGGCCGGGGCGGACGCGCGGAGCGGAAAGGGATGGCTGCGGCGGCTTACACTCGGCGGCTATCAGGAACGCGGGATTATCCGCACCCGCGCCGCGCTCTATGCGCTGGATCTTTTGCGCCATATGGCACTCGAACTCCCGGTGGAGGAAGCACTGCCCCTCTCCGGCTCCGATATGCCTGCCGATTCACTGGTTCTCTGATTTTTGACCTGACCGGCTCAGCCGGAAAAGAGGTGTTTTCATGCTGCAAATTCAAATGCGTATCCTGCGCGTTTTTGGCCTGCCCTCGGCGGAGGTAGCCTCCATTGTGCGCACGGCACGCGAGGAAGGCTGCCCCAGCATCCGCCTGAAAGAGCGGGACGGCGAATACCTTGTCTGCGTTCAGGCCTCCGCGCCTACCCAGTCCATGGCTGATGAATACTGTGACCAGTGGGTGCGCAAGCTGCGCAGCCGCTTTGGTGATGCGGTCTACGGGACAGAGAATACCTCGCTGGCCCAGGCCGCACTCGAAGCCCTGCTCAAAAAACGCCGTCTGCTGGTGGCTGCCGATGAGCAGACCGGACGTCTGCTTGGCAGTGCCCTGCGCGGACTTCAACACAGCGAGGCGGTGTTCGATTTCGGCACGCAGAGCTATTCTGACCCGGAAAAGGCCAGACGCATTGCAACGCCGGCCGCACTCCTCAAAAAATTCCCCGGCGATGTGGTGCAGGCCGCTGCCGGCCGCGCACAGAGCGCCATGGAACTGGCAGGTGCGGACTATGCCGCCGTCTATATGCCCGCTACCGTTGGGCAGGCACCGTTCGTGCTGGTTTGCAGCAAGCAGGGCGCAGCGGCCTGCGCGCTCAGCCCTGAACTGAGCGATGCCGCTATCGCCAACAATATTCTTGACCTTGTGCGTCGCCGTGCGCTGGGGCTGCATCTGAGCGCTTCTACCATTGCGTTCCGCCCGGGCCGTGAGCATCCGCTGCTGCTTGTGAGCGGTGAGGGGCAGCCCCGCACCGGCACCCGCTTTACCCTGCGGCGCAAGGCCGGAACCTCTGCGCCTGCCAAAGCACCCAAACCGGCCGCAGACGGCCCGGCCCCGGTGGGCACCATCACCTTTGAAAAACCGCTGCCAACTGCGGACGAAGCGTCCGCACAGGCAAATACCGATACGCCCGACCCGACCGAATTGACAACAATGGGCGCAGCGGCGGCCGCTGCCTCCCGCGCCCGCCGCAAAGCGGAAGCGCCCGCCGCACCTTCGTCCAAACCGCTCCGTGCGGCTCCCGCTGCGCAGCCGGAATCCGGCACCAAAGAACCGGCCCCCTCGCTGCTTGATGGGGACATCCCGGATTTTTCGGCCACGCTGGACCCAAAGACGATGGAGGCTGCGCGCGCAGCGGATGAGGAAGCGCCCAACCGCTCGCTGAAGGAATTTCAGGAGGCGGTCGACCGCCTTTTCGAGGACGATGAGGAACCCAATACCACTGCGCAGGACAAAACGGACGAACCTTCGGTGCATCGGGCCGCTCAGGGCGGACCTATCCGCAACCGCAGTCTTGCTATGATTGAGAAGGCCGAAAAGCGCCGCCGCCGCAATGGAATTGTTGCGCTTGTCATTGTCGTGCTGATTGTCGTGGCCGCAGCGGCGGGAATTATCATGTGGTTCCGCAATGACCTTGGCGTTGCACCTGCCGCCAAGAGTTACGGGACGGTCCTGTACGATGAGACAGCGGCGGATTATCTTGCCGCCGCGCAGCAAAAGAAGGAAGGCGTACTTGGATACCTCGGCTTCCCCGGCTGGGATGGCTGCTTTGTCTATGATGGGAGCGGGGAGGAAAAACCTGTCCTTGCGGGCATCAGTTATCTTGGCTCCGATACACCCGGCCATACGGTGCTGTTCTTTGGCCGCGATGCCCTCGCCGATATGACCCAGCTGGACAGCTTTAAGGAGAACAGCGGTTTTACGCTTTATCTTCGCAATGCCGTCTACCGCTGCAAGACAGTGGCAGTCTATTACGGCGGGGAGGGCACAGGCTTTGACCCCTGCGCGTTTGGAGACCTTTCGAGCTACTACGAATATTTGGATTTTACACTGGGCATTGAAGCGCGCAGCATCTTTGATACCGGCGTTATCCCCGGGGATGACAACAGCTTCATCACCCTCATGTCGAGCGGCGGGCAAAACAACAGCAGCATCTGCGTGACGGCAGAAATCGTTGAGGAAGGGCAGATTGCCAGCCTGAACCCGTCTGCCATCCGGCAGTCGGCAGGGGCAATGGTCAGCGGTGAGGACGGAATGACTGCTGGCATTGCGACAACACTGCTGCATCGCCGCAATAATTCCGCGCAGGAAATCGGCAATAAAGAATCCTCCTCCTCGTCCGCTGCGTCCGCCGGCAGCAGTGATGACCTTCAGGAGAAAATTGATGACCTGACAAACCGCACGGAGGAACTTTTGCAGTCGGCCGATAAGCTGATGGAAGGTCTGACCGATGTGGGAGGAAGCACCAATGCTGTCGAGGCCGATTTGGGGCAGGGAGCGGAAGGCAAACTGCCGGAACAGACTCTGACGGTTGATCAGGTCATTCAGCAGGCGGGCATTTCCGCGACTCCTGCGCCCACTGAACCGCCCGCTGTGCAGGATACCCCTGCGCCCACCGATGTGCCCTCGGGTGACTCGTCCGCCGCTCCGCAAAGCACACCGCAGCCCACGCCGGCCCCGACTCCGCAGCCGATGGTGGAAACCATCAACGTCACGATGAACGGTACGGCTCAGACAATGGAACTGGTGCAGTGCCTTGCCATGGTTGCCCAGAACGAACTTGGCCCCAATGCGCCCATTGAGGCATACAAGGCACAGTGCGTGGCAACACATTGCTGGATTCTCAGTCAGAGCGGTTACCCATCGGTTGCGGGTGTTACCCCCGGCGAGACAGCGCTTGCGGCGGCCCGCGAGGTGGCTCATGTGCTGGTAACCTACAACGGGCAGGTTTGCTTCACGCCGTATTTTGCCTCGGCCTCCACCGGAACAGCTTCCGCAAAGGATGTCTGGGGCAATGATCGCGCCTGGCTCCAGCCGGTGGACAGCCCCTACGACCAGCAGGTTGCCAGCAACTGGAACACCAACGGCGCCACGAGCGGAACCGCGCGGTTCAGCCGCGAGACACTTCAGAAGCGCATCCTTGAGAAAATGAACGTCGATTTGAGCGGCGTGGACCCCAACGAGTGGTTCAAAATCCTCTCGACAAATCCGTACGGCTGGGTTACCAAGATTCAGATTGGTCCCAACGCCAGCGGGAATGACACCTGCTCCGGCCGCTGGTTCCGTGAAACGCTCCTTGCCGGGCAGAGCGTGGACGGGCGCAGCCTGCGCAGCCACTGCTTCACCGTTACTTATGATGCCGGACTGGACTGCTTTATCTTTGATGTTTACGGCTACGGTCACGGCTGCGGCATGAGCCAGTGGGGTGCCATCGGCTATGCCCGCAACGGCTGGGACTACGCCTCCATTCTGACCCATTACTACCCCGGAACAACGCTCGTTACCTATTGATCGGACTAATGCCCCCTTTCCCTGCGTATACTAAACGGGAAAGGGGGCTTTGTCATGCAGGAACGCATCTCCCGCCGTGCCACGCTCAAAAAACGCGTGGAAGGACAACCCGGGCTAGACCTCGTCTTTCTTGTGATTCTGCTGCTGCTCCTCTCGTTTGGACTGTTGATGCTCTTTTCAGCCGGGTATGCGGTTGCACTTTACCGGCGCGGCGATGCTTACACCTACATCCGTCCCCAACTCCTTTTTGCGGCGCTTGGCGTGACGGCCATGTATGCGGCCAGTCTGGTAGACTACCATGTCTGGCACAAGCTGGCATGGCCCATCCTCGGCGTATCGCTGGTTCTGCTGACAATCGTTCTCTTCATGCCGGAATATAACGGCTGTAAGCGCTGGATTGTCATTCCTGGCCTTGGCACGCTTCAACCCAGCGAGATTGCCAAGTTCGCCGTTGTGCTGGTCTTTTCCCATATCATCTCGCTCAACCATGATAGGATGGCAACTTTCCGCACGGGGGTGCTGCCCTTTGCCCTTATTTTAGGCACTGTGGCGGTCCTCATGCTGTTGGAACCGCATCTGTCCGGAACGGTGCTGATCCTTGGCATTGGCGCGGTGCTGATGTTTGTGGGCGGCACGGGGCTTCGCTGGTTTGCTATGGCGGGTGCGGCGGCGGTGGGCGCCATCGGCGCGGCGGTTGTGCTGCTGCCGGAGCTTGTACCCTATGCGATGGACCGCCTTGCATCCTGGCGCGACCCGTTTGCCGATCCGCTCGGGGAAGGCCACCAGACCATTCAAAGCCTTTACGCCATCGCTTCGGGCGGTGCGGCGGGGCTGGGACTTGGCAACAGCCGCCAGAAATACCTCTATGTGCCGGAACCACAGAATGATTTTATCTTTTCCATTCTCTGCGAGGAACTGGGTTTTATCGGCGCGGCAGCGGTCATTCTGCTGTTCCTTTTGCTCTTTCTGCGCGGAATGAATATCGCCGTGCGCTCGCGGGATAAATTCGGTGCCTTGCTTGTTGTTGGTTTTGTGGTTCAGGTGGTGCTTCAGGCAATCCTCAATATCGCAGTGGTTACCAACACGATCCCCAATACCGGCATCAGCCTGCCATTTTTCTCTTCCGGCGGTACCAGTTTGCTCATGCTGCTCGGGGAGATGGGCATCGTCCTCTCGGTCTCCCGGCAGACGGACGCCATATAAGAAAAAATGGGATATTCCGGGAAAATATCGGGCACGGCCCAGTTGGTTTCTCTTGAAAAGAAGATTTTTTTGCCGTATAATACAATAGGTTTTTTGCACGCATGGAAAAGCCTGATGCGGGATTCGGAACCTTCCCTGTTCGCTGTCCCGCGAAAAAGCTGTTGAAAACGCACTGCCGCACAGTAGGCTGGCAGCGCGGCGGCAGATGTTCACAAGGAGTGGAAGTCGGCATGATTAAGTTTAATGTCCCGCCCTGTACCGGGAATGAGATTGGCTACATCGAACAGGCAATCGCATCTCACGAAATCAGCGGAGACGGCGCGTTTACCAAAAAGTGCAACGCATGGATGGAGGAACGTTTCGGCGCACAGAAGGTTCTGTTGACGACGAGCGGCACCACGGCGCTGGATATGGCTATGCTGCTGTGCGGGCTTCAGCCCGGTGACGAGGTGATTCTGCCCAGCTACACCTTCTCCAGCACGGCGACCTCCGCTGTGCTGGTGGGTGCGCGGCTGGTCTTTGTGGATATCCGCCCTGACACGATGAATATTGATGAGCGCAAGATTGAGGCGGCCATCACCGACCGCACCAAGGCAATCATTGTTATGCACAACGCAGGCGTGGCCTGTGAGATGGATACCATTATGGAGATTGCCCGCCGCCACGGCCTCAAGGTAGTGGAGGATGCCGCCCACGGTGTGATGAGTACCTACAAGGGCCGTGCGCTGGGCACTATCGGGGATTTTGGGTGCTATTCCTTCCATGAGACGAAAAACTACTCGATGGGGGAGGGCGGTGCCCTGCTGATCAATAACCCTGCCTACAACGAGCGGGCCGAGATCCTGCGGGAAAAGGGAACCGACCGCGCCAAATTTTTCCGCGGTCAGGTGGATAAGTATACCTGGGTGGATTTTGGCGACAGCTACCTTCCCAGCGAACTGAATGCGGCCTATCTCTGGGCACAGCTTGAGCAGGCAGACAAGATCAATGAGGATCGGATTCTCTCCTGGAATACCTACCGGAAAGCCTTGCAGCCGCTCCATGATGCCGGCAAGATTGACTGGCAGACCATCCCTGAAGGCTGTGTTCATAATGCACATATGTTTTACATTAAGTGCCGTGATCTTGCGCAGCGCACAAAGTTTATCCGGTACATGAAGGAAAAAGGTGTTCAGTGCGTGTTCCACTATGTTCCGCTCCACTCTGCGCCCGCAGGCCTCAAATTTGGACGCTTTGATGGAACGGACGAGTATACCACTCGCGAAAGTGAGCGCCTGGTTCGTCTGCCGATGTATTATGGCATGGACCCGCAGGACCTCAGAACCGTGATTGACGCGGTTCTCTCCTTCCCGTGGGATGAAAAATCCTGATATTGACAAAACAAAATTCCCTGGTCACAAAATGACCGGGGAATTTGTTGCATATTGATGCGCGTTTTTTGATAGCGCTGAAAATACAAAGCCGCCGGGCAAACAGCGCTCGGCGGCAAAGTTTTTTGAATGTGTGATGCGTCCCAACAAAAATCAGTCGGCACTGCCGGAACTGATGCCCGAAACGGCATCGGTCATGGAGGAATCCAGATTGTTTTCAACAAGCGTCTGAGGATCCTGCGAGTCTGCGGTGGGAGCAGGCGTTGCGGCGGCTGCGGCGGTCTGCATCTCACTATCCTGCAGTCCGCAGAGATACCATTTGCGGTTTGCGCCGCGCTCAAACACATAATCCATGTACTTGGTCGGTTCGGTGGCGGCCGTCATCGTCAGTTCGCCGCTGCTCGGGTTGTTCAGCGTGGGAATGTAGCCGACTGTCACATAGGTGCGTCCGCTCTGGGTGCGGATCTTTTCGACTTCTGGCGTGTAAAGGCCCACGGCACCGGTGACGGGTACAAGATAACCCTGCCGCTCCTCATCGTAGAGATAATTGAACTGACTCGTCTCGAAGGAACCGTCCGTGATGGGGTAATCGGGACCGAGCAGACTGGCAATGTAGGTATCGACTTCCAGTTTGGGCAGGATGACAGAGCCGGTCTCCTCATCCCGCTCGTAGTCGTCCAGACTGCCGCCGTTTTTCTGAATCTGATAGACCGTGCCCCAGATGGCAGCCTCACGGAAAATCGTGGGGTCCACGCTGTTTACATCATCAAAAGGCAGTGTATCGAACAGAACCATGCCGTAAAGCCGGTCCTCGTATTCTTTTCGGCGATCGGTGTCATCAAGCGCGGAGCGCACAACTCCAACAACCCAACCCAACACGGTGAACAGACCGATGAGGATCAGGAGCAGCGCCACCGCACCGACAATCTGACGGGAAAGCCGGCGATTGTTGCGGAGTTGTTCTTCTTTGGAAATTGCCATGAAAAAGCCTCGCTGTGTACAGATAAATTTATTTCTGGACCGTCATGCGGTTCCGGCAGACAGTATACCACATCTGCGGTCCCACTGCAAAGGGAACAGACGTACCTTTGGAAAAAACGGAAAAATCTTACAGACGGAGCAAAAGTGCTCGGAATTCTGCAAAAAAAATTATTTGTTTTTGTACATCTGTTCGTAGTATTTCTGATAGTCGCCGCTGGTTACATGGCTCATCCATTCCTCATGAGCAAGATACCAGTCGATGGTGAGCACGATGCCCTTCTCAAACGGCGTCTCGGGGTACCAGCCCAGATCATTCTTGATCTTGGTGGGGTCAATGCCGTAGCGGCGGTCATGGCCCAGACGATCCTCCACATGGGTGATGAGATCCTCGCTGATTCCATCGTCCTTGAGGCGGTCATGAAGCTGTGCGATAACAGTCTTGACGATGAAGAGATTGGGGCGCTCGTTGTGACCGCCCACGTTGTACACCTCGCCATCCTTGCCGCCGTTAGCGACCATGTCGATGGCCTTGCAGTGGTCCATCACATACAGCCAGTCGCGTACCTGCATCCCGTCACCGTAGACCGGCAGGTTCTTGTGCTGATTGGCATTGTTGATGAGCAGCGGAATGAGTTTCTCGGGGAACTGATAAGGACCGTAGTTGTTGGAGCAGCGGGTGATGTTGACGGGCATCCCGTAGGTGTCATGGAATGCCTTGACGAACATATCGGCGCTGGCCTTGCTGGCTGAGTAGGGGCTGTGGGGGCAAAGAGGCGTTGTCTCCATAAAATACCCCTCAGCGCCCAGGGCACCGTAGACCTCATCGGTGGAGACCTGAAGGTACTTCTTGCCCTCTTTCCAGGTCTTGGCAGCGGCATCGTACCAGGCATCCTTGCAGCACTGGAGCAGGTTGACGGTGCCCAGCACGTTGGACTCCACAAAAATCTCGGGGTTCTTGATGCTGCGGTCAACGTGGCTCTCCGCTGCAAAGTTGATCACATAATCAGGATCATATTCAGCAATCAGGCGGGTTACAAGAGCCTTGTCGCAGATGTCGCCCTGAACAAAGATGTGGCGGGGGTCGTTTTCCACATCCGCCAGATTTTCGAGGTTGCCCGCATAGGTGAGCTTGTCGAGATTGACAAGGCGGATGTCCTCATATTTGTCCAGCATATAATGGACAAAGTTGGAGCCGATAAATCCGGCACAGCCGGTTACAAGATACGTTTTCATTTATTCACCATTCCAATTCTTGAAAAAATCCTGGATTGCGTCCTGCCACGGGCGCATTTCATCGCCTACGCTGCAGCGTAGAGCACGGTTTTCCAGCGCACTCCAGGCAGGGCGGTCGGCGGATTTGGGGTTCATGGCCTTGTACTGCTCGCTCGTGACGGGAACGACCTCGCACGGCAGACCGGAAAGACGGATGATTTCCGAAGCAAAATCATACCAGCTGCAAATGCCGGTTCCGGTGCAGTGGTAGGTGCCGTAATCGTGACTGACGGCCAATTTGAGGATGTGGTAAGCCAAATCCACCGCGTTGGTGGGGTTGCCCAGTTGGTCATTGACCACCGTGATGCGGTCATGGGTCTTGGCCAGATTGACCATCGTCTTGACAAAGTTCTTGCCGTAATAGCTGTACAGCCAGGCAGTGCGCACGATGAAGTGACGGCGGCAGAACCGCTGTACATACTGCTCACCGAGCAGCTTGGTCTGCCCGTAGGCCGAGATGGGCGCAGGAATGGCACACTCGTCCAGCGGCACGCCGCCGTTGGGGGTGCCGGGGAACACATAATCGGTGGAAATATGAATCAGGCGGGCGTTGACCTTTTCACAGGCCATTGCCAGATTGCGCGGGCCAAGGGCGTTGACGCGGTAAGCGGCATCCCGGTTGGTCTCGCAGCCGTCCACGTTGGTGAAGGCGGCGCAGTTGATGACGGTATCGGGCTGGGTGCGCCGAATATAGGTCACGGTCGCTTCCCGGTCGGTGATGTCCAACTCGTCCACATCCACCGCAATGACGGTGGCCTTGCGCAGCCGTTCAGGCAGAGGTCCAAGCGCGCAGCCCTCGTCGGCAAGCTGCTTTTGCAGCTCTGTGCCAAGCTGCCCACGGCAGCCGGTAATGAGGATTTTCATATCAGTCTCTCTTTCTTGTGCATTCAGTACGGCTCAGTAACGCAGTTTGTCATTTGCGACATTCTTGAGGTGCTGCCCATAAGGGCTCTTGCCGTAGCGCTCAGCGCTCTCGAGCAGTTTATCACGGCTGATCCAGCCATATTTGTAGGCAATCTCCTCAGGGGCGGAAATCTTAATGCCCTGCCGCTTCTCAATCATTCGCACAAAGTCAGCGGCCTCCACCAGGCTGTCCATCGTTCCGGTGTCCAGCCAGGCATAACCGCGGCCGAGAAGCTGCACATCCAAAAGTCCCTGCTTGAGATACATCTCATTGAGAGTGGTAATTTCAAGCTCCCCGCGTGCGCTGGGCTTGACCTGAGCGGCCATCGAGGTGACGTCCTTATTGTAGAAGTAAAGGCCGGTCACTGCGTAATTGCTCTTGGGTTCGGAGGGCTTTTCCTCAATGGAGGTCGCCTGGCCGTTTTCATCAAAGGCCACCACGCCGAAACGCTCAGGGTCATTGACATAGTATCCGAACACCGTGCTGCGTCCGGCTTCGGCGTTGGCCGCCGCGGCCTTGAGGCGCTTGGAGAACCCGGCACCGTAGAAGATATTGTCGCCCAGAACCATCGCGCAGGGTTCGCCGGCAATAAAGTCGGCGCCCAGGATGAAGGCCTGAGCCAGACCGTCCGGTGAGGGCTGAACCTTGTATTGCAGATGAATGCCGTACTGGCTTCCATCCCCGAGCAGTGCCTCAAAGCGGGGGGTGTCCGTAGGAGTGGAGATAATAAGAATGTCCTGAATACCCGCCAGCATCAGGGTGGACAGGGGATAGTAGATCATGGGTTTATCGTAGACAGGCAGAAGCTGTTTGGATGTGACCATGGTCAGCGGGTAGAGCCGTGTTCCGGCGCCGCCGGCGAGGATAATTCCTTTCATGATAAACGCTCCTTTCGTGTGGTCGTTTGCGCTGCATCATTGCCGTGCGTCGCCGCCCATCCCTTGGGGCATAATCCCGCACAATAATTATGACTAATTATACCGCCTTTTTCTTTTCTTGGCAAGAGTCTTTTGCGGACTGTCTGTTTATCGGCTGACGCAATGTGAAAAAAGCGAGGACCGAATTTTTACAGTCCCCGCTTTTTTCCTGCCGTCAGTTTTCAAAAATGCTTTTGAGTCAATTGTTGAACGCAAGACAGGTTCTTTTCACGCACGGAAATTTTTGATGTTTTATGCTGTACGTTTCCACACATACACCGCCAAGTATGGCGGCATATTGTTGTGAGCCGCATCGGCGCCGGTAAAGCCTGTATAGATGGGACTGCCGCTGCCGCCGCCAGTCCAGGATGGAGTTAGGTACACATTTCCGGTTCCGCCGTTCAAGTTGATTGGCGTTCCGTTGGTGCTGTCTCCGCTCCAGTACAAACCGGCGTGGCAATGGCTCGGCAACTCATTTTGAGTAATCTTGTGCGTTGCTTCACCGCCTGTGCTTCCCGCCGAGTAGCTGCTGCCCGCCGCCAGCAAAAAGCGGTCCTGGATTCTTGCCCATGTCCCGCCGAGGAAAGACGCTGGATTGGTCGAGTTCACGCTCATATAGATACTGCCCACGGGGTACACATAGTCCAGCAGGTTAGACTTTACCAGTGCCCCCACATCCTTAGCGGACAGCGTTATATCAGCGCTCAGCGCCTTGCCGTTTACCGTGCGGGTTTGCGGCACCGCCGCGTTTGCCTTATCCACCGCCGCGTCAATTTCTTCGCCGGTGTGGCTCATATTGTAAATTTCATAAGCATCAGCCATCGGTGCTCTCCTCCCCGCCGCGCAAAGCCGCGGCTTTCTGCTTCTGCACATCGCTGAGCAGGGTGAGCAGAATCAGTTCGTGCACGCTGTACGGCATCCCGGCCCGGTTCATTGCGGCCACAATCTCACTGCGCTCGCGCTCAATGCGTTCGTCATCGTTCAGGGGCCGGGCGCTTTCCTTACTGTCCATCCTCATTCCTCCCCAAGATGGTCCGCGGCGGCCTGCTCAAGTGCGGCAATGGCATCGAGCAGGGCCGAATCCAGCGCAATAAAGCTGCCGATTTTCTGGGCCGAGGTAATGTTGCCCGCCTCATCCATTTCGCGGAACGCATAACTCACGCACTTGCCCTCCGCGGCCGTGCGCACCGATACGCCGGTGATTTTATTCATGTTTCTGCCTCCTTCAGTAGTAATTCTTCCAGATTTTTTTCTTCCTGCTGTGCAAGGTCGCCGGTGTAGCACAGCAGCCAATCTCCGTCCTCGCTGGACGGCTCCTTTGCATCGCTGAGCACTGCATACTGCCCCTCAAACCCGCGCTGTGCGTTCAGGCAGAGCCAGGCAAAGCGCTGCCCGGGCTTGCCGTGGATGAGTGCGCTGTCCGCATAATCCTGCGCCCAGAGCGAGCCTTCGCCGCTGCGGTCGGTCACAATCCAGGCGGGGCGCTGGGAAGCGCTCACCGTTTCAGCAAAGCGGGCATCCGGCACGGCCAGACACAGGCCATCCTCGTTGCAGACGCCCTCGCCCCAATCGGCAAAGGTGGGCTGCGGGGTCTCGAGTGCTTCCATGCCGATGTTGCCGAATACGGTTGGTACAATGCGTTCCTTGCTCTCCCAAGCAGACAGCGCGCGGCAGGAGACTTTTCCGCCTACCGACAAAAGGTTCGGCACGGCCACCTCTTTGTCTATTTGCTCAACGGTAATGCCGGAAAACTCCCCATCATGGTACCATCCGTACTTCTGGTAGCGCGTATCGGCCCCGATTACGCAGGTATCGCCGGTCGCTCCTGTAGTCAGGCCGTTCTTGATGATGCCCTGTGCGGAGGCCGTGGAGCTGTAACTGTTTCCGCCGTACCACTCAATGCCGCTTTTGGTGATGAGAACACGGTCGCCCGAGGAAGTGCCCATCCGGAATCTTTTTCCGTCTAAGTCAAAGAGCGCAGAGCGGTCTGCGTTGGCGATGGTTCCGGTCGTGATGTTGGAACCGTTAATGACGGAACTTCCAGCGGTTTTCAGGTTCGAGATGGTGACCATGCCGCTGAACTTGATTTCTGCGCTGGACAGCTCGGTACTGCCGCTCTTGAGCTTCAGGGTGGAAGTGCTGTCCCCGTTTGTCACTGTCAGGGTAAAGCCGTCCACTTTCTGTTCGAGCGCGGAATAATTCCCGCTCAGTTCGGACGCCTTGATGTTCAGCCCGTCAATGTCGGCGGCGATTTCGAGCATTTTGCCCTGCAGGTTTTTGTAGCCTTTCCGGTTGACGGCCGAAACGCTGTCGCGGCTCGGGGAACCGGTGCTCTCGAGGGTGTCGCATCCGCCGGAAGCGGTCCGGGTCATGACCGCAGTGGTAAAGACCCGGCCGGAAGCGTCACGGACACGAACAATGTCACCGGGGTGGATGACATCGCGCGCCAGCAGCTTGATTTTTGCCGGGGTATAAGTGATGCCGCGCAGCAGGGTGTACAGCGATGCCGCTACCGGTTCGAGCGCTGCCGCCGATGCAGAGGCAAGCAGCATATTGCCCTGTATGACGTAGGTGTTGGTGCCGGTGGCATCAGGCGGGTAAATCACGCCAATGTCCGAGTCGGACTGCCGGATTTGCACCTTGTCGGGCGGAGCGGTCTCATAGTCTTCAAAGCTCAGGCCGTCCATGGCGTAAGGGTAGGCAATGCCGAAATTGTCTTTTAAGGCGAGGAACTTCCCGCCGCTCGCCTGAAGAATTTTCCCGTCCGGCTGAGCCGCCAAAAGCGTGACGGTACGGCTGTCACGCGGTGCCGCACCGGCCTGCGTGGTACGGTCAGCGTACCAGGAAAATTCAAGCTGACCATCCGGCCGCGCGCGCAAAAACCGCCCCGCCGCCTGACCGACCCACTGCATGAGCAGAAGACCGGTCAGGTCGTCCGCGTAAAAGGCAGAGACGGAAAAACCGGCATTGGGCAGGTCATCGCAGAGAAGCGTCACGCCGCACTGCGCACAGACGGCCTTGGCAAAATCGAGAAGCGGCATGGGGAAGGCACTTTGATTGTCATACAGCCAGGGCGAAAGATTTTTGTCGAGCTTGGTGACGTTGTCCCACGCAGTGGTTTTGTAAGCGCTGCGCCCGGATTTTACAGGCTTTTCGGCCGTGAAATGCCCGAGGAGTGTTCGCGCACCGTCCTCTTCGCGGTAAAGGTCAAATTCCGTGCCGGCCGTCATGAGCCGGGCTGAACCGTTCGTCAGGACGGAAAACTCAAGACAAGCCGTACTCGCGCCGCCCGGCTCCAGCTCTGCATCCTCGGGCGGGTCTGCGCTGAGGCTTTCAGTCAGCGTCACTTCCTGCAGAGCATCCGCCCCAATCGAACCGGAAGAAAGCTCACTGCCGTCAGGAAGTACAATGATGTGTCTGATACGCGCACCTCCTTTAACATTCAATAATGTTGAATTTCAGGTTGTGCCACAGTCCGTTTTTTGCACTGTGCCAGGCAATGCTGTACTTGCTCATGTAAGCGGTGCAGGTTTCGGGCACAGTGCTGTCGTTTTTTCCGGGATGTGTGAAGGAAAAAGTCTCCTTCCCTGCGAACTGCGCCAGAATGGCATTTTTCTCCGCTTCGGTGCAGATGGGGTATTCAAAACTCCAGCTTCCGACCTTCTCACGCACACGGAAGCGGTGCATAATACCGCTCTCATCGCGTCCGCTGTCGGCGCTGTCGAGGTCCTCAAAACTGTGTGCCTGTTCGTTTGCGGGTGCATACATGGCGGCACCGTCAATCTTGAAAAGCTCGGTCTTTGTCAGCATCAGAGTGCACCTCCCAGAATTGCCATCTTTCGGTTCCAGCGTCTGGCGGCACGCCCGATGACTTCATCGCCAACCTCGATGCTCTGCACATCGCCGCGCAGGGCGCTCAGCTCATCGCGGAGCGCTTCAAATCCGGCCATCATGGCGGTAATATTGTCATCCATGACCTCAGCCACAGCCTGCTGGATGGTGGAGAGCGGCGCTTCCACGTTGGTGCCGCTTGTCTGGTCACCCAGTACGGCCAGAAATTCCCGGTTGGGAGGAATGACTGCACCCTGCGCAAGGTAGGGAATCTGCGGTGCGGTGACAGTGCCGATATTAAACCCAAAATGGTTCCCGCCGATTCCCGGCACCCAGTCCGGGATGGTGAAAGAAAGGCCGTTGAGGGCCCGTGTGACGGTGTTTACACCGGCCACAACGGCGGAAATCATCCCGTTGACAAAGCCGATAACGGTGTTCACCGCACCTTTTACCGCAGAGGTAATGCCTTCCCACACGCCAATCACCGTGCTTTGCACGGCAATCCAGGCGGCATCCCAGTCATGGCGGAACACGGCGTTCAGGAACTCCGTCACGCCCCGGAACAGTTCAACTGCGGTGTTCATCAAATCAGAAAGAACACCCACAGTCCCGATTACGGCCCCTGCAATGGCCTCAAATACCAGTTCAAATACGGGACCGAAATTTTCCGCCAGCCACGCGGCCAGCGGTGCGAGCACACCGTTCCAGAAATTCAGCACACACAGGCCAATTTCGCTGAAAAGCATCGTCAGGTTATTCCAGAGCGGCTGCAGATGCTGCTCCCAGAGCGTGCCAACACTCTCGATACAGAACTGGAAAAAAGGCTGAAGCGTGTTCTGCCACACCAGAGTGAGGATTTCCTCAAAATTGGTGAACGCCAGCAGGATACCCTGTGCCAGCGGCTCCCCGTAGGTGGCCCAGGCGGAGGAAATCCCCTCCATCATTCCCTGCCAAACCGTCAGCAGCAGGTTGAGCGCAGGAATGACCACACTGTTTACCGCCTCACTGAGAATCCCGCAGCTCCAGACAAATCCTTCTCCAAATGCCTGAATCGCGGTGATGCCTGCCCCGCTGACAAGCGGCGCAAAAGCGGCCGAGAAACTGTTGATAACCCCGGGAAGAAAAACGTCCCGCAGATTGAGCAGCAGGGGAGAGAGCGCATTGTCCCAACAATCCTGTGCCGCCTGCCGAATCTGCGGCCAGACCTCGGCGGCGGTCTGTTTCATCTGCGCCCAGGTGTTTTGCCATAGAACGGCGGAGGGTTCAAGATTTTCACGCAGAACGGAGAAAAAATCTTTCAGCCCATCCAGAGCACTCTCGGTGGGCGCTTCCTGCATCTCTGCGCTTTTCTCCGCAGTGCTTTTGGTATTTTTTTTGCTGGATCGGCTCGAGGAACTGCTGCTCGAGGTGGCCGCGCTCGCCAAACGGTTCAGTTCATCAAAATCTGCAAGGGAATGACGGGCTGACTGCCCGGCCTTGCGGACGGCGGATGCCAGTTGGTTCTGAGCCTTGGCGGCGGCAGTGGTGCCTTTTGCCAGCGCCTGTACCTGCTGCGCGGCAAAAGCGGTATCCATTGCCTGACTAACCTTCTGCAGCTGGTCCTCAAGCCCGCTCAATTCCTCTGAGAGCACACGCACGCTCGAACTTTGATTGCCGGATGAAGTGTCAACATTGATTGAACCCGCATAAGTATTTGCCATACGTCACCTCCTTATGGTTCTTTTCCGGCCAAAATCCGTTCCAGCCGGGCTTTTTCCTGCTGCTCCTGGACGGTCGGCGGTTCGCGGCCGTCCACAAGAGCACGATTTTCGCGGTAATAATCCATCTCCCAAGGTTCAAGTTTGCGCCCGCGCCGCAATTTGCCGCGCACACGCAGCAGGGTGGAGAGCTGTCCCTCCCCGATAGCATTGAAGTAGGCGATAAAGGTCCACCAGTGCAAAAAGGGGAGCGCACGCACTTCCTGCCCGGCGACCCGGTTCACGTCCGCCACAATCACCGCGGCATCCCGCTGCCAATCCAGCAATTTTGGCCCCGGCGCACAGGACTGCGGCTGACCGCAGGCGATGAAATCTGCCATGGCATTCATCGCCGCACTTCGGTGACAGACCGGGACCTCCTCCTTGTAGAAAAGCGACAAAGCTACATACCAGCGGATAAATTCCGGCTCGTCTTTGCCGTTCAGGCACTGGATTACGTCCAGAACATCCCGGTAATCCGCGTGGATTCCGTAGCTTTTCCCCTCCACCGTCAGGCAGCTCGGCAGGCACCAGGCATCTGTCATTCACTGTCTCCCCGCGCGGCGCGGCGGGCGTTGGCCTGTGCCACAGCCGTCTCGGCGCGCTGCTGTGCGCAGGTTTGCGCACCCTGCTCCAAAATGGGCTGCAGGGCGGCAAACAGGTTGGTAATGACCCGCTCCCCGTTGGATGCCACCGCCATCAGGCTCGCACCGCCCAAAATGGAGTCAAAGTCATTCCCGGGACCGAACACTTCCGCCAGCAGTGCCTTGGCACGGCGGTCCGCCTCGTCCAAAAGCTCAAGCGCGCCCTTGCCGTCTTTCTCGGGCAGCTGCTGACCTTTTTCGCTCAGGCTGTGTTCCAGTTCCTTCATCTCGGGTTCCAGCGCAAGAAAACGGCTGTACACACCCGGGTCACCGGGGTTGAAGCGCAGCACCCCGCCGCCGTTCTCGGGGCCTCCGTTGACGGCAAAACACTGCACGCCGGTGTCAATGGTAAGATTCTGCATAGACATTCCTCCTTATAATTTTCGATTCCATAAATTCTGGAATCATCTTTAATTATATTCATAAAAAATGGAATGTCAATCAAAAATTTCATGAAATCTGGATTTTTTTCTTTACAATTTCTCTGCGCTGTGGTAAAGTTAAGAGGAGGTGAGGCAGATGTCAATCAATTTTGGACCGCGGATTCAGGCGGCGCGCAAGGCAAAGGGGCTAACCCAAAAGGAACTTGCCGACCGTCTTGGCGTGCAGAACACAACCGTCAGCAACTGGGAAAACAATCTCACCGAACCGAACGGAGATTTGATTCGCCAACTCTGTGAAGTGCTGGACCTGACACCCAACGAGCTGTACGGCATGACGGACAGCACAAGTACACTGGATGACCTCATCCGGGATGAGCCGATTGCGGCCTATCAGGGGCTGCGCGGTTCCCTCACCGAACAGGATAAGGAAGATATTGCCATGCTGATCCGCCTGCGCGCGGAACTGAACCAAAGTAAGGGCGATAAAGAGTGAATTTTATAAATCGGCCTGTACGCCGCGGTGCCCGCCTCGACTTGTCGGGACGCTGTCTGCGGCAGGCCCGCGGATAAGATACTGAATCTTATGGCAAAAGATGTTAAAAATCCCCGATACCTGAGCATGACAGCCCGGGAATCGGGGATTTTTTGCTTTTGGTTGATTTTTATGCGGCGGCGTTTTTGCTATGCCGGCGGCGGAATGATTCCTGTGTCCGGCATGGCGGCAATCATAGCCGCAGGCGGATTTCGGGCAGGGAAGGGCGGACGAAAAAAGCCGACACAAGCCGCAAAAAAGCCCCGGCACCTTCTACCCTTGTGGTGCCGGGGCGGTTCTACTTAATTGGAGTCATAGCCTCATACCCTTGGTCATCATTTTTCGGACTGTTTGCTCATTTTCATGGCAACCTCATCCTTACTTTCGATTGCTTATGCACTCGATGGATTTTATTCCGTTGAATGACGGTCAGTTTCGGTCATGGATTGCAATCCCTTTGGTTCGTTATTTGCAGTTCCAATCAAGGTCTTCGGTTTTCAATGAACTGGATTCTTGCGAACGGAGCCACTGAATTGACATTTCCGATTGGGATAGCATCTCTGGAACGGGGATACAGTGCAATCAGCGGGTCTGATGCCAGAGGATTGTCTCCTCTTTACTCTTAGTACATTGGAGTTTCTCCTTGCTGATCAGGTGAAGAACGAACTGTTCGGCGGGGTGGATTCTTTCATAAAGATCACCGGTAACCTTACAATGCTTCGTTTGTATTGACCTCCTGACATCTCCTTGTGTCAGGGGAAATTATTTCAGCTCATTGGAATTTCCCTTTACTGTCTAATGATTCTTTTTCGGGATATATTCAAGTCGGGTTATGTGTCCGAAAATTATCCGTTTCTCATCAGAACCAACGCTTTTATGCGTTTTATTCGGTCATACTCTTTGCTGAAAACTTCATCCAATCTATCTTCAATGCGGGGACTTCTTTTGACGGGTCCCTGGGTCTGCTGCTTCAAAGTTTGCCGAACCGATCCATCAATCTTTTCTCTTTCACTCAGGTAATGACCTTTGGCTGTCGATGTGGTTCGTCTTTTTCAGCAGGCCCAGGCCCGCCGGTGATGAATGGGATCTTTACAATTAGCCATTGGACTTGAGCCTCCTTCCTTACGAAATCCTGCCGGCTTTGCCTTTTCTCTTTCAAGTTTATTCGGCGGCCTTTCGGTTTCAGATTCCCTGTATCATCAGGTGTTTCCATTGAGACTTTCCTTTGAAAGCCTTTGAAAAATCTTCCTGCTGAATCATTGGGGATGCTGCCGAGCCTTTTCCGTTTCCTTTGAAAGCGGCTTTTTCTTGGAACTGCTGGTTCCTTATCTCCGGCTGTTTTCTTTCTGTGACTATAATATACAATACGCTTAAGAGTTTGTCTATTCGCAGAACCGCTAAACAAATTACGAATTATTCGTGCATCTTACGAAT
This sequence comes from Oscillospiraceae bacterium, assembly GCA_029006135.1. Lineage (GTDB taxonomy): Bacteria > Bacillota > Clostridia > Oscillospirales > Ruminococcaceae > Gemmiger. Next base: position 32,850 of record JAQXGE010000022.1, on the reverse strand, counting down.
GGAAAGCCCGTTGACAGATATGATATAATATACCTGTTGGGTGTCTGTGCGCATCCAACTTTTTCTTTTGCCAAAATAAAACCGCCGGGAGCGGCGGGGCAGCGTGCCCCCCCACACTCCTGGCGGTTTTTGCTTTATATATTTGACGAAAGAACGAAATTTTTACATACTCTCCGGAACCGTGACCTTAAACATAGTCAGCACGTTGCGGATCACGCCGCGAACGGCCAGGCACAGCGCGATGCGTCCCTGCTGGACAGCCGGCTCGGCATCCAGGATCCGGCAGGCATTGTAGAAACGGTGGAAGCCGGTTGCCAGGTCAATGACAAAGCGGGTGATGCGCGCCGGATCGTACTTCTCTGCGGCGGCGGCAATCTCTGCCGGGAAAGCGGACAGCATCCGAAGCAATGCCTGCTCAGACGGGTCAGTCAGGACCGAGGCATCCACGGCCTGCGCGCCGGCAAAGGTGATGCCTTCGCTCTCGAGCTTTTTCAGAACCGAGCAGATGCGGGCGTGCGCGTACTGGACATAGTACACGGGGTTCTCGCTGTCATTGCGCACGGCAAGATCAAGGTCAAAGTCCAGCGTGGAGGAACTTTCGCGCTGATTGAAGAAGAAGCGCGCGGAATCAATCGGCACTTCGTCCAGCAGATCGGTCAGCGTGATGGCCTTGCCGGTGCGCTTGCTCATGCGGACCGGCTTGCCGTCACGCATGAGATTGACCATCTGCATCAGCACAACATCCAGCTTGGTTCCGTCAAGCCCCACGGCGTCCATGGCACCCTTCATGCGGGCTACATGGCCGTGGTGGTCGGCACCCCAAATGTCGATGGCACGATCAAAGCCGCGGACCTTCAGCTTGTTGTAATGGTAGGCAATGTCAGCGGCAAAGTAGGTGGGAATTCCGTTTGCACGGACCAGAACCTCGTCCTTGGCCTCCTCCTCGCTGCCGTCCTCGCTCTTTTTGCGGTTGGCAACGCCGTATTTGGCGGCGTACTGGGCACTGCGGTACATGATGGCACCGTCCTCGGCACGGTAGCAGGCACCTTTGTCCATCAGAATCTGAATGACCTCGTCCACGGCACCGCTCTTGTGCAGGTCACTCTCATGGAACCAGACATCGTATTCGATGCGGTACTTGCCAAGGTCACGCTGAAGCCCCGCAATATTCTTGGGCAGTGCGTCATCAATGAGCGCCTGCTTGAGTTCCTCAAAGTCGCGGTTGATATAGGAATCCCCATGCACGGCGGCAAACTCTTTGGCGCGCTCGATGATGTCGGCACCCTGGTAGCACTCCTCCGGCAGAGGCACAGCCTCCTCGCCGCGGTAGAGCTGCAAATACCGGATGGCCAGACTCTTGCCGAACTTCTGAATCTGGTTGCCCGCATCGTTGATATAGAACTCACGGGTCACATCGTAGCCGGCCCAGTCCAGGCAGGCGGCCAGACAGTCACCCAGCGCACCGCCGCGCGCGTTGCCCATGTGCATCGGTCCGGTGGGGTTGGCGGAAACAAATTCAACGTTATAGCGCTTACCCTTGCCGGTCTGCGTGCGCCCGTACTCCGGTTCGGAGCAGGCGGCACGCAGCACATCGGTGAACCAGGCCTCGCCGAGGAACAGGTTGATGAATCCCGGCCCGGCAATCTCGACTTTCGCAAACGGGGAACCGGTCAGGTCCAGAGCGTCCACAATGGCCTGCGCAATCTGACGCGGTGCGCGGTGGAATGCCCGTGCGCCCGCCATGGCCAGGTTGGAGGCAATGTCGCCGTTCTTCACATCGGCAGGAATCTCCACGATGAAATCCGGGAGTTCCGCCTCGGGCAGCGTTCCGGCGGCCATGGCGGCATGGGCTGCGCCCGTCAGCAGTTCCCGCGCGGCATCAAGGGCAGCTTTGCGGGGATTGTAGTATTGGTAGTTCATGATTTTACTCCTCCTGCGTTGGGTTTTCCCGGTCCTCCGGGTTCTTGTTGAGTTTCTCCACCTGAATCTCCACCAGGTTGCGGCTGATGAGCGTTTCAGCGCCGGAATCCAGCGTGTAGCTGAACCGCAGCGTGCCACCCTCGGAATGGAGCCGGTGCTCAATCTCATCGGCGGCCACGCCGAGCGTGATTGAGCCGTAACCCGTCTCATAGTGGCAGAGATGGCGCACGCCCTTTTCAATCACAAGCTGGCTGGGCACCTTGCCGTAGCGGGTCATTGTGACCTGCCGTGCATCGAGCGAGACGCGCACCGCCGTGGTGCAGCCCGCGTAGCCGGTGGCCTCCGTCTCGGCGTAGACAATGTAATAGGAACTGCCGCGCTGGGCAAAGTTGCCCTTGGTCATCAGTTCCACCGAGTCGGTGTCACCGTTCTGCTCCATGGTTCCCCGAATGGTGATTAGGTAATTTTCTTCCACTGCTTTTGACATAATTGAGCGTTCCTTCAATAATTTTCAATGGCAATCTGTTCCACGGTCCCGCCTGCGCAGTCCCCCATGAAAAGACGTTCCTGTTCGTCAAACCCTTCCGGCGTGTCGCTGACAAAAAAGCGCACGGTCCCGCCGTCCTTCTTCCCGCTGCTCAGCTCCAAATCATCGAGCGCCTTTGCGGCGGCAATGGCGGTGAGCTTGCCGGGGTCGATCAGGGTCACGTTGTCCCCCATAAAATCGCCGATCATCTTTTTCAGCAGGGGATAGTGGGTGCAGCCCAAAATCAGGGTGTCCACCCCTGCATCGCGCACCTCGGTGAGGTATTCCTCAATGATGAGCCGTGTGACCGGGTTGCCGTCATTGACATAGCCGTTCTCAACAAGCGGAACGAACATCGGGCAGGCCTTTGCCACAATGCGGACCCCCGGCACCAGTTCTTTCAACAGGTTGGCATAAGAGCCGCTTCGGATGGTGGCCGGCGTTCCGATCACGCCGATGCATCCGCTGCGGGTCGCCTGTGCCGCCGCGCGGGATGCCGCGCCGATCACGCCGGTATAGGGTACGGGCAACTTTGCCGCTTCGGCAGACGGATAGGTTGAGGAGACAGTCCCGCAGGCGGCCATGATGAATTTGACGTTGCAGGACAGCAGAAAATTGATGTCCTGCCGTGCATACTGCACGATGGTATCCCGCCCGCGCGGGCCGTAAGGAACGCGGCCGGTATCGCCGAAGTAGATGATATCTTCGCCGGGCAGCTGCCTGCGCAGCTGGCGCACTGCGGTCAGACCGCCCAGGCCGCTGTCAAATACGCCGATGGGTCGTGTGTCCATCAATACGCACCTTTCTTTTTGGCCAGCGCCAGACCAATCAGCCGATCGGTCAGCGCGGCAAAGCTCAGACCTTCCTGCTCCATCAGTTTGGGATACATACTAATGGGGGTAAAGCCCGGCATGGTGTTCAGCTCGTTGCACAGAACCCGCCCGGTGCCGCGCTCCACAAAGAAATCGCAGCGGGCAAGACCCGTACAGCCCAGTGCCAGATAAGCGTGAATGGCCGCATTGCGCACTTCGTCCAGCTTTTCTTCCGGAAGATGTGCGGGAATGACAACCTGAGACACGCCATTTTTGTATTTGTCATCGTAGGTATAAAATTCCGCGCCCGCCAGAATTTCGCCGGGGCGGGTGGCGGTCACGGAGTCCGGGTCATCAGGGTTTCCGATGGCGGCGCACTCCACTTCCTGCCCGTCAATGAACTCCTCAAAGACTACTTTGTCATCCTCGCGCAGAGCTACGGCAATGGCTGTTTCCAGCTCGGCGCGGTTATGCGCCTTGCTGATGCCCACGCTTGACCCCGCGTTGGCGGGCTTGACAAAGACCGGATAGCACAGCTGCTTTTCCACACGGTCAAGCAGTGTACCCATCGATTGTTCTGCTTCGGGCCGGACGGCATAGCACCACTTGCAGTGCGGGACCCCGGCGGCATCCATCATCGTGTTGGCGGCCGCTTTGTCCATGCAGACGGCGGAAGCCAGCACACCGCAGCCCACATAGGGGATGCCGGCCAGCTCCAAAAGCCCCTGAATCGTTCCGTCCTCGCCGTTCTTTCCGTGCAGGATCGGCGCGACTGCATCCAGCCGCTCCACAAAGCATCCGTCTTTGCCGCGGACGAGCAGACCGTGGTCGCCTCGGTCGGGGCTGAGCACACAGGGCACGCAGGAGGCATCCTGCTCCCAGGAACCGTCCCGGATGGCGGCAATCGGGCCGCTGTACCGCAGCCAGTGCCCGGCTTTGGTGATTCCTACAAGAATAACTTCGTATTTTTTGTCTAATTCGCTCAGCGCTTCCGCCCATGCTGCCGCCGAGACCAGACTGACTTCGTGTTCACTGGAAACGCTGCCGAACAGCAGTCCGACACGGATTTTCTGCCCTGCTTCGTTCAAGTTCCCCATTCAGCGTTCATCCCTTCCGCTTGAATCCGGCTTTCCGCCGGTCTATGGCACAATGTTACAGTATAATATCATACCATATTTATGCGCCGTATGCCATAGGTTTGACTCAAAATTTGCGCAAAAATCCCTGCATTTCTGCTCTGTACAAATCCCTTCCCCTCATGGTATACTGTGCGCATCGTAAAATAAAGGGGGAGACTGTCTTGAAATACTGCAAGGAACTGCTCGCCGGCATCCTGATCGGCATCGGCGGGATTACCTATCTGCACACGGGGGACCCACTGGTCTCGCCGTTCCTCTTTTCTGTCGGCCTGATTGCTGTGGTGCTGACCGGGTCGCCGCTCTATACAGGACGCATCGGAGATTTCCCGCTGGAAAAAACCGGCCTTGCCCGTCATATTGCTGATTATGCCCTGATGCTTTTGTTCAATCTGCTCGGTGCGGCCCTGACCGGTCTGGCGGCGTCCGAACTGTTCGGGTTTGCCGGGATGAGCATGGAGGCAAAACTTGCTCAGTCCCCGCTCAAAGCACTGGCTCTCGGATTTGGCTGCGGCATGATGATGTATCTGGCGGTGAGCGGCTACAAAAAGACCGGCAAACTGATTCTGCTCAGCCTGCCGGTGGCAACGTTTATCTTCTGCGGCTTTGACCACTGCGTAGCGGATGCGTTCTATTTTGCGGCCGCCCGCACCCTGCCCGCCTGGTACTATTTCCCCATGGTCATTCTGGGCAATACGCTCGGCGCACTCTTTTTCAAAATTGTAACCTCAGCGCAGACAAATTGACAAAATACAGGCGGCTCCCCGCTTTGCCGGGGAGCCGCCTTTTGCCTGCGGGGAACTGCCGTTTACAGGTCGTCCTGATCCTGTGTCGGGATTTCATTGGCGTTTTCCGGCACACCGGTCCAGCTGCCAAGAGGGTCGTTTTCGCTGGGCAGCGGCGTTTCGGGCACGATGGCACCGTCACGCCGGTTCAGTGTTCTGCCTGTCCGGTGTGCTGCGGCCGGGCCGTAAGGCTCCTGTGCACTCAGGCCGGAGAACAAATCGCTTTTCTCCTGCTCCTCCTCCGCGGGGAGAACGCCGGGCAGCATATCAGCGCCCTCGGCCAGATCTGTCCAGAAATCGCTGTGTTCCTCCTCGGCGCCCCGGGGACCGTAAATTTCATGATGCATACACTTCACTCCTTTGCGTATACCGTTGGGCAAAGCCGCCCAAACTGTAAGTATACTTTGCCGCAAAGGAGGTACTTTTATGCGTTCACGCGCCGCATTATTCTGGTCAAGCCTTGGCCTGACGCTGCTGCTCATCCTCCCGCTCATCGGGGCAGTGACGTATTTTTCCGCTCAGCGGTCAGCACAGGAGAGGGTAAGACAGGCCAACACAGTGACCTCAGGCGTCACGGTGGAACCGGGCGCGCAGTTCACCGCGACGGTACTGGTGGTGGTTCAGCAGGAGGAACCCGGCTTTGTCCTGCTGCGCCTGGATGCTCCCGCTGCGTCCCTGACGCTCTGCGGTCTGCCTTCTTCCCTGCGGGTCAATGCACCCTCCGGCACCACCACGCTGGCGGATTGCAGCCAGAGCGCCGGTCCGGCCCGGGCTGCACAGCTATTGGGTCAGACGGTGGGCGCCGCACCGCAGTTCTATCTTGCCGCAACGCCCGCCTGTCTGGCCGGGCTGTGGGAACAGGGAACGGCGGCCCGGCTCGACACTTCCGCTTTATTGGATGCGGATGCCCGGCGGGACAAAGGCCTGTCCGGTGACCCTGTGGTGGAGTTTGGCCCTGAGGATGCCGCATCGCTGTTGGCGCAGCTTTCCCTTGGTCAGAACGCACCCGCCGCGGCCCGCCTGCGTGTGAGCATCTGGTCGGCACTGCTGCGCCAGAACCCCGCGCAGATGCCGGAACTGATTGGGGGCCTGCGGGCCGCGTCCGCCCGGACCCTCACCGATTTGCGCGCGCAGGACCTCAACACGGTCGAACAGACAATGGAATATCTTTGCGCGTCCCCCTCGCTGACCATCACCGCCGCAGTCCCGTCCATGACCTCCTGCCCGGGACAGGAATGGGAACTGACGCAGGAAGGAACCGAGCAGCTTTTGGAAATATTGCAATGATAAAACGTTATTTTTTCCAGGCTTTACCGAGTGCGGCGCAGACGTTTGGGATCTCTTTCGCATCAAGGCCCGCGTAGCCCGCAACCACCGTGTCGGGCTGGCAGTTTTCCGGCCGAGCCATGTAATATTCGCTCAGCCCACGCAGGCGCACCCCCTGTGCGGCGGCAGCCCGAACCATGACCTCCTCGCCACCGGCCCCGGGCAGCGTCAGCAGAAAGTGCAGCCCCGAGTGTTCGCCTTTCAGCTTGAGCCGCGGTCCGAATTCGCCGCGCAGCTGTCCCGCAAAATCCTCCATCCGCCGCTTGTAGGCAAGCCGCATCCGGGCAATGTGGCGGGTAAAGCAGCCCTTTTCCATAAAAGCGCAGAGCGTTTGCTGCTCGTATCGGCTCACCGTGTTGGCGTAGACGGCAAAATCCCGGCGGTACTGCGCCAAAAGACTGTACGGCAGCACCATGCAGGCAATGCGCATCCCCGGTGCCAGACTTTTTGAGAAGGTGGTCAGGTAGACAACCGGTCCATCCGGCCCTGCCATACCCTGCAGACTGGGCAGGGGGCGGGTGTCAAAACGGAACTCCGAGTCATAGTCGTCCTCCAATATGTACCGCCCCGGCTTTTCCGCGGCCCAAGCCAGCAGCTGCGCGCGGCGGGGAGCCGGCATGGTTACGCCGGTGGGGAAGTGGTGGCTCGGTGTGATATAGCACAGGTTTGCGCCGGAGTGCTCCAGCGCATCGGCGGGCAGACCGCTGCGGTCGATATCGACCGGTACACAGGGGATGCCGCTGTTCTCCAGCACCGCCCGGGTTCGTCCGTAGCCGGGATTCTCAATGGCTGCGGTGCTGCCCGCAAAGAGGTGTGCCAGACAGCCGAGAAGATACTCAATCCCCGCGCCGACCACAATCTGTTCCGGCGTGCAGTCCACACCCCGGTATTCGCTCAGATAGTCCGCAATGCCTGCGCGCAGATTGGCATCCCCCTGCATCTCACCGCGCTGAAGCAGTTCGGGGCGCTGATACATCAATTCTTTCTGAATTCGTCCCCAGCTCCGGGCAGGGAACAGGCTTGTGTCAATACTTCCGGTTGACAAATCGTATAATATATCGCTGCTTTTACCCTGCGTATTTGCGTTCGCGGGCGCCGAGGCACTGCGCGCGGTGCGGGTGTGGAGCATACCGCCGGTTTCCTGCACAAAAAAGCCGCTGCGGGGGCGCGGCTCGGCCAACCCCTCGGCGGCGAGCATCTGGTAGGCTGCGTCCACCGTGTTTGTGCTCACGCCCAGCTGGGCGGCCATGGTGCGACGGCCGGGAAGCGGTTTGCCGGGGAGCAGCGTGCCGCTGCGGATGTCCGCCGCCAATGCCTCATAGAGCTGTTCGTAGAGCGGTACTTTCTCCTCCGGGTGCAGTGTAATCATGGATAATCCTCCTCTGGCCCCATAAAAAAGTTTTGTTCTGGCTATTTTAACGATGCCAGAAAACTCTATAATGGGAGCATACCCTTTGCGGACGGGTTTGTCAAGACCGGCAGGGGAAAGCATTTATGAGAGGGGAAATCATCCATGTCAACAACAACCATGTGGCTTCTGTTCTTCGTTGTGGTGGCGCTCGCTCTGCTTGTGGCGGCGCTCACCAAAACCAAATTCACGACCAAAAAAATTGCCATCATCGGTGTGATGGCTGCGCTCAGCCTGATCGCCTATGACTTTTTCCGGATTCCCAACGTGTTCGGCACCGGATCTTCTTTCCATCTGGGCAATACCTTCACGGCGCTGACGGCGATGCTGCTTGACGGCGTTTCGGGCGGCCTGGCGGGCGCCATCGGCCTTGCACTGGCGGATGTTATGGCCGGCGATCCGGGCTACGCAATCACAACCTTCATTCTCAAATTCATCATCGGTCTGGTCTGCGGCTTCTTTGCGCACCGCGTGTTCAAACTCAATGAACTTGATTCCGCCAACAAAGGACGGTATCTTGCGGCAGTCATCGGCTCGGCGTTCAGCGGCCTGCTGGTCAATGTGTTCACCGACCCGTTCCTCGGCTATTTCCGCAACCGTTATATTTTCGGTCAGGAAGCCTCCCTTGCTTCCGTTGTGGCAAAAATCAGCAGCGGTGTAACGCTTGTGAACTCGCTGCTCTCTACGGTCTGCGCCGTGGTGCTGTATTTGGCCCTGCGCCCTGCGCTGCAAAAAGCCAACCTGCTGCCCAAAACGGAAAAGTCCGGCAGCTGAGAGTTACTTTTGTTGTATCTTGTGGCACCTGTCTAAATGGCAGGTGCTTTTTTTGTGCAAAAAATATGAAAAACAAGAAAACCACTGGTGAAATGAGACAGAATGGTGTAAAATACTCTTTATACGAAAATACATAAACGTTCCGGCACTGCACCGGAGCCTTAAGGATAGAGACAACGGAAAGGATTGAGCATGGCTAAAAAGAAAAATGGACCGGGTTTTTGGGCCGGTCTTGATCAAAGAGAGCGAATGTATTTTGTGCTGGCGCTTTGCTGTGCCGCACTGTTCTTCACGGTGATTGCCGCTTTTTTTATTGTGCGCGGTGATCTCTCTGCGGCTGAAAAGGAGGAGACTGACTCTGTCTCCTCCTCATCCATGGTGAGTGAGAGCGGCTACAATAAAGATGAAAATACCATAAATACCGAAGAGTACAGCTCCACCATCCTTGCACAGACGGACGACGCCGGGCAGAGTTATATTGATGAGACACTGTTCCTTGGCGATTCCAATACCGCCCGGATGTACCGGATGTTCGATTACTGCTCCTATGACAATGCCATCGGCTCGGTGGGAATGTCGGCCCGTTCGCTGGCCAGCTATGCCTGTGTTCAGTTCTCGGGGTACAGCAGCTATAAAACGATGCCTCAGGCGGTGGCCATCATGCAGCCCCGCCGCGTAATCCTGACGTTTGGCACCAATGACCTTGACCCGAGCTATTCTGCTGCCAGCTTTGCCGAAAACTACGCTGAGGGCATCCGCGCCATCGTTCAGGCCTACCCGAGCGTGGATATCATCGTGAATTCTATCCCGCCGATCGGACAGAAACACTCCAACTCCCGTCTGACCCAGACCCAGCTGGATGAATACAACCAGGCACTTGTGGAACTGTGTCAGGAGAATGATTGGAAGTTCCTCAACAGCGCCGAGGTGCTCAAGGATTCCTCCACCGGCTATGCAAAGAATGGCTATGTGGAGAGCAGTGACGGGATTCATCTCACTTCTGCCGCCATGGATGTGATGTTTGATTATATTCGCACCCACAGCTATATCACCGAGGATGACCGTCCCACCCTCACCTCGGCCCCGGCGCACATTGGTGATAAGGATGTCAGCGTGATGCCTTCCGTGGCGGCGACACCGGAGCCGACCCGCGAACCGGAGCCTACCGAGGAGCCGGAACCCACAGCTACGCCAACTGCAACTCCCACCGCAACTCCCACTGCAACCCTGAGTCCTACCCCGACCGCGACGCCGACTGCCACACCGTCCCCCACGCCGACCGCAGAGCCCACTGCCAGCCCGGAGCCGGTATTGACTTACTGGGATGAAGTTATCGCACCTACCTGCACCGAGCAGGGATACACCCTTCACCACTGCAATGAGGATCCTTCCAAGGATTACCGCGACAGCTATGTGAATCCGACTGGTCACAACTATGTCAACGGCGTCTGTACGAATTGCGGCGCTGAGGATCCGAATTATAAGAACGCAGGGGATACCACCCCGGACTCTTCTGCTGAGGCAGACAGCGCCCCAACGGATGAAATTTCCTGACACCTGAATCAGCAAAACCGGCGTTCCTGCCCAGACAAAGGCAAGGGACGCCGGTTTTTGTTATTTTTTACCGTATGCTGTTAAGGCTCTTCCAGCGAGACGCCGCGCAGCTGCTCGAGCGTCACACCGTCCAGGTAGTTGTTAATGACGTCATTCAGCCCGGCCCAGAACCCCAGCGTCTCACATTTGCTGCGGCGCGGGCAGTCCCCGGCGGAGGAAGCCAGGCACGGGATGGGCACAATCTCGCCCTCCACCGCCCGCAGGATATCCCCTGCTGTGATGGATGCGGCGGGGCGGGTCAGGCGGTAACCGCCCTGACTGCCGCGCCCGCTCTCCACCAGCCCGGCCCGGGACAGAGGAGAGACAATCTGTTCCAGATACTTGGCGCTGATGTTCTGACTGTCCGCTACGGCTTTGAGCGGAAGATATTCCTCCGGTTTATTGTTTGCCAGCTCTACCATGAGTCGCAGTGCATACCGGTCTTTGGTTGAAAACTTCATGGATGCTGCCTTCCTCCTGGATTTGTTTTCCTCATCATAGCAGATTTTTGTCATCCGGGCAAGGGAGTAAAGCAACTTTCCTACAAAGTTTGTGGGAATTCACAATTTTTGGGAAAGCGCTTGACATCGCGGCGGAAAAAGACTATACTGTCGCCATAGCAATTCACAAAACGCCACAGGGAAAGGAAGTGCCGTCATGACTAATATTTTTGAACGCCGTGATGGCATGATGATGTGCATGTGCAGTATGCTCCGGCAGCCTGCGCTTGCTTGTCCTGTGCGTTTTTAACGCCTGAGGCAAACACAGAGCGGAACGCCGGAGCGGTGTTCCGCTCTTTTTGTTTACCTGAAAGGAGGGAAGGGCTATGAACTACAGCCCCAAATGTGGACAGCCCGGGGTGCGAATGTGCAAAACGGTGCTTTGAGGGGAGTACCCGCCATGACTTTGGGCCGCACAGCGCCCCGCAAGCTCGCTGTACAGCCCAAACACAAAACAAAAGACTGTCCAAACAATTATAAAGGAGATTTGATCATGAAAAAGTTTCTTTCTGCTCTGCTCGCCGCAACGCTGACCCTGAGCCTGGCTGCCTGCGGTTCCACCGCTTCCTCTGCCGCCTCCTCTGAGCCCGCCTCTTCCGAGGCTGTTTCTTCTGAGGCCGCTTCCTCCGAGGCCGCTTCCTCCGAGGCTGCCGCTGATTTCACCGGCGATGGCTACGATGCCACTGTTGACTACGCCGCTCTGGCCGGCACCACCATCACGGTGGCTGCCTCCCCGGTGCCTCATGCCGAAATTCTGAACGTTGCCAAAGATATTCTCGCCAAGGCTGACATCACGCTGGAAATCAAGGAATTTACCGACTACGTCCAGCCCAACCTCGTGACCGAGAATGGTGAGGTCGATGCCAACTACTTCCAGCATGGTCCCTACCTTGAGAACTTCAATGCCGAAAACGGCACCCACCTTGTGAGCGTGGCGGCGATCCACTACGAGCCGTTCGGCCTCTACCCGGGCAAGACCAAGACCCTGGAAGAACTGCCTGAGGGCGCCAAGATTGCCGTTCCCAACGATACCACCAACGAAGCCCGCGCTCTGCAGCTGCTCTCCGCTCAGGGCATCATCACCGTCAAGGAAGGCGCTGGCCTGACCGCTACCAAGAACGATATCATCGAGAACCCCCACAACGTTGAGATTGTTGAGATGGAAGCCGCTCAGCTGCCCCGCACCCTCGCCGATGTGGATTATGCTGTCATCAACGGCAACTACGCACAGGAAGCCGGCTTCTCCGTCGGCAAGGACGCCATCGCCGTGGAGGATGCCTCCAGCGAAGCCGCTCAGACTTACGCCAACATTCTCGTCGTCAAGGAAGGCAACGAGGAGAACCCCGCCATCAAGGCTCTCGCTGCCGCTCTGACCAGCCAGGCCGTCAAGGACTACATCAACGCCACCTATGACGGCGCTGTGGTTGCTATTTTCTGATTTCTGAACAAGACCTGAAATGCTCCCCTGCGCCCTGACCGGCGCAGGGAATTTTGGGGTTAAGGAGAAGTGAAATGATCCAGATCGAACACCTGACAAAGCGCTTCGACACGGCCTCCGGTACGCTTGTGGCGCTCAATGACATCAACCTGGAGATTGCCGATGGAGACATCTACGGCATTATCGGTATGTCCGGCGCCGGCAAATCCACGCTGGTGCGCTGTATCAATATGCTTGAGCGCCCGGATGAGGGCAGCGTGACCGTCCACGGCCGCCGGATGCAGGACCTGAAGCCTGCGGAGCTGCGCGCCGCAAGACGGGAAATCACGATGATCTTCCAGCAGTTCAACCTGCTCATGCAGCGCAATTGCCTGAAGAACATCTGTTTCCCCATGGAGCTGGCCGGCGTGGAAAAGTCCAAGGCCGAAGCCCGCGCCCGGGAACTTCTGGAACTCGTCGGCCTGCCTGACAAGGCAGAGGCTTACCCTGCTCAGCTTTCCGGCGGTCAGAAACAGCGCATCGCCATCGCCCGCGCCCTTGCAACCGATCCCAAGGTGCTGCTCTGCGATGAGGCGACCAGCGCGCTCGACCCCAAGACCACCCAGTCCATCCTGCAGCTGATTCAGAAGATCAACCGCGAACTTGGCATCACGGTGGTCATCATCACCCACCAGATGAGCGTTGTGGAGCAGGTCTGCAACAACGTTGCCATCCTTGACAACGGCACGGTTGTGGAGCAGGGGCCGGTGAGCGCAATCTTCTCCAATCCCCATTCCGAGGCCGCCAAGCGCCTCGTGTTCCCTTCAGGTACGCCCGAACATGAACTCCTGCCCGGACGGCGGATGGTCCGTGTGGCCTTCAACGGCACCCAGACGACCGACAAGCCGCTTGTTGCCAGTCTCGCCATTGAATGCGGTGCGCTCGTCTCGATTGTGTCCGCCGATACCCGCCTTGTCAACGGCCAGACGCTGGGCAGTATGCTGCTCGCCCTGCCCGAAAATGATGCGGAGGCCGAGAAAGCGCTCGCCTATATCCGCAGTTATCCCGGAATTTCCTGCGAGGAGGTGGAAGAATAATGGCAGAGTTTTTTGCATCAAAGGACTGGCAGACCTTCCTTGAAGTTCTGCCCACCATCCCGATGGAAACTTGGGAAACTTTCTACTCCACTGTTATCTCCACACTGCTGGCGCTTGCCATCGGTCTGCCGCTCGGTGTGCTGCTCGTGGTAGGGGAAAAGGGCTCCATCTGCCCCCTGCCGCGCTGGTTCATGAAGCTGCTGAACGGCTTTATCAATATGCTTCGCAGCGTGCCGTTCCTGATTTTGATGATCATCGTCATTCCGCTCTCCCGCATGATTGTGGGTACGTCCATCGGTACGGTGGCTGCCATTGTGCCGCTTGTCATTGCGTCCTTCCCGTTTGTTTCCCGTCTGGTGGAAACGAGCATCCGCGAGGTGGATGCCGGTGTCGTTGAAGCCGCTCAGAGCATGGGCGCAACCCCGATGCAGATTATCCTCAAGGTCATGATTCCCGAAAGCCTGCCCAGCCTGATTGCCAACGCGACGATTGCCGCCACGACTATCCTTGGATACGGCGCTATGGCCGGCATTATCGGCGGCGGCGGTCTCGGCAAGGTGGCCATCAACTACGGTTACTACCGCTACAATCTGATTCTTGAAATTTTTGCCACGGCATTGCTGGTCGTGCTGGTGCAGGTGTTCCAGTCTTTCGGAACCCGCCTCGCCCAGAAATGCGATAAGCGCCTGCGCAAATAATTACAGCACATTTTAGCCCTCTGCCGTCAGGCAGGGGGCTGTTCAATTTTTGTTCACCAAATTTTACCAAATCGTTTATAACTCTTTCATTGCTTTGCCATAAAGGGGCGGTATACTTAAACCGTAGCAACAAGGAAGTAAAAAGTTCGGGCTGTGAAGCCCGATTCAAAAACACTGCGCCCTTTCGCCATGCGAAGTGCCCGCCGCAATCGCGGCAGGTGTCGGCGGAAGGCCAGACAACCAATAAGGCCGGCCCCCGGCTTTTATATAAAGAGACAGACATAAGGACAGCCGCCGCATCGCAAAACGATACGACGGCTGTCTTTATACTTCCTTTTACAGCTGTGCGGAAATACGGTGAAAAACCCGGCGCAGCGGGCGGTAGACGAGCAGCATCACGCAGAAATTGCCGATGCAGTGCCCAATGTCGGTAGGAATCCCGGCAATCCACCATGCCAGCGCACCGCCCGGACCCTGGGTAAACAGATAGACCGGCGCACAAAGTGCCCCAAACGCCAGTCCGTATACGCCGCTCACCACGGCCCAACCGAGCGCGCTGTCCATGCCGTGCAGGAACCGTACCGCAGCATAGAGAACCAGCCAGATGTACAAATACATCCAACTCCACATCCCGAACCCGTAAAGCACAAATTCCAGCACAACGAATACCGCAATCGCCCACGGCGCCAGTACGGGAAATTCCAGCGTATAGAGGATGATGAGCGCGGACACGGGTTCAATGCCCGGAACCGGCGCCAGAACCTCCTTGAGGACCATGAGCAGTGCGCCCATCAGCCCAGCCATCACAATCTGCCGGGTGGACAGCCTGCGGGGCATCAGTAGCCTTCCATCAGCGTGATTTCAAAGGTGTCACCGTCCGCAATCGGGGTGGTGTCCACGCCGGTCTCCAGAGATTCGCCGCCCTTGGTAAAGCACCACCACTGCTGTTTGGAGTCGTCCGCTGTCACGCCGTTCACGGTGGTGACAAACAGTCCGTATTCGCTCTCGGTGCCCTCAATCATGCCGGCTTCCTCAAGAGCGCCGCGCAGGTATTCTTCGTCCGTGGTAAGGGTGGAAGAACTGTCGCTTCCGTCAAGCATCACAACGTCCACCGTGATGGTTTTGGTTCCGTCCTGCGTCTCGGGGCGGGTCACTGTGTAGATGCCCAGGAGAATTGCAATCGCAGCAATGAGTGCAACGATGGCAATAATTATTTTTTTGTTGCTTTTTTTCTTCTGATTGTCCATTGGTTTATAAACACTCCTTTATTTTTCTGCAAAATAAAAACGCCATTCTGCCATGGCAAAAGGGCACAGTTATCCTGTAAAGACAGCAGCCCTCCTCATCCATCGTGAAGAAGCCCTGTGCGCCGCCCGGCGATCTGACTGTACAGTAGCGGGACTGTGAGGGGATTTCACCCTGCTTCTCCGGCGGATCGGGGCTGATCCACGCGGCACACAACAAAAGAGCGTATTCAGTTTGCGAAAGGTATTATATCACAGTGCGGCAATGTCTGCAAGCAGAGTTTCCACATCCTCTTCGCGGGTGGCCCAGCTTGTGCAGAAGCGCACGGCAGTGTGCGTTTCATCCGGCTTGGCGGTCCAGGTGGTGGCGTATTTCTCATTCAGCTTTTCCAGCCACTCGTCCGGGATGATGGGGAACTGCTGGTTGGTGGGGGAGTCAAACAGCATCGGGCAGCCCTTCGCCTCAAAGGCGGCACGGATGCGCAGTGCCTGTTTGTTTGCCCGGGCCGCCATCCGGTAATAGGGGCTGCACCCGCTGCCGTCCTCACCGTCGAGCAGTGCCAGGAACTGAAGCCCCAGCAGACGGCCCTTGGCCAGCATACCGCCGTGCTGTTTGATGGCATAACGGAAATCCTCGTTCAGCTCCTCGTTGATAATGACAAGCGCTTCCCCGAACAGAGCGCCGCACTTGGTTCCGCCCAGATAGAACGCATCGCAGAGGTTGGCATAATCCTGAAGGCTCAGGTCATTTGCCGGGCTGGTCAGACCGTAGGCCATCCGTGCGCCGTCCACAAAGAGGTACAGCCCGCAGGCATAGCAGACAGCGGAGATGTCGGTCAGTTCCTCTTTAGAGTAAAGAGTGCCGTCCTCGGTGGGGTTGGAGAGATAGACCATGCCCGGCTGGACAATGTGTTCATGAGAGTCATTGGCCCAATGCTCATCGTAGGCACGCTGAATCTGCTCCGCCGTAATCTTGCCCTGCACCGAGGGCAGTGCCAGACACTTGTGGCCGGTCGCTTCGACTGCACCGGTCTCATGAACGTGGATGTGTGCGCTGTCCGCGCAGAGAACGCCCTGCCACGGCTTGAGCGCCGCATCAATGAAGGTGAAGTTGGCCTGCGTGGCTCCTACAAAAAAGTGAACGCCTGCGTCCGGCGCATCGCACAGGCGGCGAATCTGTTCCCGCGCCTGTTCACAGTAGTCATCCGTGCCGTAACCGGGGGTCTGAACGAGGTTGGTCTTTTGCAGCAGGTCAAGGACCGGCTGCGCCGCGCCCTCGCCGTAGTCACATTCAAAACGAATCATTGGTTTGTCCTTCTTTCGCGCAATTTATCACTTTCCACATTATACGGCGATTTTGTTGAAAAGTAAAGCATCCCCGGGACGCAAAGCCCGGGGATGCCTGTCATTATTAAATTACGCACTCACTGTGCGGAGGAAATAACCTTGCCTTTCTGCACAACGGTGAGGATGTTCAGATCCTCATCGGCCAGAATGACGTTGCCATAGCGCCCGGCGGCGAGGGAACCGTAGTCGGAATCCACGCCGATACTCTTGGCCGGGTTCTCACTCGCGGCGCGCACGGCGCTTTCCAGCGGAACGCCCATTTCCTTGACGGCATGGCGCATACAGTCATACAGGCAGGTTGCACTGCCCGCAATGACATCGGGATGCTCGGTCAGGGTGGCACGCGGTCCGCGCACCGTCACGGCCTGACCGCCCAGGCTGTACGAACCGTCCGGCAGTCCGCAGGCCATCATGCTGTCAGCAATCAGGATGACGCGGTCATCCCCGAAAGTGTTGAAGGTGAACCGAACCATCGCGGGATGAATGTGAACGCCATCGGTGATAAGCTCTACCTCGGCGTGATCCTCCAGCGCCGCAATGATGGGACCAGGTTCGCGGTGCGTGATGCCCGGCATGGCGTTGTAGAGGTGGGTCATGTGGCTTGCACCCGCCGCAAACGCCTCCTTAGCGGTGGCATAGTCCGTGCAGGTGTGAGCAATCGAGATGCGCACTTCCTCCGAGCACGCCCGAATAAAATCCAGATTGCCCGGCTCCTCAGGCGCAATGTCAACGAGCTTAATCAGCCCGCCGCTGCGCGCCTGAAGCCGGTGGAACATCCCAACGTCTGCGCCCTGAACATATTTGGGATTCTGAGCGCCGATTTTGCTCGGGCTGATATACGGCCCTTCCATGTTGATGCCCACAAGGTCTGCGCCGGAACCATTTTTGTGCGCTGCCGCCATATCCATGATGCCGTTCAGGATTTCCTCGCTGAAGGTCATCGTGGCGGGGCAGATGGCAAGCACGCCTTTGCTCGCCTCAAAGTCCGCAATGGCCTGAAGCCCTGCCTCGTCCCCGTCACAGAAATCGTGACCGACTGCGCCATGAAAATGAATGTCCACAAGGCCCGGCAGTGCGTATGCGCCGTCCGCGTCCAGGACTTCCTCGCCCTGCTCCGGGGCAGCGCCGTACACAATGCGCCCTTCCCGGATAATCAGGTCACCGGTGCGGAACGTGTGCTCCGGCGTATAGATTTTCGCATTTTTGATAATCATGACTCGTTACCCTCCGGGTAAAAATCAGTCCAGCATCGAAGCGGCTTCAGAATCCAGAACAAGGGTGAAGTCGGGGTGCATCTGCAGGATGGAGGCGGGAACTTCCGGCGTGACGGGGCCGAAGAACGCCTTCTTGACAATCTCCGCTTTGCCGGCGCCGTTGGCAACCATCAGCACCTTGCGGGCCTGCATGATGGTCTTGATGCCCATCGTGTACGCCTGCTTGGGAACCTGGTTCACATCACCGTCAAAGAAGCGCTTGTTGGCCTCAATGGTCTCCTCGGTCAGGCTGACGCAGTGGGTGCCCAGCTCAAAAGCGGCACCAGGCTCATTGAAGCCGATGTGTCCGTCATGGCCAATGCCCAGCAGCTGCAGGTCCACGCCGCCCAGACGGCGGATAATCTCGTCATAGTGGGCGCACTCAGCGGCGGAATCCATGTTGGTGCCGTCCGGCAGATGGATGGCCTCAGGACGGATGTTCACCAAATCGAACAGATTCCGGTGCATGAAGGACCAGTAGCTTTCAGGATGCTCGCGGGGCAGGCCGCGGTACTCGTCCAGGTTGACGGTGGTGACTTCGCTGAAATCCAGATCGCCCTTGTTGTACCATTCCACAAGCTGCTTGTACGTTCCAACGGGGGTACCGCCGGTCGCCAGACCCAGAACACAGTTGGGCTTCATGATGACCTGGGCGGAGATGATGTTGGCAGCCTTGCGGGACATATCATAGTAATCGGTCGCGCGGATGATTTTCATAAGATATTCTCCTTGATATGATGGAATGAATAGGGAAGGTGCCGAAAACGGCACAGTCCCTGCGGAAAACAAAAGCCGACAAAATAAATGCCGCGGGCGGGCAAAGCCCCGCCCGCGGCGGATGTGCAGCAGGGAACCAGACCCACTGAACAAGAGTCCCTTATGAAGGGATCGATGCTGTTACAGCATCTTCTTCAGCTCGTCATAGACGAACTGAACCTGCGTGCCGATAACCACCTGGCAGGCAGTCTTGGAAGGACGGATAACGCCCGCAGCGCCAGCGGCCTTGACAGCCTTCTCGTTGACGAGGGTGGAATCCTTCACTTCAAAGCGAATACGGGTGGCGCAGTAATCAGCACCGGTGACATTGTCCTTACCGCCGACGGCAGCCAGAACGGCAGAAGCGACATCGGTGTAGTTGTTGTTCGCCAGCTTGATGGACTTCTCAGCTTCCATCTCATCGTCCTCATCCTCACGGCCGGGGGTCTTGAGGTCGAACTTGGTGATGGCAAAGTAGAACACCAGGTAGAACACAACGAAAGCGGCAATGCCCAGAGGACTGATCATCCAGGTATTGTTTGCGGCGGGCAGGGAAGCGGAGAACACCAAGTCACACGCACCGGCGGAGAAGCAGAAGCCTGCACGGAAGCCGGTGTAGTAGGTGATGACGGTGAAGATGCCGTACAGAAGAGCGTAGACAACGTACAGCGGGAAGCACAGGAACATGAAGCCGAACTCGAACGGCTCGGTAACGCCGCAGATGAAAGCGCAGATAGCGGCGGAGAGAACCAGACCGATAGCAGCCTTCTTGTTCTTGGCGGTCTTAACGATAGCCAGAGCAGCGCCGGGGATACCGAACATCATGCAGGGGAAGAAGCCGGACATGTACATGCCGAGGCTCCAGACCACATCGGCGGAAGTCTTGCCGGCCCAGAAGTTGGACAGGTCGCCCAGACCAATCGTGTCAAACCAGAACACGTTGTTGAGCGCGTGATGCAGGCCGGTGGGGATGAGCAGACGGTTCAGGAACGCGTAGATACCGGCGCCGATGCCGGCCAGATTGGAGATGCCGTTGCCCAGAGCAACCAGAGCACCGAAGATAACGGGCCAGACGAAGATCAGCACAACGGAAACCAGGATGGAGATCAGGCCGGTGGCAATAGCAACAAAGCGCTTGCCGCTGAAGAAAGCCAGCCAGTCAGGCAGCTTGGTGTTCTTGAACTTGTTGTAGCAGGTAGCACCGATGACAGCGGCCAGGATGCCGATAAAGGAGTTGCCGGCAACCTTGCTGTAAGCGATGTACTCAACAGTGCCCTCTTCCAGAGCGCGGACAGCACCCACAACACCGGGGTTGAGGAGCTGCTGCATCATCAGGAAGCTGACAAGGCCAGCCAGACCGGCGGTGCCGTCATGGTCATCAGCCAGACCAACGGCAGTACCGATGGCGAACAGCCATGCCATGTTGTCGATCAGGGCGCCGCCTGCCTTGATGAGCAGGAAACCGATCGTGTAAGCAACACCGGTCGTGGCACCTTCAGCACCCATGACGGCGGGAGCAAGTGCGTAGCCGATACCCATAAGGATACCGCAGATAGGCAGCGCGGCGACAGGCAGCATCATGGCCTTGCCGAGCTTTTGCAGCCATTTCATCATAAGAAACATTCCTCCTGTAAACCATATACATTTTCCGGAACGCCGGTGCGCCCCGGAGGGCTGTCTGCGCTCTGGTTCCGCGCAAAAACAGCTCTTTGTCTTTATTTTAACACCTTGTACATAAAAAAGAAAGACTTTTTCAAGGAATTGGAAAACCTACCAAATACAAGAAGCAAAATTTGTTGATTATGACAATGCATTTGGGGTTGACAATGGCTGTATAACAAAATCATGTCAGAGAACTGTAGTCTGCGGTACAAAAGGTGGAGATAAGATTGTATCCTATTCATCCCCGCTTGAGCAGCTGCACGGCGGCGCGGTATTCGGGCGAAGCCCGGTGGCTCTCCCGAATCTTCTGAATGGCCTTGTTGTGGGTGAAATCGTCAAGAGAATCCTCTTTAAGGAAAGCAAGTCCAAGTTCGGGCTCCCGCACAGCAACCTCACAGATGGCCCATGCGGCGCCAAGGCGGGTGTAAAGCGCGGGGCAGGGTGCAGCGGCACAGGCGGCCAGCGTGCGGCGGCGCCCCTCGGGGTCGGCGGTAAAATGGTCGGTCAGGCAGACAAGACCGAACCGGGCGGGAAATTCCTCATTCCGCCCTGCCAGTTCCTCCAGCTTCGGCAGCCAGAACGAAGGGGCCCTGCGCATGAACTTGCAGCCTGCGGCGGTGGAATCGCAAAGACTCCAGTTGTCTGCCAGCGGCAGGAAAGATTCAAGGTGCTGCCAGCGCTCCTCATCAGGCAGCTTGACGCAGCCGAGTACCATGCCGCGCAGCATCCGCGTTTCAAGCGGCGCAGGATCAAGCGCTTCCAGAACTTCCAGCACGCGGTCCACCCCGGCAGGGTCTTTTGCCAATTCGGCAGCATACCGCCGCAGCAGCGGCAGCCGGACGCCCAGCACAGGGGGCGGGTTTGGAATTAGATGCGCGGAGAATACGGCGTATTCCGGTTCTGCCATGGATGTGAGCCGGGCCATGATGGATTCGGTATTGAGCATGAAAAGCGCTCCTTTATATAATAAAAAGGGATTTTGCTGCCTTCATCATACCACAGCGCCTTTTTGCCCGCAATGAAAAAAGCCGGAAATCTGATTTCCGGCTTGCCTGCAGGGAACAAAAATTCAGTCTTTTTCAAACAGTTTGGGGGCGGCCTTGTAAAGAATCACGGCGGCAGCGGTCGTGATGATGGCCTCGGGAATCATGTAGGTGGCGTTGTACACGGCGCTGTACAGCCAGCAAAGGGCGTTTTCGCCCATCGAGGCGATGCCGGAAAATCCGACTTCGCTCATCCAGCTGAACGCATAGTCGTAGTCTTTCCAGACAATATAGCCCGAAAGGAAACTGCACAGGTACCGCAGCAGGCAAACGGCGAAAGCGCTCACGCCGATGCCCGCCGTGCGGTTGGAAAACGGCTTTGCAATGGCCCCGGCCAGGCCCAGTGCCGTGAAAGCCAGCAGGTAGTCAAGCAATACGCAGCCAAGCTGGGCACCCAGCGTCTGGCAGTAGGCAAGATTGTCAATGCCCAGCACAAACTGAATCATACTGTTGAGAAAGGCAGTCAGAAGTCCCCAGGACACACCGTGCCGGTAGCTCATCATCAGGATGGGCAGCATACTCACCAGCGTGATGGAACCGCCGTGGGGCATCAAAGGAATCTGAATCATGCTCAGCACGGTGGACAGGGCAATCATCAGGGCGCCCTCCACCATTGTGCGGGTCCGGGAATAATGGTTGGATGTGTTTGTCATGGCATTCCGCTCCTTTTTTAGGTTCCGCACAAAAACAAAAGCGCCCGCAGAAAATGCGGACGCAAAAATATGACAACAGATCAGTCAAACTTCCTACGCCGGCCTTCTCCGGATCAGGTGAAGGCCCGCGCACGAGATTGAGCAGAGCCAAAGGGTACTCAGAGCTGCAGTTGCTCTGATCTCAGCCGAGGATGCCCCCCAGCGCCCCTGTTCTTATGTCTGTTTTCAGTATAGACACTTTTTCGGATTTGTCAAGAGCGAAGATACAGAAGTTCCTTTTACCTTTTGTGCTAATAGATAAATCTTCGTCAATTTTACCAATGCCTATAAAAAACTGCAGATGCGGTAAGCCCATTTTCCGCATCTGCAGTTTATTCTTTATCCACATATTCCAATACATCTTCTACCCTGCATTGGAGAAGCTTGCAAAGCTGGTTGAGCGTATGTGTGGAGATGTTTTCACCGCGCTTCATAGCATAATAATTTGACAGTGGAAAGCCCATTTTTCCTAATCGATAAGATGTAATACCCTTTTCTTTCATAGTCTGAAATAGCGGTTCATAGCTTATCATCTGCAATACCTCCTACTGTGTCAAGTATAGGAAGTATGTACAAATTTTAGTATCTACGATAATTCGTATATGCGATTATTGACACATATTTTGAATGATGGTATACTTAACCAACAAACAAAATACCTTCTGTGATAAAATAGCGTCTGTTATGCACTGATTCGTTATATGATATCAAATATAAGAAAGAAGGTGAAGATAAAGCAGGAAATATTGGCGCATCGCTGATTGTCATTGTGATCATGGAAATTCTGGGGTTAATGCTGTTTGGCGATATCAGCATCGTCTGTATAGCAGGCGCATGAGGCATTTTGCTGCTTGACATCAAAAAAATAAATAACAAAGGAGAAGAAAACATGAAAAGAACGGTAGCGATTATCCTTGCACTTATAATGTCTATATCATTGGCAGCCTGTAGTGGTTCTTCTAGTGGAGAAGTTAAAGAACCGGATAGTGTTAGCAATGCCAGCAGCACCGAGGATATTCAGCTGGAGGAACAAGTAAAAGAACCTGAGAAAACGGATGTAACTATAAGCGAGGCTGTTCTTGTTGATGAGGCTGGTGTAAAAATTACTGCAAAGAGCCTTGAGACTGATGGAATTTTTGGCCCAGAAATCAAGCTTCTCATCGAGAACAATTCTGGTAAAGACCTGACTTTCCAGTGCCGCAACGCTTCTGTCAATGGATATATGGTGGAAACCATGATGTCAGTTGATGTTGTGAACGGGAAAAAGGCAAATGACAGTTTGACTTTTATGGAATCTGATTTTGAAGCCTGCGGTATTGAAGAAATCGCAGATATCGAAATTGCTTTCCACATTTTTGATACGGCGGGCTGGGAAACCTATCTGGACACTGATGCAATCCAGATTAAGACTTCTATTGCCGATACCTATGAGTACACCTATGACGATAGCGGTGACCTGGTTTATGAAGGAAATGACATAAAAATTGTAGTCAAGGGGCTTGCAGAGGATGCGTCTGTCTTTGGTCCCAGTATTGTGGTTTACATTGAGAACAATAGTGACAAGAATATCACTGTGCAGACCAGAGATGTGTCCATCGATGGTTTTATGGTAGAAGCCATGTTCTCCTGTGATGTGGTTGCAGGCAAGCGTGCAGTGGATGCCATCACTTTCATGGAATCTGACCTTACGGAAAATGAAATTACTGCCATTAACGATGTTGAATTGTCTTTCCATGTGTTTGATATGAATGATTGGAACACCATTGCAGACACCGAAGTGGTTACTATCACTTTCTAAGTTAATCGTAAATTTCAAAGGCTCCCCAAGATGTAAAAATCTTGAGGAGCCTTCTTCTATACTTAAAATATCGAAAAGCCGACAAAAGGGCTGGCGGATAAGTCTATATCAGTACAAAGAGAAAATACGGCTTTACTCTATTACCCAGATTCCTCCGCTCAGTGCGGGCATCGTCAGGCGCAAAATCCCGCCGTCAGCGGCATGGCGGACACCGTCCCGAAAACTGGCCGCAAACACCTGCCGCGCCGTGCATCCCGGCACCCGGAAAACGCCCCGTGCCTCCCGATCGCCGGCGTTGACGGCGATGAGCAGTGTTTCCCCGCCGCCCCGGCGCACAAAACCCAATAGGCCGTGTGAGGGGTCCTGACCCGCCGGTTCCATCCTGCCTGCACAGCAAAGCGCCGGATGGGAGGGAACAAATCGGCCCAGCGCAGTGCAGAAATCGTCCAATGTGCGGCAGGGTTCCTCCCCAAGGCGCTCCCAGTCGGGTTCGCGTGAGGCGTCAAAGGGGCGGCGTGAACCGAACTCAGTACCCGCAAAGAGCAGGCACCCGCCCGGCCGCACCGCCTGAAGCAGCAAAATAAGACGAACCTGCGCGAACCGCTGCCGCTCATCCCCGTATACGCTCTGCCAAACCGTTGCGTGCGGCGGGGGGCAGTCATCGTGGCTCAGGCAGCTCAATCCCCGCTCTGTCCCGGCGGAAAATTGTGCGGCTGCGAACGCGCTGAACTGTGCGGCGCGGCTACCAAAGGAAAGCGAAAAATAACCGAGCGTTGCCCCGCTCCAGTTCAAATCCCAAACCCGATCAAACCCCAGCCCGCCCCGATGCGTGGGCGCGGTGGCGGGGGTGCCCCGCTCGGTGTCCTCCGCAATCAGCAGGACGCCGGGGAACCGCGCGTGCAGCCCGGCGGTGAGCGTGCGGAAAAACTCCGCACCGTCCCGCCCCTGACTGCGCAGCACACTGCTCACCGCGTCCACGCGCAGCCCGTCACAGCCGCACTGCCAGACCCAGTAGGCCGCCGAACTCAAAAGAAAACTCCGTACCGGCCCGCTTGACAGGCTGAACTCGGGGCTGCCCCAGCCGCTCAATCCTGATTCCAGCAGCGGCGCGCCGTCAAAACGGGAAAGACGTCCCTCATCGGGCGCAAAATGCCCCGGCACAAAGTCCATCACCACGCCAAGACCCGCGGCGTGCAGCGCCTGCACCAAGGTGCGGAAACCTGCCGCGCCGCCAATGCGATGGGTAGGCGCAAAATAGCCGCAGCCCTGGTAGCCCCAGCTGCCGTCATAAGGATATTCCGCCAGCGGCAGAAATTCCACGTGGGTAAACCCCCGCTTTTTTGCGTAGGGGACCAGCGCGCTGGCCAGTTCGCCGCCGGAATAATACCGCCCGTCCCAGTGCCGCCGCCAACTGGCCGCGTGAACCTCATAGAGACGCAGAGCGCCACCGGGCAGTTTCCCGCGCAGGGAAGGCAGCGCTTCACCCGGCTCCTCAAGCCGGGAAGCCGTTCCGGGCGGGGATTCAAAGCTGAACGCAAAAGGGTCGGGCCGCATCCGCCACACGCCGTCCGGGCCTTGAATATTATATTTGTAGAGCTGTCCTGCTCGGGCCATCGGTGCTCGGCCGCGCCACAGCCCGTCCTCGCACATGGCCAGTTCATCGCAGTGGTAAAGGTCCCAGCCGTTCCAGTCGCCCACCGCCTGTACCCGCTTGGCGTGGGGCGCCCAGACGGTAAAGAGCCAGCCCCGCTCAGAACCTGCCGGGTGTGCACCGAGCAGACGGTACGCGTCA
Organism: Oscillospiraceae bacterium; assembly: GCA_029006135.1. Lineage (GTDB taxonomy): Bacteria > Bacillota > Clostridia > Oscillospirales > Ruminococcaceae > Gemmiger. The sequence goes on along the minus strand of JAQXGE010000022.1, from coordinate 7,271 downwards.
AAGCTGATGCCGCTGTAAAAATCCGCTACGTCAGGCCGCATGACCAACTCTCTCCCTTCCCGCCGCCGTCTGCGGCCAGTCCAGTTCAGTATATCATGCCGGCCCGCTTGCGTAAACCCGGTAAAAATTCTATAATAAAGAACAACCGTGTCCGATTCCGCCGAAAAGGAGAACACTCTGTCATGAAACGCCGAACGATTTGCAAAAATCTTGCCGCTCACCGCTTCGCACTGACGGTTTTTGCCGCAGGTTTGGCGGCGATTGCGCTGTTCCGCACCCTGCGCGGCCGGCAGACGGCCATGCAGTGGTGGGTGGAAACCATCTCAATGCCCATCAAGCGCGCGGTTTCGGCACTGGTGGACCCGCTCCCATTCAGCTTTTGTGAACTGGCGGCCACGGCCGCAATCCTTTTCTGCCTTGTCATGCTGGCGCGGTGCATTTGGCAGGCGGTTCGGATGCATCGGTACCGCTTTGGAACCTGGGCACTCCACACCGCCGCAGCCGCTGTCTGGATTTACGCGGCAGTCTGCGCACTGTGGGGAACCCAATACTATGTGCCCGGCTTTGCATCACAGGCTGGCATGACCGCCCCGCCTTTGAGTGTTGAGAGCCTTGCCGTGACGGCGGACTATTTTGCACAGCAGGCAAACGCTCTGGCCGATGCGGTTCCCCGCAATGCGGACGGCTCCATCGCCGCAGATAAGGTACAGATTCTCGAAGACGGCGCCGCGAACTTTGACGGTGTGATCGGGGACTATCCTTTCCTGCAAGGCCCTGCCCGCCGTGCCAAACCGGCCTTTTATTCCAAACTGATGAGCGCTGCGGGCTTCACCGGCTACCTCTGCCCGCTCTTTGGCGAGAGCACCCTCAATGTGGACTGTCCCACCGTGTTCCTGCCCGTGACGGTCGCGCATGAAATCAGCCATCAGCGCGGCGTGGCGGCGGAGCAGGAGGCCAACTTTGTGGGCATCCGCGCTGCCGTTTCCTCCAATGAAGCCCTCTGGGCGTATTCCGGCTGGCTGTTCGGCTATCTGCACCTCTCAAATGCCTGGTACAGTGCGGACCCGCAGGCGGCCTCGGCCCATTACCGGACCTTGAGCGCATCCGCGCAGGCGGATATGGCCGAAAACAACGCCTACTGGGCACGGTGGGAAGGCCCGGCGCGCACGGCAGGGGAGACGGTCTACACCGGGTTCCTCAAGGGGTATGACCAGGAACTTGGCATGAAAAGCTACGGCGCCTGTGTGGATTTGCTTGTTGAATACTATTATCCGCTTGCCTGCGGTCAATAATCAAACAGCCTCTGCCCAAAAACGGACAGAGGCTGTTTTTTACTGGCAGGGATTCTGGATCCGCGCGGAGGAGCCGCCGCGCGTCTGGCCGCTGCCATGAATCACATATTTGTAGGAACAAAGTTCCGCAAGCCCCATGGGACCGCGTGCGTGCAGTTTCTGGGTGCTGATGCCCATCTCGCATCCCAGACCGAACTCCCCGCCGTCAGTAAAACGAGTGGAGGCGTTCACATACACTGCCGCGCTGTCCACACAGTTCACAAAACGGTCCGCCGCATCGGGGTCGGCGGTGACGATGCTCTCACTGTGGTGGGTGGAATGGCGGGCGATATGCGCAATGGCGGCGTCCACATCGTCCACGACCGCTACCGCCAGTTTATAGTCAAGAAACTCCGTGTCAAAATCCTGTGGTCCGGCAGGAGTACCCGCAATGATGGCGGCGGCGCGCTCGTCCAGCCGCAGTTCCACGGGGGTCAGGCCGGCCTGGGCGCGGGCATCCACCAGCCGTTCTTTCAGCCGGGGCAAAAATTCCGGCGCGATGTCCCTGTGAACCAGACAGACCTCCTCGGCATTGCAGACGCTTGGACGGCTTGTCTTGGCGTTCTCCACAATGTTCAGCGCCATGGCAAGATCGGCGGCTTTGTCCACATAGACATGGCAGATTCCAGTCCCGGTCTGGATGCAGGGCACAGTGGCGTTCTGCACGCAGGCGCGGATCAGCCCGGCGCCGCCGCGCGGAATCAGCAGATCCACCAGCCCATCGGCGGTCATCAGTTCGTTGGCGGAGTCGTGGGAGGTATCCTCAATCAGGCTCACCGCACATCCGGGCAGCCCGGCATGCTCAATGCCGCGGCGCAGAGCCTTCACAATGGCGTGGCAGCTTGCCCAGGCATCCCGCCCGCAGCGCAGCACACAGGCACTGCCCGCCTTGAGGGCGAGCGCGGCCGCATCGGAGGTCACATTGGGGCGGCTCTCATAGATAATGGCGATAACACCCATCGGGACGGCGGTCTTTTCAATCAGCAGACCGTTAGGCCGCACAACGCGGTGCAGCACTGTGCCGACAGGGTCGGGCAGCGCCGCAACCTCCCGGATGCCTTTTGCCATATCGGTCAGGCGGGTGGGGGTCAGAGCCAGACGGTCCAGCATTACGTCACTGATGCGGCCCCGTGCGGCCTCCACATCGCTTCGGTTGGCGGCAAGAATCTCATCCGTAGCTTCCACCAAAGCGACCGCCATCGCCTCAAGTGCGGAATTTTTGACATCGGTTCCAGCCAGAGCCAGCGGCGTGCGCGCCTGCTGGGCGGACAGAAGAATCTCATGGGTGGTCATTGGTCGGCCTCCTTTTTGGTTCCGGGCTTTGTCTTTGGCAGGAACCGGGTCCCCGCCTCTTTGCCCTCCAGAATGTCGTACAGGATGCTCGGATGCTCACCGTTGGCAATCACCATCTCGACCCCTGCACCGGTGGCAATGCGGGCGGCCATCAGCTTAGTTGCCATGCCGCCGGTTCCAAGTCCCGAGCCGGCTCCGCCTGCAAGCGCCTCAATCTCCGGCGTGATTTCCTCTACCGTATGAATAAGGGAGGCATCGGGATGGCTGCGGGGGTCGGCGGTGTACAGCCCGTCAATATCACTGAGCACAACCAGCAGATCCGCCGCCATGTATTTGGCAACGATGGCACCCATCGTGTCATTGTCGCCCACCGAGATTTCCTCGGTGGAAACACTGTCGTTTTCGTTGATGATGGGGATGGTGCCAAGCTGAAGCAGACGATACAGCGTATTTTCAAGGTTCATCAGCCTTGCGGCGCTGTCAAAGTCCTCGCGTGTGACAAGAATCTGCCCCACAATATGATTGTACTCGCTGAACAGCCGGTCATAGGTGTACATCAGTTCGCACTGCCCCACGCTGGCCGCGGCCTGTTTGGTGGGCATATCCTTGGGCCGGGCAATGCCCAGCTTGCCCGCACCCATGCCGATGGCACCCGAGGATACCACGATGAGTTCATGACCGGCGTTTTTCAAATCGCTGAGGACCTTGACCAGCTCCTCCACATGGCGGATATTCATCCGTCCGCCCGGATGGGCCAGTGTGCTCGTACCGATTTTTACAACGATGCGCATGGTTCAGCCCTTCCCCATTTCTTTTGTTTTGTCAAAGGCGGCCAGAACGGCGTCAGTCACGGCACCGCGGAACGCGCGCTCCTCGAGCACCCGGACCCCCTGAATGGTTGAGCCTCCCGGGCTGCACACCTCGTCCTTGAGCTGGCCAGGGTGTTTGCCGCTTTCCAGCACCATGCGTGCACTGCCCATCACCATCTGGGTGGCATATTCCTGCGCCTTGGCGCGGGGCAGACCAGCCGCCACACCGCCGTCCGCCAGTGCTTCGATGAACTGATAAACCCACGCCGGCCCGCAGCCCGAGACGCAGCTTGCCGCGTCAATCAGGTTTTCCGGAATGGCATCCAGCCGCCCGGCGGGGGCCATGGCGCCCAGGAATCCAAACATCTGGTCATCGCTCACGCCATCGGCACAGTATTGAATCATCCCTGCACCCAGCGCGGCGGGGGTGTTGGGCATGATGCGGATGATGGGGTAACTGCCGCCCGCCATCTCCCGCACGCGGGCCATCGTAAGCCCTGCGGCCATTGTGACAAGCAGGAACTTTCCGCTGCGCCGTGCCAAAATCGGCGCAATGCCGCTGAGCATTTGTGCCATCATCTGCGGCTTGACGCCAAGAAAAATCACATCACAGTCCGCGGCAACATCGGCGTTGGAAGCGGCTGTGCAGCCAAGCTCCGCGGCCAGCTTTTCCGCTTTGGCAGCAGTGCGGTTGGCAAGCACCACATTTTCCGGTCCTGCGCCTTTGCATACCGCGCGGGCAATGGCACCGCCCATGTTGCCGCATCCAATAAAGCCGTAACGCATAAAAACGTCCCTCTCTTGTCCTTATAAAATTCCCGGGTTGATAATATTGTTTATCGTAGCGCGTTCGGGACGCAAAGTCAAGAAAAAACCGCGTGAATCCGGGAAAAAACAGAAAAGATGCCGGCAATGTTCAACTTTTTTCGCTCCATTCGTTGAAAAAACTCCGCGGGGCACAAATCCCGCGGAGTTCCTTATAATATACAAGGGCTACGGCCGTTTCCATTCGCCGGATGCAGCGTCTTTGTACAGGACAAGTTCATACCCATCCCCGCGGCCGAAATAAATCTCGGTGTCTTGCTCGTCCAAATCCAGCTGGAATTCGCTTTTTGCGCCGAAAGAACTGTTCAGCCCGCCAAAGGTTGAATAAAAATCAAGGTAATGCGGCTTTACGCCGCCGCCTACATCCTTAAAACCCCTTGTGTATCCCATCGAGGATGCTGCACCGGCGCTGAAAGTCAGCTTTGTGCCGTCCTGTGATACGGAATATTCGCCCAGCACGATGTCTGTCCGTTTCGTGAGTCCTGTCGCGACCCAAATAAAACCAATCAGCAGCACAAGGACGGAAACGGCAAGGACTGCGATGCGCTTTGCTTTCATGATTCGTACACCTCCCGGATGGCACTGCGTTATGAAAAAGAAGATTTCGCTTACACTATACCATGGATGATGCGGTGCAGCAAGAATTTTTCAAAAAATGGGGCGGGTGTTTTCCTGCCCCCCTGGTTCCCGCGGCCCCTGCTTTCTATTCATCGAATCAGGCTCTGCCCTGTATTTTTCCGTGACAATCCTGCACGGAACTGCTATAATAAGGAAAAAGCGACCAGCAAAAGGGGGAGCATTATGGAATATCGTGAATTGGGCCGTACCGGCCTTAAAATTTCCCGTTTGGGCTTTGGGGGCATCCCCATCCAGCGCATTGATGAGGCCGGCACCCGTGCCATCCTCAAGGCGGCAAGCGAAGCGGGCGTGAATTATATTGACACCGCCCGCGCCTATACGGTCAGCGAGGAATGGATTGGTCAGGCCCTTGAGGAACTCGGCCTGCGGGACCGTTTTGTTCTTGCCACCAAATGCCGCGCGCTCACAAAGGAAGATATGCAGGCGGAACTGGCTGTGAGCCTGAAAAACCTGCGCACCGACCATATTGAACTTTACCAGTTCCACAACCCCAGCCTTGCGGACCTTGACAAGATTCTTGCACCCGGCGGCGCAATGGAAGCGCTGCTTGAGGCAAAGGCGGCGGGCGTTGTGGGGCATATCGGCCTGACCGCGCACCTGGCCGCCGTCTTTGAGCGCGCGCTGGACGTTGAGGAAATCGAGACCGTCATGTTCCCTTATAATATTGTGGAGCAGCAGGGCGCGGAGCTGATTCATCGCTGTGCCGAGGCCGGCAAAGGCTTTATCGCAATGAAGCCGCTCGCTGGCGGCGCCATTGAGGACGGGCGTCTGGCACTGCGCTATGTTCTGTCCAACCCCGATGTCACGGTGGCCATCCCCGGTATGGCAGATCTTGAGGAACTTGAGGGCAATATTGCAGGCAGCGAGAACACCGCGCCGCTCACCCCGGAAGAGCAGGAAGCCTGCCAAAAGGTCCGCGATTCCCTCGGCACCCAGTTCTGCCGCCGCTGCAACTACTGTGCGCCCTGCACGGTGGGCATCCAGATTCCCAGCTGCTTTTTGTTCCAGGGGTATCTTGACCGCTACGGCCTCGAAGGATGGGCGCACGAGCGGTACAATACGCTCAAGGTCAAGGCGAGCGCCTGCATCGGCTGCGGCAAGTGTGAGACGCGCTGCCCCTACAATCTTCCCATCCGCGAAATGCTCAAAAAAGTGGCGGCCGATTTTGGCGAGTAACTCGGGGGAAAAGCACGGATTTCTCTGCCTTTCTCCCGGTTTTTGTTCCGGTTGCACTTTTGTATTGCTTTGTGTATAATAACTTTGTCCGTACAAGATTTTGGAAGGGAGGGACTGCCTTGCAGACCGTCAAATCTTTTTTTGCACGGCACAGGCGGCTGTTCCTGACCTTAATTGTGGCACTTTGTGCCGCGCTTGCGGCAGCCTGGGCGGGATTTGACCTCTCACAGCGTGTGGACAATCAGCCGGTGTATGAGATTGTCAACGATGATTACACGCGCACCGTCACCATTCCGCGTGCGGAGTCACCATCCGACCCGGATACGGGACTTTATCAGCCACTGCCGCTTCATGCCGGGCAGCGGATATACGGTGTTCGCCTCAACCTTTCCACCGGCAACTGGGCGTTCCGAACGGGAACGCTTTACGGGGAACTGCTGGATGATTCCGGCACGGTGGTAGCGGGCGGAACGATTGACTGCATCACCATCCGCGATAACACCTTCGCTGACCTGATTTTTGATGAACCCTATACGGCGCCCGGGCAGGGGAGCGATGAGGAAAATTATGACCTCTCCCACCCAACGGCGGCTCTTCGGCTGTGGTATACAGCGGAAGATGAGGAGGACAGAAACCAGACACTGAGCGTCTGGGCGAGCGAGGACGAACGCTATTCGCTCACCGCTGTCGATGTGTCCGGCAAGAAGGAAACTCTGCCGGGCGCAGCGGCCTTTCAGTATGTGATTGATTATTCCGGCAGCTGGTCCGGCAAACTCTCCGCAATTTGGGGCATCCTAACGGTGGCGGCCGTGGTGCTGGGCTTTGTGCTGCTCAGCCATGGAACCAAACTGTGGCAGACTGTGCTTGTCTGCGGCGCATTGCTTGGCACTGCTTTCTCGGTGCTGACGCCGCCGCTTGTGGCACCCGATGAGTACACCCACCTCGCCAGAGCCTACCAGCAGTCCAGTGCCCTTCTGGGCGAACCGCTGGCGGATGAAAACTGGAACCTTCTGGTCCGCGAATGTGATGCGCCCTATTTTGGGAACCGGACAGGGGATATTGGCATCTTTGCCTACAAGCAGATGCTTGAACATCTGAGCGACCGCGGCTGTGACAGCGCCGTGACCGTCTCCTCCGAGGTCCCCCTCACGGCAGACACCATCAACAATACGCTCTATCTCGGCCAGATTGCGGGCAT
>JAQXGE010000021.1 GCA_029006135.1 Oscillospiraceae bacterium | reverse complement strand
CCCGCAAAGGGCGGGGCGGTTATTCAATCGAAAATTTGAAAATTCGTCCCAAAGACTGTCCGGTCGTAGTCTTTGGGGTGAATTTTCAAATTTTCATCCTTATTCGTGGGGTCCAGGGGGCGAAGCCCCTTGGCCGCGGGTTCGCTTCGTCGGAACAGCGAGCCTTTTCTGGGTACGCTTTGTGTCAAAAAAGAGACCCGCCAGCGGCAGCGGGTGCTTTAAAAGATAAACGGCAGCTTACGGAAAGGTTTAAATTCCCTCAGTCGGCTCTCGCCGACAGCTCCCCTTGCTTCAAGGGGAGCCTTGTCTCTACTCCCATTCGCCGACCGGACTCCGCTGAGCGGCGGCCGCCCCACTCACTTTACCATGTCGCAGTACACCGTAATCCGGCGCGCGCCGGTGGCGTCACAGGTAAAAAGGGTCAAATCGTACTCGCCGGCGGTCATCTCGGCCACCGCATCGGCATCCAGAACATCGCGGGCCGCTACCTCGTAGCGGTAAACCACACCGTCCATGTCGGTGAACAACACCTCATCGCCCACGCGCAGACGGTCCAGCTTGCCAAAATGGCGGGTGTAGTTGTGACCAAGCAGCACAAGATCCTCCCCGCGCACCGTGCCGCTGTACCGGCAGGGCGCAGTTTTGAGCCGGGAATAGCTCCACTCACTCATCACCGGCAGCTCCAGCTCGATCGCCGGAATGTCCAGCCAGCCAATGTAGCGCTCCCCGTCAATTTCCGCCTCGGTCATGGTGAGCGTGTCCTCGTCCAGATACTCCACCGGCGTTCCGAGCGGCTGGTCCGGCACGGTGGGTTCATCGGGCATTTCGTCCAGCAGGGCGGGCAGGATTTCCTCAGCGGCATTGCCGGCGCGCGCGGCATCCCAGCAGTTGTAGCCCAAAAGGAGCAGTGCCGCCGCAAGCAGCACTGCCCCCAAAAATATGCAAAGGTTTCCCAGTTTACGTCTCATGACGGTCCTTTCCTTTTCCGCCGCGCAGCAGCAGCCCCGCCACGAGCAGAACCAGCCCCGCCGCAGTCAGCACAGGGATTGGCCAGTTGAGCTGACCCGTCTGGGGCAGCGTGGTCCCCGGCACCGGGGTCGGGGAGGGCGTGGGGGTCGGCGCAGCGGCCTTCTCCGGCTCGGTCTTGGAACGGATTTCCCGGTCATACACGCAGGTGTCCCCGTTCATCTCGGGCAGGCCGACCAAAAACGGCTTGATGGCGCAGTAGCCCGGCGCGGGCTTGGGCTGGGTGATGAGGTACAGCCCCGGCTCCAGCTCGGCAAAACGCGCTTTGCCGTTCGCGTCAATCTCTTTTTCTGCGGTTTTCAGCGTGTGGGTTTTGCCGTATTCCGCAGCAAAGGTTTCCAGCGCGGCGGCCGCTTCCGGCGAGGTCACATCCTCCAGCTTGCCGCCGTCCAGACGCACAAAACTGTAATTGCCGTCATCCTCCGCCACGTCACCCACGCGGGTACAGCGCAGCGTCCCGCCGGGCACGGCGGTGCCGCCCGTCATCATTGTGATTTCCACCGAGCCTTTCCGGCTCAGGTCCGGCACTTCCCGGGCAAAAACGCTCAGCGGCAGGCAGGCAAGGACAACCAGTGCCGCCAGAATCGTTATCAGCCGTTTTTTCACGGTTTATCCTCCTTCTTTCGTTTTCTGCGGTGCGGGGACATCAGCACCGCGAACAGCACCAGCAGCATCGGGATCGCCACGATGGGCGCCACAATCATCGGCTCAATCTGGACGGCATCCGCCGTCACATGGACCGTCTTGGCCTGTTCAAGGTTTTCAATCCGGTGCCCGCGCACGAGCAGCCGGTGTGTGTTGATGCCGTAGGGCGTGCAGGTCACCAGCGTGCAGTAATCCTGCCCCGGCTCAATCTGCAAAGCATCGGTGTCCTGCGGCTCAACGATCAGGATTTGGTCCACCTCGTAGGTCAGGACCTCGTCCAGCACGCGGAGCATGAACACATCCCCCACCGCCAGCTTGTCAAGGTCGGTGAACAGCCGGGCGCTCGGCAGGCCGCGGTGGCCCGAAAGCACACAGTGGGACCCCGCCCCGCCTACCGGCAGGCTCGTCCATTCCAGATGCCCCACCGCAATCTGCAGAACACCTTCATCGGTGCCGTGGTAGATGGGCAGAGAACAGTCAATCGAGGGGATTTCAATATACCCCATAATGCCGGTCCCCGAAACGTTGAGCAGCTGCTCATAGGCCGCTTTCTGCTCATCGCTGAGGATGTAGGCGTTGCTGCGCTGGGCCAGCGAAGCATTGTAGTCGGCGGCCGCCGACCAAATCTCATCATACTGGTTCTCGTCCAGCTGAGCAACCTGCTCGGCGTAGCTCGCAATGGCGCGGGACTGGTGGAAAGAGTTCCAGTAATCGCTGAATGAGGGGTACAGCAGCAGGGACAGCCCTGCAAGAAGGATGACGACCAGGAGGATCGTTGTGATATTGCCTGATTTTTTCTTCATGCAGGGTTCTCCTTGCCGCTGTGAGCCAAAGAGGACGCGCCCCTTTGGCTCCACAGCGGATTTTACGGTTTCGTTAGGGATTTGCGCGGGGAATTACTTATCCTCGCTCATGCGCTTTTTGGTGATGAGCAGCACAACCGCAGCCAGAACCAGGATGGAACCGACCACATAGAAAATCGTGGTGCCGATGCCGCCGGTGCTGGGCAGCTCGGTGCCGGCGTTGTTGGTGATCTGAACACCACCGTTGCCAGTAGCCCAGGTATCACCGGTCATGCTGGTGGTAAGGTTGGTCTTTACAATCTTAACCTCAACACGGCCGGGCAGCTTGTTATAGCCATCGGGAGCATGGGTTTCTTCCAGCCAATAAGTAGTGTCGGCATCCAGTCCCTTAACGGTGACCTTTCCAGCCTCAATCACAGCGGAAACAAAGCCCGCAGCGCTACTTTCAGCAGTAGTAGCCACGCGGTAAGTGCCATCAGTATTCTTCACCAGAGGAATCTTGTTGCCAGAGGTCTTGGCATCATAGAGTTCGAACTTTGCACCGCTCAGCAGCTTGTAGTTGCTGTCGGTCTTGACGATATCGAACATGAAGGTCTTGGTAGAAGTGGTATCCCATTCGGTTTTGCTGTTGGCACCGTAGGTCAGCTGGGTCTTGTTGTCATTGGTCTGATCAGCGATCTCGGCATTACCATTCAGAATAGCGGAGTAAGTAACCACGATGGTGGTGTCGCCGGAAATGGTGTCAAGATAAGTCTGGGTGAAGGTGATCTCGAAGTCGCAGCCGTCAGTGGTATTGAAAGCAACGGTGTAATTGGCGTCCTTCGTCAGAGTGGTCTCGCCAACCTTAACAACGATGCTGTTCTGGTTGAGGGTCAGGCCATCTTCCATCTGGTCGTGCAGGACATAGTTCTTCGCGCCCTTCTTAGCGCTAATGGTGGTTTTGAAGTTCACAGTGTCGCCGATCTGGGCGCTGTTCTCCTCGCCCCACTGGCTGTTGCTGTCCTCCTGGACCTGCTTATCCAGAGTGGCATCGGGGTTCTTTTCATTCACGGTTGCATTGGGCTTCAAGGGAGAGGTAAAGACCATGGCAAGAGTACCATTGGTGGAGGTCACCAGGTAGTAGCCATCTTCCAGATTGTTGAAGGTGATGGAGCCGTCAGCGGAGGGGGTGATAGCAGTAGCAGCAGTGGACTTGCCGTTGGCATAAGTGGCAGCAGCCTTGCCGAAGGCTTCCATATCGTCAGCATCGCCCATGCCGTCCTTCCAGGTCACATAGCCCAGCCCGTCAATGCTGACATAAGCCGCGCCATCGCCGCCTTCTCCGAAGAAGCCTGCCCAAGCAGTATTAACGGTGTAGCTGTAGGCAGACAGATCGTCGTTCACGATCAGATCCAGCATCTTGTAGATGTTGTAGGTTTCGTTTGCCTGTGCGTCATTCACAGTGATGGTGTTCGTGCCAGCAGCGAAAGCGGGGAGGGCCAGGGCGAGAGCCATGACCATGGCCAGCAGGATGCCGGCGAGTTTTCTTGCGTGTTTCATGCGTTACGTTCCTTTCGTATTGGATTTTTTGTAGGGGAATTGGGATACTGCGTTGTGCGCATCAGGAGGATGCAACACCCTCCTTCCCGCGTTTTTTCTGGATATACAACAGGATTCCCGCCGCCGCAATCAGCAGCAGACCTCCCACGGTATACAGTTTCGTCCCGGACCCGCCCGTCGCTGGCAATTCGTAGTAGACATTGTTGACAATTTTTCCGTTCCATGTCTGGGAACTGCCGTCGTGAGCAGTCACGGTTACGTTGAGGGCGTCGTAGGCCACCGTTACAAGATAGGTGTTTCCGGTGGGGGAATAGCCGGCCGGGACCTTGGTTTCCTCCAGCACATACTTGTGACCGGAGGGAATGTTTTGGAACGTCACCTTTCCGTTTTCGTCCGATGTGGCCTTCTTTTCTGGCACGTCAACGATGCCACCGTTGCCTCGGCAGGCGGAACAATTCTTGTCATCGTGACGCAGGGTAAACTCCGCACCTGCCAAAGCATCGCCGTTGGAATCGGTTTTCTGGAAAGTCAAGTCTGCCAGATAGCCTTTTACCGCCGGGATTGGGAATTCCACGGTTTTCAGGTCAGAGACTTGAATGACACCATCTTTGGTTTCAAAGTACCGGTATTCCAGCGTAGTGGTATCATTGGTGGGATAGGTGTTATTCTCCACAAAATCATTGTTTTCGTTTTTCAGCCGCACCCGGTAGCG
>JAQXGE010000020.1 GCA_029006135.1 Oscillospiraceae bacterium | reverse complement strand
GGATAGCACCGTTGCTGTCAGCGGCACCAAGACCTGGGTCGCCCCGGAAGGCACCGATCATCCGGAGATCACCATCAATCTGCTGCGGGACGGCACAAAGATTGACTCCAAGACGCTTAAAAACGGCGAAACCGAGTACAGCTTCACCGATCTTGACAAGTATGATCTGAGTGACGGCCACGTATACAGCTATACGGTTGAAGAAGAGCCTGTGGAAGGTTATACCAGCAAGAAGGACGGCAACAACTTCACCAACACGATTGCGCAGGAATATGTCAGCGTGAGCGGCTCCAAGAAGTGGACTGCTCCGGCGGATGCCGTGCATCCTGACATCACCATCGTTCTGTACTGCAATGGCGAAGAAGCAAATCGCACAACCCTGAGCAACGGTCAGCTGGCCTATGCCTTTATGGATCTGCCGAAGTATGACCTCAAGACCGGCAAGGTCAATGTCTACACGGTGGAAGAACTGCCGGTAGAGGGCTATACCAGTGAGCAGGAAGGCACCGACTTTGTCAACACCATTCAGCAGGAAAAACTGAATCTGAATGTGAAAAAGGTTTGGGTCAATGCGGATGGCATCGAACATCCGACCATCACTGTTCGTCTGTATCAGGACGAAAAGGAAGTGGCTCAGCTCGAGCTGAAGAACGGCGAAACCGAAGGAACCTTTACCGGATGGGACCGCTATGACCTGACGGACGGCCATGCGTATCAGTATACCGTCCGTGAGGATGCGGTCGAGGGATACACCTCCGAAGTCAACGGGTTCACCGTGACGAACACCCGTGTTGTCACCCCGACCCCGACTCCGACTGCAACCCCGGCCCCGACTGCTACCCCGAAGCCGACTTCCAAGCCGGAAGCGACACCGGAGCCGACCCCCACGCCTGTCGTCAATGTTCCTGCAACCGGCGATAACAGCAACATCGGTCTGTGGGCCGTTCTGCTGGTCGCCGCCGCTGCCGGCTTGATTGGCACCGTGATTATCAAGAAGAAGCGGAAGAACTGATTGCGTTCTTTTGGCACTCTTGAGCCGTAACAAACAGCAAAGCGCCCTGCGGGATTCCCGCAGGGCGCTTTTTGCGCAGAATGCGGCAGGGAAACCCTGCGGCCCTGCGGGGGCCTGCCCGGCGTTTTTCTGCGCTGCCAACAGTATCAGGAAGTCCGCGGCCTTTGCGGGGGCGAGCCAGACTTTGCGTTTGGCAAAGACAGCCCGCTTCCCTGCGGTCCTTGCGGGAGAGCCTGTGCGCCGTGCGTCCGGCGAGCCATGCAGGCACGAGGCGCAGAGTAAAAAAGCAGGTCAAAAATCTTTGATAATTTTGTCACATTTTTTTCAAAACCCGCTACCCAAACCGAAACAGGTGTGTTATAATAGATGCATATTGGGTAAATTTGCCCGGCCGTGTGCGGCGGCAGATCGCCGTCCCGGCAGCTGCAAGAACTGCGGTGTTTTTGCACCGCTTTGATAAGGAGGATATGCCCCTATGAGCAATCAGATCGCCCTGCTCGCCCTCGAAGCCAGCGATGCGACCGTTGTACTGACCAGTATCACGCTGGTGTTCGGTATGCTGGTTGCGCTGTGCCTCATCATCACGCTGGAAGGCAAGATTTTTGCTGCCATCAACGCGAAGAAGGCCGCCAAGAATCAGCCCCCCAAGAAAAATTCCGGCACACCTGCCCCCAAGGCGGCGCAGAACACCGCCAAGGCCGCTGCTGCGCCCGCACCCGCTGCACCTGCGGCGGACGGAAGCATCCCCGGCGAGATTGTGGCCGCCATTGCCGCCGCTGTGGCGTCTCTCGGCGAGGGACTGACCATCCGCGGCATCCGCCGTGTCAGCAAGACCCAGGCGGGTTCCCGCCGCGGTGTCTGGGGCGATGCGGGTGTCAGCCAGAACACCACACCTTTTATGTGAGACAGGAGGCATAGAAAAGCGCTATGGGAGCCATTTTCACCAACATTGCTGAGATCTTCTCCAACTCCGGCTGGGCACAGATCTTCTTTGCAGAGGGCGGCTGGAAATATGCCGTCATGATTGCAGTGGCCTGCGTGCTGCTGTACCTTGCTATCGTTCGTCAGTTTGAGCCTTTGCTGCTGCTGCCCATCGGCTTCGGTATGCTGCTCACCAACCTGCCTCTGGACGGAATCTTCCACATGGAGATTTTCATCAATGAGACGCAGCACATCAACTGGGAACTGCTCGGCACCTCGGGCGGTCTGGCGGACTATCTGTACTTAGGCGTCAAGCTGGGCATTTATCCGCCGCTGATCTTCCTTGGCATCGGCACCATGACGGACTTTGAGCCGCTCATTGCCCGCCCCTCCAGCCTGCTGCTCGGCGCTGCCGCGCAGATCGGCATCTTCTTCACTTTCCTGGGTGCTAAGATGCTTGGCTTCACCAACCAGGAAGCTGCCTCCATCGGCATCATCGGCGGCGCGGACGGCCCCACCGCCATCTACGTTACCACCAAGCTGGCCCCGCACCTGCTCGGCTCGATTGCCGTGGCCGCGTACTGTTACATGGCACTGGTTCCGGTCATTCAGCCGCCCATCATGCGCGCACTGACGACCGACAAGGAACGCAAGATTACTATGAGCACCCCGCGCAAGGTCTCCAAGACCGAGAAGATTCTCTTCCCCATCATCGTCACCATCATCGTCTCGCTGACCCTGCCTGACGCCGCCATTCTGGTCGGCTGCCTGATGCTGGGCAACCTGATGAAGGAATGCGGCGTTGTTGACCGTCTGAAGAAGACTGCCGGCAACGAACTGATGAACATTATCACACTGATGCTCGGCTTCTCTGTCGGCTGCACCACCAATGCTTCCACATTCCTGAACATCCAGACCGTTGAAATCATCGTCCTGGGCATTGTGGCGTTCGGTGTCGGCACCGCAAGCGGCGTGCTGCTCGGCAAGCTGATGTGCTTCCTCACCCACGGCAAGATTAACCCGCTCATCGGTTCCGCCGGCGTTTCCGCCGTCCCGATGGCCGCGCGTGTTTCCCAGAAAGTCGGTCAGGAGTACAACCCCAGCAACTATCTGCTCATGCACGCCATGGGCCCCAACGTTGCAGGTGTTATCGGCTCCGCCGTTGCCGCCGGTATCCTCATCAATATGTTCGGCTGATTTCAGCGTAAAATGTAAAACGGCTCCCTGCACCGCAGGGGGCCGTTTTGTCATGTATGTTCCGGATGTACGTTTTGATGCAGGGGAACTGGGTCATGAGTTCCCGCACGCCGGACCGCGGCATCAGGGATGCTGCTTTCTCGCCTCGCGGATGAGGGCGTCAAAGATTGCCTGCTGGAGTGGGTCGTGGGCAGCGGTGGCTTCGGGATGCCACTGGATGCCCAGAACAAAGGGGCCGCTGACCGACTCGATGGCTTCCACCAGCCCGGCAGGACTGTGCGCGCTCGCGCGCAGGCCGGGGGCGATCGCATCGCAGGCCTGATGGTGGCAGCTGTTGGTCAGCAGCCTGTCCACGCCCAAAATCTCATGCAGCATGGTTCCCGGCTCCACGATGGCCGGGTGGTCCGGGCGGAACCGGTGCGGCGAGTCGGAATGATTTTCCGGGATGCCTTCGGGGCGCTGTGCGGCAATATCCTGCACGAGTGTGCCGCCGAGCGCGGCATTGAGCATCTGTGCGCCCCGGCAGATGCCCAGCATCGGCTTGCCGGCCGCCCGCACCGCATAAATCAGCGAAAGTTCCGCTTCATCCCGCACAGGGTTGGGTTTTTGCGCGCCGGGGATCGGCTTTTGCCCAAAATATTTCGGGTCCAAATCCCCGCCGCCGGGCAGCAGGAACCCGTCATACGAAGCGGCCCAGACCCCCGCCATATCGGGGCGCCAGGGCAGCAGTGCCACCCGCGCACCCGCACGCCGCAGCGCCGCAATGTACCGGCTTTTATAAATCATTGAGGGCGTGATCGGTCCGTTGCACATCATGCCAATGGTCACAGGTTGCTTTTTCATATCCATCCCTCCAAAATTAACAGTGGTCTGTCTCTATCATACGCAGCGCGGCGCGGTTTTTCAACAGGAATTTGCGTAAATTTGGCGGTTTTCAGCGCAGGATGGTTATGGTATAATAAAACAAACGCCGCAAAAGGGGGAAATGCACAATGATGACGGTCACGCTTCTCGGCACGGGCGGCACGCAGCCGCTGCCGAATCGGGCTTTGGCTTCGGCCGCCATCACGGTGGGCGGCTCCACCGTCCTGCTGGACTGCGGCGAAGGAACCCAGACAGCTGCACGGCGCTGGGGCGTGAGCATCTACCGCATTGATGCCGTTCTGCTGACCCACTACCACGGCGACCACATTTTCGGCCTGCCGGGGCTGTGGCAGACAATGGCGGCAATGGGCCGCACCGCGCCGCTCACAATAGCGGGACCGCCGGGACTGGAAGAAATCATTAGCGCGTTCCGCGCCGCCGCGGGGCCGCTGCCGTTTGAGCTCCGGCTCATCGAACTGGCGGAGTGCCGGGGAAAGTTTTCTCTGCCCGCCGGCGAAGTGGAGGCCTTCCCGCTCAGCCACCGCGTTCCCTGCTGCGGCTATGCCCTGACCCTGCCCCGCGCCGGGCGTTTTGACCCTGTCCGCGCGCGGGCTGCCGGCATTCCGGTGCCGTACTGGAAGGTCCTGCAGCGCGGTGAGGCGGTGGGAGGGTTTACCCCGTCCCAGGTCCTTGGCCCTGCGCGGAGAGGATTAAAAGTTGTCTACGGGACGGACACCCGCCCCTGCGAGGCCCTGTGCACCGCCGCCCGCGAGGCGGACCTTCTGCTCATGGATGCCACCTATGCGGACGATGCGGACCTTGACAAGGCCAAGCGCTACGGCCACGCCACCTGCCGCGAGAGCGGGGAACTTGCCGCCCGGGCCTGTGTGCGCCGGCTTTGGCTGACCCATTACAGCGCCGCCGTGACCGACCTCGCGCCGGGGCAGGCCGCCGCGCGCGAGGCGTTCCCCGATGCCTGCGCCGGGCAGGACGGTATGACAATCACGCTGAATTTTGATGCCGAGTAAGGAGAAACCGTGAAGAAAAAACTCTCACCCAATCTGATTTTTGTTCTCATCGTTCTGGCCGCTGCGCTGCTGCTTTGGCTCTTTACGGGCCGGGCCGGCGCGGGGGCAGGGCGCACCGCCGTGCTGAGCTACGGCGAGGATAACACCGAACTGCGCATTCCGCTCGATGAAGATGCGCGCTATGACATTGATACCGGCCTTTACACGATTCATCTCGTTGTGGAGGACGGCGGCATCCGTTTTGTGGACAGCCCCTGCCCTGACCACACCTGCGAGGGATTCGGCGTCCTGCGCAATGAGGGGGACTGGGCAGCCTGCCTGCCCGCCAAGGCAAGCGTGACCGTAGAATGAGGAGGAAACCATGAAACCGACGTTCAAACAAGTGACCAAGACCCGCTACGTTGAGCAGGTTGCCCAGCTGGCGGAGGAAATCTTTGTACAGCATTACACCAAACTCACCCCCAAGGTGGCCCGTGAACTGGCGCATACCTACCAGAGCGACATTGTCACCGATGATCAGATTCACAGCGGGATCATCAACTATTTCCTTGTCTATCTGGGCAGTGACCCGGTGGGGTATTTTGCGCTCGACCTCTCCCCGGCGGGCGCGGTCTGCCTGTCGAGACTGTTCCTTCTTGAGAAAGCGCGCGGGCAGGGAATCGGGCGGAGCATCGTGGCGTATGCGCAGAAACTGGCCGAGGGGGACGGCCGCAGCCGGCTCTATCTCAAGGTCTGGGCAAAGGATCTGAAGGCGGAAGGCTTCTGCAAAAAATGCCGTTTCCGCAAGAGTGAGGTTGTCCCCACCGAGGTTTTGCCCGGCGTTACACTCGACCTTGCCACCTGGGAAAAATTCTGGCGCTGATCCCCCCGCGCAAAGGGGCCAAACATTCAAGACCGTTAAGCCGAAAAATCGTTGTGCGGCTGCGGCACAGTACCGCTGCGGCTGTATATCTGCGCTGTCTCAAACGGGACGGCGCTTTTCTCTGCGCGGCACACCGCACAATACTCAAAAAAATTCAAAAAAGCTATTGACAAGCACCCGCCGCCCCGTTATAATAAGCCCAAACCAGCGAGGAAGAGTGAGTAAACCTTCTCCGTTTCTTTCAAGAGAGCCGCAGGCGGTGGGATTGCGGCAGGGAACCGAAGGCTGAATGGACTTCCGAGGGCAACCAGAAATGCCGAACGGCAAAGTATGCGCGCCGGAGATAGACGCTCCGTTAGCAAAGGTCAGCGTATGTTGGTACGCGCAGAGTGGGCGCATTGTAATTATGCGTCAAGCCGGGTGGCACCGCAGGATAATTGCATCCTGTCCCAGCAAGGAATTTTGCTTGGGACAGGATTTTTTCTTTTCTGTCCCCACATTCAGAAAGGAGACTGCGCTATGTCCGACCACACCATCCCCTACAAGATTTACCTCAGCGAAACCGAGATTCCTTCCGCATGGTATAACCTCCGGGCCGATATGAAGAACAAGCCCGCTCCCCTGCTGAATCCCGGCACCCATCAGCCCATGACGGCCGCGGAACTGTCCGGTGTTTTCTGTGATGAGCTGATTGAGCAGGAACTGGATGACACCACCCCGTTTTTTGCCATCCCGGAACCCATCCGGGAATATTACCGCACCTACCGTCCTTCGCCGCTCGTGCGCGCCTATCATTTGGAAAAAGCGCTCGGCACGCCGGCCAAAATCTACTATAAATTCGAGGGCAATAATACCTCGGGCAGCCACAAACTGAACTCCGCCATCGCGCAGGCCTACTACGCCAAAAAGCAGGGCCTCAAGGGCGTGACCACCGAGACCGGAGCCGGCCAGTGGGGCACGGCGCTGTCCATGGCCTGCAGCTACTTCGGCCTGGACTGCAAGGTTTACATGGTCAAGGTCTCTTATGAGCAAAAGCCCTTCCGGCGTGAGGTCATGCGCACCTACGGCGCCTCCGTCACCCCGTCCCCGTCGATGGAAACAGCGGTCGGGCGCAAAATTCTGGCCGAACACCCCGGCACCACCGGTTCGCTGGGCTGTGCCATCTCGGAGGCCGTTGAGGTCGCCACCTCCATCCCCGGCTACCGCTATGTGCTGGGCAGCGTGCTGAATCAGGTGCTGCTGCACCAGAGCGTGATTGGCTTAGAAACCAAAACGGCGCTGGACAAATACGGCATTACGCCGGATATCATCATTGGCTGCGCGGGCGGCGGCAGCAATCTCGGCGGTCTGATTGCCCCGTTCATGGGCGAAAAACTCCGCGGCGAAAAGGACTACCGCATCATCGCTGTGGAGCCTGCCTCCTGCCCCAGCTTCACGCGCGGCAAGTACGCTTACGATTTCTGTGATACCGGCATGGTCTGCCCGCTGGCAAAAATGTACACGCTGGGCAGCGGCTTTATCCCGGCGCCCAACCACGTCGGCGGCCTGCGCTATCACGGCATGAGCTCCACTTTGTCCCAGCTCTACGCCGATGGACTGATGGAAGCCGTCTCGGTCCCGCAGACCTCGGTGTTTGAAGCGGCGGAATATTTTGCGCGGGTGGAGGGCATCCTCCCCGCGCCGGAAAGCTCACACGCCATCCGGGTTGCGATTGATGAGGCGGTGAAATGCCGGGAATCGGGCGAAGAAAAAACCATCGTCTTTGGCCTGACCGGTACCGGATACTTTGATATGGTGGCCTACGAAAAATTCCATGACGGCAAGATGAGCGATTATATCCCCACGGACGAGGAACTCAAGGCAAGCCTTGATAAACTCCCGGTGGTCTGATCTCTTTCCTGCCCGCGCCCAAAAAGGGCAGAACCCTGCAAGAATAAAGGAGTGGCGCCGCCAAATGCGGCGGCAAACCGTTTGGATTTTCGGGAAAAAAAGAAAAAACGCGGCCCAAAC
>JAQXGE010000019.1 GCA_029006135.1 Oscillospiraceae bacterium | reverse complement strand
TGGATGGGCCTTGCGTCCGCCGCCGTCTGGGTGCTGGAATTTTTGACGGGCAGTTTCTCCACGAAAATCAGCCTGCTGTTCGGCATTGCGGGATTTTTGGCGTTTTTCGGCAAAGAGGTGTTCTACACCGTCCGGGATGCCATTGTAAGCTACAAGCGCCGCAAAGACTGGGAGCGCCGCGTCAACAGAAAGTAACAAATTTGAACGATATAGGGAGGAATATAGTATGAAATTGGTCACGGCTATCGTCAACAAAGAGGATTCCAAGACCGTCTGCAACGAACTGCTCAAGGCAAAATTCTACGTCACCCGTCTGGCTACGACCGGCGGCTTCCTCATGGCGGGCAACATGACCCTCATGATCTGCACCGAGGATGAGCGCGTGGATGAGTGCATTGACTGCATCTCCCGCTGCTGCAAGCAGCGCACCGAGCTTGTGCCCGGCACGGCAACGCTCGGCGTGGGTCTTGAAACCACCATGCCCATCCAGGTCACCGTGGGCGGCGCGACCGTCTTTGTGACCAACGTGGAGCGGTTCGAGAAACTGTAATGGCCATGCTGGACCGCATCGCGGGCAACCGCGATTTGAAAGAACATCTGCGCACCGCTCTGCAGTCGGGCCGGCTGTCCCACAGCATTTTGCTGGTCGGCGAGCCGGGCTGCGGGGCGGGCTTTGCCGCGCGCTGCTTGGCCGCGGATTACCTTTACCCGGCAGGAGGCGCCCACGCCGAGGCCGTGCTGCGCCAGGAGGACCCCGAGTCCATCACGCTGCGCAGGCGCGGCGCTTCGGGCCAGATCCGCGTGGAGGATGTCCGCGCCGCGCGGGATGCCATTCAGCGTTCCGCGCTCTCCTCCGATGCGGCGGGCCGCGCGATGTTTGTCTATGACGCGCAGGACCTCAACGCGGCATCGGCCAACACGCTGCTCAAAATCATTGAGGAACCGCCGGACGGGGTGATTTTCCTGTTCACGGCATCGAGTGCGGCGGCGGTGCTGCCGACCATCCGCAGCCGCTGTGCGGCGTACTCGATTGCGCCGGTCGAGGAGGGGGAGTGCGCGGAATTCCTGCGCCGTGAGCGCCCCGAACTGACCGAGCGGCAGGCAAGGGACCTTGCGTTTCTCTATGAGGGACATATCGGCAACTGCCTGCGCGCTGTGACCGACCCGGACGCCAAAGCCGCGCGCAGTGCCGCGCGGGAACTTTGCCGGCAGGCCGAGCAGCAGGATACCTACCGCGCCGCCGCTCTGCTTGCCGGGTACGAGAAGGACAAAGAGGGCGCCTATGCGCTGCTGTGGCAGGCGGTACAGGCGGCTTCCGCCGCGCTGCGCCGCCCGGGATTTGACGGGCTTTCACCCGATGCCGCCGCCCGTGTGGTGCGCGCGGCTGACCATGCCGTCAAGGTGATGCGGGCTAACGGCAACCCCCGGCTGGCGCTGACGGTCTGCGGCATAGAAATGACACAAACGGATCAAGTGAGGAATGACCCATGAAAGTAATCTCAGTAAAATTCAAGGAGAGCGGCCGCTCCTATTATTTTGACCCCGCCGGCCTGACGGTCAAGGACGGGGACTATGTGATTGTTGAGACGGCCCGCGGCGTGGAATGCGGCGAGGTCGTGCGCGGCGTTCACGATATCCCGTCCGGCAGTTTCCCCCGGGAAATCAAGCCGGTCATCCGGATGGCGGACGGCATTGACATCCGCCGGATGCGCCAGAACCGCGCCGATGAAAAGACGGCCTTTGATTTGTGCGAAAAGCACATTGCCGCCCACAAGCTGGATATGAAGCTCGTGGACGCCGAATACACGCTGGACCGCAGCAAACTCGTGTTCTATTTCACGGCTGACAACCGCGTGGATTTCCGTGACCTGGTCAAGGACCTGGCCGGACAGTTCCATACCCGCATTGAACTGCGCCAGATTGGCGTGCGGGACGAGAGCACGATGCTCGGGGGCCTCGGTGTCTGCGGTCAGCCGTTCTGCTGCAGCCGCTTCCTCAAGAACTTCCAGCCGGTCTCGATCAAGATGGCCAAGGAACAGGGCCTGAGCCTCAACCCCGCCAAAATCAGCGGCGCGTGCGGACGGCTCATGTGCTGCCTGGCCTATGAACAGAAAAGCTACGAGTATCTCAACTCCATCACCCCCGGCCCGGGCAGCGTAGTCCGCACGCCGGACGGCGAGGGGACCGTCATCGAGGCCAACGTGGTCGCGGGAACCCTCAAGGTGCGCTGTGTCGAGAGCCTGACGCCCAAGACCTATAAGCGCAGCGAATGCGTCTACCTGCGCGGCGGCCGCCGTGCGCCGGCGGCCCCTGATCCGGAGGCGGAATGACGCGGACCGGAGCGGGGGAGAGCGGCGCGAAATTCGGCTGAATTTCCGCAAAGCGCTTGCAAATAGACCCCTGCCGTGTTACAATATATCAAACGCAGAATGCGTACCCGGCCGGGACGCTCCCACCGCACAGGACCCGGGCGGGCATACATAAAGGGTGCGGAGATAAGGAGATAGATCATGGCTCATAAGGTTTCTGACGAGTGTGTTGCCTGCGGCGCTTGCGTTGACGCTTGCCCCGTTGGCGCCATCAGCCTCGAGGATAAGGCTGTTGTTGACGCTTCTGCCTGTGTTGACTGTGGTGCCTGCGAGGGTGCCTGCCCCACCGGCGCTATCCAGCCGGAATAATCGGTTGAACTGAAAAATCCCCCGTGCGGTATTATGCCGTGCGGGGGATTTTTTTCGCTCTGTGCCGTGTGCGGGAAAATTCAATTCTTTGCAGGAAATTTACATAATTCTCTTGCACAAATGGTGGAAAATAGTGTATACTTCTAACAAAGAAACCGGAGCGCCTGCGAGGCGCGCTTGGGCAAAAACGAAGGCGGCCGGATAAAGCGGCGCCGTAAAACAAAAGGAGGATTTTCCATGAATCGTCTGCAGGATAAAGTTGCTATTGTCACCGGTTCCACCAGCGGCATCGGTATCGGCATTGCCAAGCTCTACGCGGCCGAGGGCGCCAAAGTCGTCATCTGCGGCCGCCGTCAGGCCAAAGGGCAGGCTGTCGTCGATGAGATTACCGCCGCGGGCGGAACGGCCATGTACCATTTTATGGATATTACTGACCTGTCCAGCATTGATGCACTCTTTGCCGACACCGAAAAGGAGTGGGGAAAGATTGACATCCTTGTCAACAATGCCGCCAACGTTGCCCTCAAGGACGGGCGTGTGGATGAACTGACGGTCGAAATGTGGGATGCGATTTTCGAGAGTGATATGCGCGGCACCTTCTACACGACCAAAGTCGCCATTCCCTACCTGCAGAAGGTGGGCGGCGGCTCCATCATCAACATCGGTTCCATGGCGGCCTGCAACGGTGACATCAGCTCCACTGCCTATGCCTGCGCCAAGGCAGGCGTGGATATGCTGACCAAGATGGTTGCGACCCAGTACGGCAAGAGCGGCGTGCGCTGCAACTGTGTGCGCCCCGGCCTGATTGTAACACCCCAGAACGAAGCCAACGTGCCGCAGGCACTCAAGGATATCTTCCTGTCCAACATCTGCGTGGACCGCTACGGCTGCCCTGAGGATATCGGCCACCTGTGCGTCTACCTTGGCTCGGACGAAAGTGCCTATGTCACCGGTCAGGTCATGACGGTGGACGGCGGCCTTAACTCCCACGTTCCCACAGTCGCGCAGTTCCGCGCCATGGGCAGCCGCACCTGGTAAGAACGGGAAAATGGATTGCTGGCTGTCTTAACCGCAGCCGACATGAGATAAACTCTCTTGTATATTTTAAAAGTTTGCGGGAAATAGAGATAAGGCTCCCCTTCTTTTTGAAGGGGTGAGCGAAGCGAGGGAGCGGGAGTGAATGACAGTCCAGTGGACTGTCAGAGCTGCGACCGGATTTGCCGCAGCAAATTGTCGGCGAGAGCCGACTGAAGGGATAAAAGCCCCGCCGCTAACTGCCATTTATCTTTTATCACATTCGCTGCCGCGGGCGGTACTCTTTTGTGACCAAAAGAGTACCCAGAAAAGTCTCGCTGTTCCGACGCAGCGAACCCCGGCTCGGGGGACCTGTCCCCCGAGACCCCTAAAGAGGTATGAAAATTTGAAAATTCACCCCAAAGACTACAACCGGACAGTCTTTGGGACGAATTTTCAAATTTTCGATTAAATAACCGCCCCGCTTTGGCGGGACGGTTCCTGAGGTGAGATAAACTCTCTTGTGTATTTTGAAAGTTTGCGGGAAATAGAGGCAAGGCTCCCCTTGAAGTAAGGAGAGGCTTGTCTCTGCCCCCATGAAGATTCTATTGACTCGCCGCCCGTATTCCATGGGATTGCCAGCTTCCTGACAGAAATAACCAGCGCCCCGGACACTTTATGTGTCCGGGGCGCTGCGGTGTGATTTATCAGCAGTGATATTCCATCGGGAAGGTCAGATAGCCAATCTCGTCAAGCTGGTCGCTCGTCACATAGCCGGCGGGCGCGTTGAGAAGGCTCGGGATGCGGTTGACGATGGTCGCACAGGTGTGCTCCACGGTGGCGGGCTTGACAACGTGGAACTCGGTGTTCGGCTCACCGGTGATCCACCAGTCGCACATATCGCCGTCATCAGGTCCGTAGACCTTGCCGATCGTCTCCTCCTCAATCGTGATGCCCTGCATCGTCTCAATCGTCACAACGGCGGACATACCAATGCAGTTGCCTGCCTTGATGGTCTTGCCGAGCGTGGAGGAATAGAGGTCCTTGTCAATGATATACGGAACGTGCTTCTGCTCAATGCTCTTGATGGTCAGACCCAGCTTGTTGCAGATGGCCTCGCTTGCGTTCCAGGCGTAGGAAGGCTCAAACTCGGCGGGGTGGGCAATCTGTGCCTCAAACTCCTCGGGGGTCAGGTCACAGCCGTGGGCTTTGGCCAGCGCAAGGCCGTACTCGTCAACGTTGTAGCTGTAAGCGCCCTTGATCTTCTCAATGCGGTTGCAGCCGCCCGCGACCATTGCGACCATGTTAATCCAGAAAATGTCCTGCATGCCGGAACCCGTAATCGTGCATCCGGTATCCTTGGCCAGCGCATCCAGACGGTTGATCTGTGCGGCGGAGGTGGTCCAGGGGAAGATGGCTTCCTCACAGGTCGTGATGACGTTGATGCCGCGCGCAACGCACTTTTCAACATGGGGATAAATATCCTTGATGAAGCTGAACAGTGTGACAATGGCCACATCGGCGTCGCACTCATCCAGAACCTTGTCGGCATCGTCCGAAATCAGAACGCCGGTCTTGATGCCGAGTTCTGCAAAGTCGCCTACATCCATGCCGACAACGGCGGGGTTTACGTCAATGGCGCCTACAATCTGTGCGCCGTGCTCGTGCAGGTAACGAATGATATACTTGCTCATCTTTCCGCAGCCGTACTGTACAACTTTAATCTTGTCCATAATTTAGCCTCCTTTGTGTCAATGGCACAATTCAGTATAATTGTGAGCCGGACAGGTCACTCTGCCGCTCCTGTTGAGTTCAGTATAGACTCTAAAGCCGGGAGAGAGTCAAGAAATTTTTACCGGAACTGCACCGGCACCTGAAGCCGCAGATACATTCGGCGTTGGCTGCTGTCAAAAATGTTTGCCTCGGTCATGACCTCGCACAGGTAATCCCCACAGACGTTGTACGTCCGCTCGCGGCAGAAATCGAGCAGCCGTGCCGCGCAGTTCGCCTCGTCCTCAAACTGTTCAAGATAAATGCAGGCATACATTCCGCTGTCCACCGGCACGGAATCGGGATGCTCGGCGGCAAGCCGATGGTCAAGAAAGACAAAGACTTTTTCGGGGGCAAGGCGGCCTGAGAGGAAATCCTCCCGCGCGATGGAGGTTCCCACGTTGTAGGAATAAATGTGGGAAAAGTCCTGCCGCAGCAGCTCGGCGCGCAGGGAGGCCAGTTGCTTTTCATAGCTGCCGATGCCTTTTTCGTAAAAATTTTCGGTGCAGGGAATCGCCCAAATGAACCGCCGGTCGATGTATTCCAGCGAGATTGTCCCCGTGGTGGGGGACTTGCGGCACCGCTCAATGCCCGCAATCGCGCGCTCCACCATGTCGTGCTGGAGTTTTAACTCACGGATTTGACCGTGAATCTGCTCATGCTTGCGCAGAAGAACCTCCTCGATCAGCGTGATGTCCTCCCGCGCCAGAATGTCCCCAATCTCCGCAAGGCTCATGCCCAGTTCCTTCATGTAGGCAATCATGTCAAGCCGGGCGTTCTGGCGGATGTCATAATAGCGGTAGCCGGTGTCGGGGTCGGTGTACTGCGGATGCAGCAGCCCGAGCCGGTCATAAAGGCGCAGCGTTGCCACCGTCAGGTGGTTCATCTGCGCCATTTTTCCGATGGAAAGAAGCTCCTCGTCCATGTTTTTACCTCCCCTTATCTGCGGCAAAACTCTCATCTATGATTAGAGTTTAGGCCGATTTTGCCCCTTCGTCAAGGCAGAAAACGGCAAAATCCCGGCGGCAGAGATGGAGAAAATCCGGCGCGATTTTCGTGCATATTGACAATATTTTATCAATAAAAATTTCCCAATTATCCTTAAAAATTTTCTGACGGCTCGGCGGGGGCGTGCAGTATACTGAAATCATACAAAAAGAAAAAACCGCATTTCAGCATAAAAACCTGTATGGCCCGGCGGTTTGGCTCGATTTCCGTGGTTTAGATTTTGAAAGGAGAAACCCTATGCGCAATGTAATCAATATCAATGACGGCTGGAAATTCATCCGTCAGGACGTGGGCAGCGCGCCCGCCGTTCTGCCCGCTGATTGGGAGAATGTGAACCTGCCCCATACCTGGAACGCCGTGGACGGCATGGACGGCAACGGCGGCTACTACCGCGGAACCTGCTGGTACGCCCGCAGCTTTGAGACCCCCTGCCAGCCGCTCAAGGGCGGCCGCGTCTACGTTGAAGTCGGCGCTGCCGGCCAGCAGGCGGATGTCTATGTCAACGGCACCAAGGTCACCCGCCATGAGGGCGGCTACGCCAAGTTCCGCGCGGACATCACCGACCTGTGCCGTGAGGACGGCGACAACCTGCTGGTCATCGCCTGCTCCAACGAGAACATGAGCCGCGTTTACCCCCAGAGCGCCGACTTTACCTTCTACGGCGGACTTTACCGCGGCGTCAATCTCATCAGCGTGCCCGCCGCGCACTTTGACCTGGACTGCCTCGGCGGCCCCGGCCTGAAAGTCACCCCCAAACCCACCGAGTGCGGCGGCGCAGTCTTTGAGATTGAGAGCTGGGTCACCGGCGGCGATGAGAACTTCACGGTTCTGTACTCCATCCGCGATGCCGAGGGTCATGAGGTCGCAGGCGGCTGCCGTCCCTGCGATGATGCCGCCATCAAGCTGTTTGTGCCGGATGCGCACCTGTGGAGCGTGGACGAGCCTTACCTCTACACCGTCACCGCAACGCTGCAGCGCCGCAACGAGGCGTATGACGAGGTTTCCTGCCGCTCCGGCGTGCGCAGCTTCTCCTGCGAGCCGGACAAGGGCTTTATCCTCAACGGTGTGGCCACCCCGCTGCGCGGCGTCTCCCGCCATCAGGATATGCTCTACAAGGGCAACGCCCTCACCCGTGAGGACCACTACAACGATGCCCGCATCATCAAGGAACTCGGCGCGAACACGATTCGTCTGGCACACTATCAGCACAGCGAGGACTTCTACGATGCCTGTGACGAGCTGGGCTTCATCATCTGGGCTGAAATCCCCTTCATCAGCGTCATGAACGAGGACCCCGAGGCACACCAGAACTGCATCAGCCAGATGAAGGAACTCATCACCCAGGCCTACAACCACCCCTGCATCTGTTTCTGGGGCATCTCCAACGAGATTCTCATCGGCGGCATCAGCCAGAAACTTGTCGACAACCATCATGAGCTGAACGACCTCGTCAAGAAGATGGACCCCACCCGCCTGACCACCATCGCGCACGTCTCCGGCACGCCGGTCAACGGCCCGATGCACCGCATCACCGATGTGGAGAGCTACAACCATTACTTTGGCTGGTACGGCGGCAAGATTGAGGACAATGCTCCCTGGGTCGATAAGTTCCATGCTGAGAACCCTGACATCTGCCTCGGCCTGTCGGAGTACGGCTGTGAGGGCATCATCACCTACCACGGCCCCAACCCGCAGTGCAAGGATTACAGCGAGGAATACCAGGCCATCTACCATGAGGCCATGGCGCAGATGATTGAGGAGCGCCCCTGGCTGTGGGCCACCCATGTGTGGAATATGTTTGACTTCGGCTGCGCGGCCCGCCAGGAGGGCGGCGTCGGCGGACGCAACAACAAGGGCCTTGTCACGATGGACCGCAAGACCCGCAAGGACAGCTTCTATGTCTACCAGGCTTACTGGGCCAAGAAGCCGATGATTCACATTGCGGGCCGCCGCTATGCGCAGCGCGCCGGTGAGACCACCACCGTCAAGGTCTACTCCAACCAGGATACCGTCACGCTCTACCTCAACGGCAAGATTGCCGGCGTTCAGACTGCGCACCGCGTGTTCAAGTTTGACGTTGCACTGGCCGAGGGCCAGAACATCCTCGTCGCCAAGGCCGGTGATGTGGTGGATTCCATCACGCTCGAAAAGGTCGAGAAGGAGCCGTCCGTCTACGTCCTGCCTGAGTTCAACGAGCGTCAGGAGGGTGTGGCTAACTGGTTCAAGACGGTTGGCACCATGGACCTCGAAGCGCCGATGGAGTTCCCCGAGGGGTACTACTCCATCAAGGATAACATCGAGACGCTGTTCGGCAATGAAGAAGCCGGTGAAATCATCCGCAAGGCGGTCAAGCTGGCAACCAACTTTGACGTTGCGCCCGGTGTCGGTATGTGGGACATGATTAAGAACATGACCCCCGAATCCATGGGCGGCATGATGTCCGGCGTTCCCGAAGGCTTCATTGAGAGCCTGAATGCCAAACTCATCAAGATTAAAAAGTAAAAACTGCTGACCCATTCAGCCCCCGCTGCGGCCCCAAAAAGGCTCGCGGCGGGGGCTTTTTGCTGCGGAGCAGGGAAAACCTGATCTGACAGGCACGGCGCCGTCAGATGCCTTGTTCCGTCAAGGGAACGGGATGGCCCGGAAACGTGTTTTCCGCTTTACAACATAATTTTTTTGTGCGATAATGGTCGAAAGAGAGCCGCAGCGCAACGGGCGCGGGAATACTGCGGCGGGCAGCGCGGCAAGGCCTGCCTTTTTATCAGCGCCCGGGGAGGTTTGCCATGAAGAAATATATCATCGCACTCGATCAGGGAACCACAAGCAGCCGGTGCATCCTGTTTGACAGGGACCAGAATATTGTGGAACTCGCACAGAAAGAATTTACCCAGCACTACCCGCATCCCGGCTGGGTCGAACATGACCCGATGGAAATCTATTCCAGTCAGTACGGCGTGCTGATGGAAGTCTTTGCAAAGAGCGGTGTTGATGCGCGGGAAGTGGCCGGCATCGGCATCACCAACCAGCGCGAGACAACCATTGTCTGGGACCGCACAACGGGCCGCCCGGTCTGCAACGCGATTGTCTGGCAGTGCCGCCGCACGGCAGCACTCTGCGAGGAACTTAAAAAAGATAAGGAGTTCACCGACTACGTCAAGGAACACACCGGACTTCTTGTGGACGCCTATTTCTCCGCGACCAAAATCCGCTGGATTCTGGACAATGTTCCCGGCGCGAGGGAAAAAGCCGAGGCCGGGCAGCTGCTGTTCGGCACGGTGGATACATGGCTCATCTGGAAGCTCACCGGCGGCGCGGTCCATGTGACGGACTACACCAACGCCAGCCGTACCATGCTCTACAACATCCGTGACCTGTGCTGGGACAAGACTATCTGCGACCGGCTGGGCATCCCGATGTCGATGCTGCCGGAGGTTCATAATTCCAGCGAAATCTACGGCACCATGAACATTCAGGGCGTGGAGGTCCCGATTGCGGGCATTGCGGGTGACCAGCAGGCCGCACTGTTCGGGCAGACCTGCTTTGAACCGGGCGATGCGAAAAACACCTACGGCACCGGCTGCTTCCTGCTCATGAATACCGGCGACCAACTGTTCCAGAGCCGCAGCGGACTGCTGAGCACCATTGCCATCGGCCTTAACGGCAAAGTTCAGTATGCGCTTGAGGGCAGCGTCTTTGTGGGCGGCGCCGTCGTGCAGTGGCTGCGGGATGAACTGCATCTCATCACCGAGTCGTCCGACAGCGAGTATTTCGCCTGCAAGGTCAAGGACAACGGCGGTGTCTATGTCGTGCCGGCCTTCACGGGTCTGGGCGCGCCGTACTGGGATATGTATGCCCGCGGTTCCATCATGGGTCTGACCCGCGGCACGGGGCGCAACCATATCATCCGCGCTGCGCTGGAGTCCATCGCATACCAGACCAACGATGTCCTTCACGCGATGGAGGAGGATACCGGCATCCGTCTGCGCGAACTGCGGGTGGACGGCGGGGCTTCGGCCAACAACTTCCTCATGCAGTTCCAGGCGGACATCATGGACCGCACCATCCGCCGCCCCATGATCCGCGAAACGACCGCGCTCGGCGCCGCTTACTTGGCGGGTCTGGCCACCGGCGTCTGGAAGGACGAGGAGGAAATCCGCGCGCAGTGGACGCTTGACCATCTCTATGAGCCGGAAATGTCCGCCGAACAGCGGGAAAAGCTGCTGGCCGGCTGGCACAAGGCGGTTGCCCGCTCGCAGAACTGGGCAGAGGAATAAATTTTTTAGCTGACGCAAAACGTCCGCACACGGCTTTCCGTGTGCGGACGCTGTTTTTTATGATTCAATGCTGCCGGGAATCAGGAGTTTTGTCTTTTTTGCTCTTTGCGCTCCAGCGGCGGTACCACCGCATACCGACAAGGTAAAGCACTAAAAATACCACCGACACGCCGGCCACAATGCCATACCGCGCATTGCCCAGCGCACTGCCGCCGAGCGTTGTGAGCAGGATGGCGGGGAACCGGCCCGCAAAGCAGATGAGGACCCAGGAGAGGAGTGAAATATTGGTCAGTCCTGCCAGGTAAGTCACAACGTCCTTGGGCGTGCCGGGAATCAGGAAGATGAGGAACAAAATGGACTGCACCTTGTCCTTTTCATGGAGAATCGGGATGCTCTCGAGTTTTTCGGGCGAGACGAACAGTTCGACCAGTTCCATGCCGAACCGCCGCACGAGCAGGAAAACCAGCACACTGCCGATGGTCATGGTGACATCGCAGAGCAGTGTGCCGGGGATGACCCCGAACAGATACCCCGCCGCGACCTCAAACGGCCCGCCCGGGATGACGGCCAGCACGACCTGCAAAATATTCAGCGCGCTGAACACCAGCACGCCCCATGCGCCCGCGCCGCTCACATAGTCCCGCAGAGCCATCGGGTCAGACACCAGCCCCATCAGCGGCTCCCACAAAAGGACGGTCAGCCCGCCGACCAGCAGGACGAGCAGAGCGAGGATAACAAACCGATATTTTTTCATGCATTTTCCCCCGGGCCGCGAGCCGCCCCATTCCGGGCACGGCCCGCAAATTTTTGCGGCGCACAGCCATACTATATCCAATATATCCCAAATCATGCAAAGAATCAATTTGTTTTTATGAACAAATTGATTGGGACTTTGAGGAAGCGGCGTTTCACCGGCGCAGCGGCTCAATGGAGCGCAACCGGTAAAATTTCTGGCGTTAATGGGGTTAGAGACTGCCTCCCCTGTGTAAGGGGAGGTGGCTCGGCGAAGCCGAGACGGAGGGACTGATAGCCTTGCCGTAAACTACCGTTTATCTTTTACAGCGCTCGCTGCCGCGGGCGTTACTCTTTTGTGACCAAAAGAGTAA
>JAQXGE010000018.1 GCA_029006135.1 Oscillospiraceae bacterium | reverse complement strand
AAAAGTGCCCCCGAGTAGGGGGCGGCCCGTGGTAAGAGTGTGGTTGCCAGACTTTTCAGTGCTCCCTTTAGGGAGCGACCACAGGAGATAGGCCCTTATAGGGCCTGTTCAAACCACCCGTTCAACGGGTGGTTTTGATTGTTTTTACAGGATGCGTACCCGGATGGCAGCGCTGATGGAACCCAGCATGTCGGCCAGGTCGGGCGTGATGCTGCCGGTCACGTCCAGCATGGTGTAGGCTACATCCTTGCGGCCTTTGTTGACCATGTTTTCAATGTTTAGATTGGCGGCGGTCAGAATCCCGGTGATGGCCGAGATGACACCCGGCTCGTTGCGGTGAATCACACAGATTCGCTTGCCGCCTGCACGGGGCTGACTAACGTCAGGAAGGTTGACGCTGTGGGTGATGTTGCCATTTTTCAGGTAATCGCTCAGTTCGCTGGCAGCCATAACGGCACAGTTGGTCTCGCTCTCCGGGGTGGAGGCGCCCAGATGCGGCGTGCAGTAAACACCCTTGACGCCGAGAAGCTCCTCTGCCGGGAAGTCACAGCAGTACTGCGCGACCTTGCCGGTTCCCAGCGCATCCAGCAGAGCAGCGTTGTCCACCAGTTCGCCGCGGGCAAAGTTCAGAACGCGCACGCCGTCCTTGCACATGGCCAGCGTCTGCGCATTGATGGTGTTGCGCGTGGAAGGCAGGTAGGGAACATGGATGGTCAGGTAATCGCACCGGGGCAGCATATCGCTGAGCGTGACACAGTGCTGTACGCTGCGGGAAAGGCTCCACGCAGCATCAATGGAAATGTAGGGGTCATAGCCCAGAACTTCCATACCCAGGGAGACCGCCGCATTGGCGACCCTTGCGCCGATGGCGCCCAGGCCGATAACGCCCAGTGTCTTGCCGCGCAGTTCGGGACCGACAAATTGTTTCTTGCCCTTTTCCACATCCTTGGCAAGCGTTGCGCTGCCTTTGAGGCTCTGCGCCCACTCGATGGCATCGGGCAGGTTGCGGCTGCCCGCTACCAGCGCGCCCACCACAAGCTCCGCCACGGCGTTTGCGTTGGCGCCGGGAGTGTTGAATACAACAATGCCTTTCTCGGTGCAGGCGTCAATGGGAATGTTGTTGGTGCCGGCGCCTGCCCGGGCAATGGCCAGCAGGCTGTCAGGCAGCGGCATATCGTGCATATCGGCGCTGCGGACCAGAATGCCGTTGGCTTCAGCCGATTCGTTGTCAATCTCAAATTGGTTGGCCGGCAGTTTGGCCAGACCAGCGGGGGAGATGGCGTTCAGTGTCTTGACAATATACATAATACGATTCTCCTGACTTGCTCTTAGACGTTTTCTTTGCGGAACTTCTCCATAAAGACGATGAGGTCATCGACACCCTGCGCCGGCATCGCGTTGTAGATGGAGGCACGCATACCGCCCACCAGACGATGCCCCTTGAGGTTGACAAAGCCGGCTTCGGTGGCTGCCGCACAGAACGCCTTGTCCGTTTCGGGATTGGGGCTGGTGAATGTGACGTTCATCATGGAGCGGTATTCGTGCTCTACGGGATTCTTGTAGAAATCCTGGCTGTCCAGATAATCGTAGAGCTTTCCGGCCTTGGCACGGTTGAGCTTTGCCATCTCCTCGAGACCGCCGACTTCGTGCTCCAGATAATCCATGACCAGTCCGGTCATATAGATGCACCAGCAGGGCGGGGTATTGTACATGCTGTCCTTGTCGAGCAGCGTTGTGTAGTTCATCATGGTGGGAATCTTGTCGGCAGGGATGCCCTTGGCACTCTGCCCGAGCAGGTCTTCCCGCACGATGGCAATCGCCATGCCGGCGGGCGCTACGTTCTTCTGAACGCCGAAATAGATGCAGCCGTATTTGGAAACATCGGTCGGCTCGCTGAAAATCATCGAGCTCATATCCGCCACCAGGGGAACACCCTCCACCTCGGGCAGCTCCTTGTAGGTGGTGCCGAAGATGGTGTTGTTCTGGCAGATGTGAATGTAGCTTGCGTTGGGATCGTAGTTGATGGCTTTCACATCGGGAATGTAGGTGAAGTTGCGGTCCTTGCTGGACGCGGCAATGCGGGCGGTGCCGAACTTTGCACCCTCCTCGGCGGCCTTCTTGCTGAAATTGCCCGTCACAATGTAATCCGCCGTGCCGGTCGTCATAAAGTTCAGCGGAACCATAGCAAACTGCTGTGTTGCGCCGCCCTGGAAAAATCCGATGCGGTAATTGTCCGGCACACCAAGAACCCTGCGGATGCCGGCCTCGGTGTTCTGAATGATTTCATCAAACCACTTGCTGCGGTGGCTCATCTCCATCACGCTCATGCCTGAGCCGTGGTAGTCAAGCATCTCCGCCTGGGCTTTCTGCAAAACGGGAACCGGCAGCATCGAAGGGCCGGCGCTGAAATTGTACACACGATTCATAAGGAAGAACCTCCCTGTTTTTATTTCATAACACCAAAGACGCGCACCCTCAAAGGGGGGCAGGGGAGCGGCTTGTGCCGCTCGCGATGAATGTATTATACGCACCGTGAACAGCTTTGGGCAAGTGAATCTGCATCGTCAAAATGTCAAAAAAACGGCGTAAAAACCCGAATTGACTGCCAAAAAATACAAGTGTTCACCCAGCAGAAACAAAAACTTTTACAAACATAAAAACAAGGCTTAAATAATGCACAAAAATACCGGCTAAACCTTGTGCAAACTTCCATCTTGTCAAATAAACACCCACAAATGTAAAATAAAAACAGAATAAACAATTACAAATGTGGGAGATAATCATGAAGAACCTTTCTGCCAGTGAAGAACAGGTCATGACGGCTCTCTGGGACTGCGGCCGTCCTGCCACCCGGCGCGAGATTGCGCAGCATTTGCCCCGTACGTGCGATTGGGCAGACTCGACTTTGCTCAATTTTTTGCTCCGTCTTGAAGCCAAAGGCTATGTCCGCCCCGAAAAGCAGGGCAACAAAAATATTTATACGCCGCTCGTGCGCCGTGTGACCTACTGCGGAGCGGTCAGCGCTGAGCATCTGCGCACACTCTACGCCGGGGACCCGCGCCGCATGATGCGGGCCCTGGCCGACACCGGCCGCATCACCAACGCCGAACTCGAACACCTTGCCCGCTGGCTCGATGACCGCGTTGCCCAAAGCCCGGAATATGATTACGACTGAACCTTTTCATGCGCTGACAGAATCTTGCCTTACATTCCGCCCACCGAACCACCCGCAAACAAAAGAACCCGGAACAGGCCTTTGCGCCCGCTCCGGGTTCTTCTCTTTATTCATTTGGTGAATTTATATTCCGCCCAGGGTTACAATGTCACGGATGGCCTGGCCGGTCGGGGTACCTGCCAGGCCGCCGATGCCGGTTTCGCGCAGGTCATTGCTCATGGCGGCACCGACTTCGGCCATAGCGTCAATGACTTCGTCCGCGGGAATGTGGCCCACCACACCCGCGATTGCCATGTCGGCGCAGGAAACGGCATTCACTGCGCCAATCACATTGCGCTTGATGCAGGGGATCTCCACAAGCCCGGCCACCGGGTCGCATACAAGGCCTTCCAAGTTGGTCAGCGCCATGGCCAGCGCTTCGGCGCACTGCTCGGCTGTGCCGCCCTGGACTTCAACAAGCGCGGCGGCGGCCATGCCGCTCGCTGCACCGATTTCCGCCTGACACCCGCCCTCGGCACCCGCCAGTGTGGCGCGGGCGGCGATGACCTGACCGAACCCAGCACAGACATAAAGTGCGCGGTAAATGGTTTCCTCGTCCGCCTTGCCCGACCGCCACAGCGGCAGCAGCACGGCGGGCAGAACGCCGCAGCTTCCCGCCGTAGGCGCCGCCACAATGCGTTTCATACAGGCGTTGCATTCGGCAGTTTTGAGCGCTTCGGCTATGACTTGTGCCAGATATCCATCAGTGAGCAGATTTTTCTGCGCCGCTGCAGCTTCAATCAGGGCAGCGTCACCGCCGGCGTATCCGCTGTTGGAGCGGTCGGAGGCACAATAATTGTCACTGGTCTGCACCATGACCTGCCACAGATGCCGCATCTGGGCAAGAGACTGCGCACGGGTCAGGCCGCTTTCCAGCAGGTCGCTCTGCAAAATGACCTCCCACAGCGGCAAATGATTTTTCTTGCAGGCATCCAGCATAGCCTGCACAGATGAAAAGGACATTTTATGCGCCTCCTTCCGGGTCGTCCAAGTTCAGCCCCGTCACCTTGACAATGCCGGACAGGGTCCGCAGCTTTTCAATCAGCTCTTCAGGCAGAGGCTGGTCACATTCCAGGACCATCACGGCGTATCCGCCCGCCGTGGAGCGGAAAAGCTGCATTGTAGCGATGTTGATGTTTCGCTGACTCAGCTCTGCGGTCACTTCCGCCACATGACCGGGCGTGTCCTGATTATGAACGATGAGTGTGTTGTGGTCGCCCCCGAAGTTCGTGGTGATGCCGTCAATCTGGCAGATGTTAATCCGCCCGCCGCCGATGGAAGATCCCATGACTTCGAGCTTGCGCCCGTCTGCGCCCTCAAGGCGCAAAAGCGCCGTGTTGGGGTGAGCCCCGCGCAGCACGGTGGTCCCAATCGTGAACGCCATCCCGGCCTGCTCGGCTAATGCAAGGCTGTCGGGAATCCGCTCGTCATCGGGCTGCATCCCGAGCAGCCCGGCTACCAGTGCTCGGTCGGTGCCGTGCCCTCGGCCGGTGGCGGCAAAACTTCCATGGAGCAGGATTTCCGCCTTTTTGGGTGTCTCGCCCAGCAAGCGCCGCGCGGTCAGTCCAATACGGACCGCACCTGCCGTGTGGCTGCTCGATGGCCCGGTCATCACCGGCCCCAGAACATCAAACAAACGCATGGGAATTCCTCCCTCTTTTGAAATCTCGTCTTTTTAGCAAAAACAGGCGCGGCCGCCGCCGGTCACGCCCTCATTGGTTTGATTTTATTATAATGGCTAAAAGCAGGGTTTGCAAGCAGACTGAAAAAAATCCGCGCCCGAGAAAAAACAAAAATGTATAAATTGCATGGTTTTTTTCGGCAGGGACTGGACGATAGGAATGCAAGGTGTTATAATTATAACAAAGCGGCACCGAAACCGCAAAATTATACTGGGAGGTATCCTGATTATGGCTGATCGTATTGTTCTGAACACCATCTCTTACCATGGCCATGGCGCCATCGAAAACATTGTCCCCGAGCTGACCGCCCGCGGCTACAAGAAAGCGTTTGTCTGCTCTGACCCTGACCTCATCAAGTTTGGCGTCACCTCCAAGGTCACCGACCTGATGGACAAAGCCGGCTTTGCCTACGCTGTCTATTCTGAGATTAAACCCAACCCCACCATCAAGAATGTGCAGGATGGCGTTGAGGCCTTCAAAGTTTCCGGCGCGGACTGCATCGTGACCATCGGCGGCGGCTCCTCCATGGATACCGCTAAGGCAATCGGCATCATCATCAACAACCCTGAGTTTTCCGATGTCCGCAGCTTGGAAGGCGTTGCTCCCACCAAGAAGCACGCTGTGTTCACCATCGCTGTTCCCACCACCGCCGGCACGGCTGCCGAGGTTACCATCAACTACGTCATTACCGACGTGGAGAAGAAGCGCAAGTTCGTCTGCGTGGACACCAATGATATCCCCGAAATCGCCGTGGTTGACCCCGATATGATGTCCTCCATGCCCAAGGGTCTGACCGCTGCCACCGGCATGGACGCTCTGACCCATGCCATCGAGGGCTACATCACCAAGGGCCACTGCACCATCAGCGATATGTTCCATCTTGAAGCCATCCGCCTGATTTCTGAGAATCTGCGCGGTGCCGTTGACAATACGCCCGAGGGCCGTGAGGGCATGGCTCTTGGCCAGTACATTGCCGGTATGGGCTTCTCCAACGTTGGTCTGGGTGTCGTTCACAGCATGGCACACGGTCTGAGCGCTCTGTATGACACGCCGCACGGTGTTGCCTGCGCAATCATCCTGCCCACCGGCCTTGAGTACAACAAGGGCGTTGCCGGCGAGCGCTACCGCGCTATCGGCAAGGCAATGGGCGTTGAAGGCATTGATGCCATGAGCGTGGCCGATGCCGCTGATGCCACCATTGCGGCTGTCAAGAAGCTGTCTGCCGATGTGGGTATTCCCGCCAACCTGAACGGCATCCTCAAGGAAGAGGATATTGACTTCCTCGCCGAGAGCGCCTTTGCCGATGCCTGCTGCCCCGGCAACCCGCGTGACACCAGCGTGGAAGAAATCAAGGAGATGTACCGCAGCCTGCTGTAATGCCGCTTTGCAGTAACTTCCTGTAAACAAAATGCCTCTGTCGCAAGACAGAGGCATTTTTACTTTTGAAATCTTTTGGCAGGGGATGACTCTGCACGAGGCAAGTTCTTGCCAAAAGCGTTCAATGAAAAGAAAAAACCGAAAACCAACAGCGTGGTTTTCGGCTTTTTGGCGGAGTAAGAGAGATTTGAACTCTCGCGGCCCTTTCGGACCCTACGCCCTTAGCAGGGGCGCCTCTTCGACCTCTTGAGTATTACTCCACAAGTCAAAGTGATTAAAATATTCACTTTTTGCAAAAATGGCGGAGAGGATGGGATTCGAACCCATGGTCCGCTCACGCGAATCGCTGGTTTTCAAGACCAGTTCCATAAACCACTCGGACACCTCTCCACAGTGGTCACCACCAAGTGCGAGA
>JAQXGE010000017.1 GCA_029006135.1 Oscillospiraceae bacterium | reverse complement strand
GATCGACTTAAAGCGCGGTCAGGACCCTGACAAACTTATGGCCCGCCTGTTCAAGGCAACGCCGCTTGAGGACAATTTCGCCTGCAACTTCAACGTCCTCATTGCTGGGCAGCCCAAGGTTCTCGGTGTGCGGCAGATCCTGCTTGAATGGATTGCGTTCCGCGCTGAGTGTGTGCGTCGCCGCACCTACTATGATTTGCAGGGCAAGCAGAAACGTCTGCATCTGCTGCGCGGCCTTGAAGCCATCTTGCTGGATATTGACAAGGCAATTGCCATCGTCCGCGGCACGGCGGAGGAGTCCGAAGTGGTGCCTAACCTGATGATTGGCTTCGGCATTGATGAGGTTCAGGCAGAGTATGTGGCCGAAATCAAACTGCGCCACCTGAACCGGGAATATATCCTCAAACGCACCGAGGAAATCAGCGAGCTTGAAAAGGCTATTGCGGATCTCGAGGATATTCTCAAGCGTCCTGCCCGCATCAACAAAATCATTATGAATGAACTCGGCGATGTGGCGAAAAAATATGGCCAGCCCCGCCGTACGGAAATCCTCTATGATATCCCCGGCGAAAGCGAGACCGAGGAACCGGAGCAGATTCCTGATTACGCTGTCACGGTGTTCTTCACAAAGGAAGGCTACTTTAAAAAGATTACGCCCCAGAGCCTGCGTATGTCCGGTGAGCAGAAGCTGAAAGACGGGGACGAGGTGGTTTACACCAAGGAAACCACCAACAGCGCAGAACTGCTGTTCTTCACGAACCATGCGCAGGTCTATAAATCCCGCGTATCGGAGTTTGCGGATACCAAGGCCAGCGTGCTGGGCGATTACGTTGCCTCCAAACTGGAAATGGAAGAAGGGGAAGTACCCCTCTTTATGACGGTGACCACCGACTATAAGGGCCATATGCTGTTCTTCTTCCAGAACGGCAAATGTGCCAAAATCCCGCTTTCCAGCTATATAACCAAGCAAAACCGCCGCAAGCTGCTCAAGGCATACAGCGACAAGGCCGAACTGGCCGCCATGCTGCATATCGAGGAAGAATGTGAGCTGGCTATCTTCGTGAGCGGCACAACGGCATCCGCCAACCGCCTGATTCTTGCAGGCAGCGCCCTCATCCCCGAAAAGACAACGCGCGATTCCGCCGGCGTCAATGTCGTAACGCTGAAAAAGAATGCCCACATCCGCAAGGTCCGCCCGGCAGAAGGCCTTGAACTGGCTGACCCACACCGCTACCGTGTGCGCACACTGCCGGCCGCCGGTGCGCTTCTGCGCCAGGAAGATATTGCTGAGCAGATGACGCTGGGCTAAAAGCAAAATGTATGCAAATTTTTTCTCATTTCTGCGGGAAATCCTTGCATTTCTCGGCTGAGTATGGTACACTGATTAACGCATGAGATATAAAGGAGTGCTAACCTATGACCGCTTATGAAATCGTCCTCGGCGTTGTGCTGATCGTTGCTTCCGTCCTGATTATCGTTTTCACCCTTGCCCAGACGCAGAAGGGCCAGGGCCTGTCCGCTGCCATTGTCGGTGACAACAGCCTGATGGCTGCCGGCCGTGAGCGTGGTCTGGATGCCAAGCTTGCCAAGATTACCAAGATCTGCGGCGCTGTTTTTCTCGTTGTGACGCTTGTAATCTGCGTCCTCAGCGCTCGCCTGTGATCTGCGTATGAACCGTGAACGACCCGCTCCAAGCTGTGCGGGTCGTTTTTTATGGGAAATTTTCGGGAAAGATAACAGCATTGCATATACTGCGCTGTTTCCCGGGAAAAAGGTCCGGCACCTTTTGTGCCGATTTGGAAGGGCTCTGCCGGACGGCAGAGCGACGTAAAAGAGGAGTAAACAAATGACCCCATTACAGAAAAACATTCTGGCGGCCTGTAAGCGCCGCCCCCAGACGCTGCGTGAACTGCAAAATGCCCTTCAGGTGGATAATTCCCGTCTGCGCAGCACCGTCACCGCCATGGTGGCAACCGGTATGCTCAGTGCCCAGAACGGCCAGTATGTGCCCGGCCCCGGTGCTTCGGAAAATGAGCCTGCCCCCGAAAACATCCCCTGCACCCTCGTCAAGCTGGCGGCACGCTTCGGCTTTGCCTCTCGGGACGATGGCACCGGTGATATCTTTATTCCCGGCCGTGCGCTTCACGGCGCAATGCCGCAGGACAAGATTCTTGTCAAACTTTTTGAGCGTCCCCGCGTGGAGGGCAGCGATGAGGGCGAGGTTGTCGAAATCACCACGCCGCACAACAGCTTTGCTGGTACCATTGTTCTGGCCGATGATGGCCGTCTGGCAGTTGAGCCGGACGGCTGCCGCGATGTGCGCATTATCCTTGAACGCAGCGGCCGCGGCAACGCCCGCCCGGGCGATAAGGTCGGCGCAATTCTGACCACCCGCGGCGCCCGTCACATGGACCACCGCGCAGCAGTGGCCGAAACCTTCGGCAGTTCCGACCGCGCGGCTGAGTGCGCAAAGGCCATTCTCTACGGCCGCGATGTTCGTCAGGAATTCCCCGATGAAGTCATGGCGGAAGCCCATGCCTTTGACAACGCCGTGATTGACCCGCAGGAGGCCGCCCGCCGTGCAGACCTGCGCGGACTGCCCATTTTCACCATTGACTCGGCGGAAACCAAGGACATTGACGATGCCATCAGCCTGATGCGCACTCAGAACGGCGGCTATGAACTAGGCGTCCATATTGCGGACGTCAGCCATTATGTGCGCCCCGGCACGGCCCTCGATGATGAAGCATTTGCCCGCGCAACTTCGATTTATTACGCAGACAAAGTTATCCCCATGCTGCCCACCCAGCTTTCCAACGGCATCTGCAGCCTGAATGAAGGGGAGGACCGCCTTGCGTTCTCCTGCCTGATGCAGCTTGATGACAAAGGCGAAATTCACAGCTATCAGTTTGTTAAGAGCGTCATCCGCAGCCGTGTCAAGGGCGTCTATAAGGAAATCAACGCGCTGCTCGATGGCTCCAATGACCCCGCACTCATGACAAAATATAAGGACGTTGTCTCCCAGCTTCCCGTTATGCAGGAACTGTACGAAAAGCGCCTTGCGCTCCGCAATGCCCGCGGTGCAATGGACATCGAGTCCGATGAAGCCAAACTCATCATGGACGAGGAAGGCCGCTGCGTGGATATCGTCAAGCGCACGCGCGGTGTGTCTGAGTGCATGATTGAGGAATTCATGCTGCTTGCCAACCAGTGCGCGGCCAACGCGGGCCGCACCCATCGTGTGCCGTTTGTCTATCGTATTCACGAAGCCCCCGATGCGGAAAAGATGGAGCGCCTGTCCGCGACCCTTACGGCCTGCGGCCTGAACGTCCACTTTAAGGACGAAGTTCCCACGCAGCTGGAACT
This sequence comes from Oscillospiraceae bacterium, assembly GCA_029006135.1. GTDB lineage: Bacteria > Bacillota > Clostridia > Oscillospirales > Ruminococcaceae > Gemmiger. The sequence goes on along the minus strand of JAQXGE010000017.1, from coordinate 3,310 downwards.
GTCCGCCATTCTGGACGAAACGCGGGATAAGCCCATCCAGATTCCCGTCCACACCGGCATCCTGCGCAGTATGCAGAAAGCCCGCTATTCCCCGGAACCGAAGGGCCACTACGGTCTGGTTCTCAAGGACTATGCCCATTTTACCAGCCCCATCCGCCGTTATCCTGACCTTGCCATCCACCGCATCCTGACCGATATGCTGGTTGGCCGTCCTGAGGAGGAACTCGTCAAGGATTACACGGCCTTTGCCACCCACGCAAGCGAACAGTCCAGCCGCCAGGAAGTGGCCGCTGTCCGCATCGAACGCGATGTGGAGGATCTCTACAAGGCAGAATATATGCACAACCACCTCGGTGAGGTCTATACTGGAACCGTGTCCGGCGTAACGCCGCGCGGTGTCTTTGTGGCGCTTGACAATACGGTGGAAGGCTTTATTCCCGCCGCACAGCTCTGTAAAGGCGAGGCTACTGTGGTCGAGGGCGTGAGCATCTCTGACCCGTTCACCGGACGCCGCTGGATGCTCGGTGATCCCATCCGTGTGCAGTGCGCCGGCGCTGACGTGGCACTCGGCCGCATTGACTTTGACTATCTTCCTATGTGATGAACCTTCAATCAACGGTAAATCAATAAACAGCAAAACGGAGAGACCCTGTTTCGGGTCTCTCCGTTTGTTTTATGCCGCGGGGGCGTATATACAAAAACAAAACCCTTCCGGGAAATCGCGAAAGGGTTTGTGGCGGAAAGAAAGGGATTCGAACCCTTGAGGGCTTTAGGGGCCCTACACGATTTCCAGTCGTGCGCCTTAGACCAGCTCAGCCATCTTTCCATCTTTATTTTATGTCCCGCACCAGGGGGTGCTCAAGACTGCTTAAGTATAATACCACCGGGGGAGTGAAAAGTCAAGCTTTTTTTGAAATTTTTTCGGGATTATTTGCTCCCGGCACTACTGTGCCTACCGAAGATGCAATATGGAACCAGATGAATATACTGGAAGAATTTTGGTACGGCAACATCGAACCGGCGGAATACGATGCCGCTCCCAGCAAGGAATCCAAGGAACTTCTCCGCCTGATCAGCCGCAACGAGGAAAAACTCCTCGCCACCATGACGGACCCGCAAAAGGAACTCTTCTCACGCTACCAGGACTGCGTCCGGGATTTTCAGGTCCTGTCCGAGTGCCTGCTGTTTCAAAACAGCTTCAAGCTGGGGGCAAGGATGATGGTGGAGGTCATGGAGGAATAAGCACAAATCGCCCGCTGGCTCTCGTCAGTGGGCGATTTCCTTTGGGTTGAAATCCAGTAAATCCGTGATACAATGGGAGAAAACGATGGCACATTTTGCCCCAAGGAGAAACATCCATGAATCTGAAACAGCGAGCCGCCCGGCTGAAGGCAGACATTCCGGCGGTTTTTCTGAGCCTCAAGGACAGCGAAACACCCTGGTACGCCAAAGTGCTGGCGGCGGTGACCGTTGCCTACGCCCTGTCGCCCATCGACCTCATCCCGGACTTTGTCCCGGTGCTGGGGTACTTGGATGATGTAATTCTCCTGCCCGCCCTGGTGGCGCTGACGGTTAAGTGCATCCCCAAAGCCGTCTGGGAGCGCAGCCGGGCCAGCGCCCAGGGACTGTGGCAGGACGGCAAGCCGAAGAAATGGTATTACGCCATTCCCATTGTCCTGTTCTGGCTGCTGATTTTGTGGCTGGTGGTAAAAGCGGTTTGGTTTTGAAAATCGGCAAGCAATGCAGGTGTAAATACACCCTGCAAAAATACCGGGGCTGACTTTAGTGTCAGTCCCGGTATTTTTCTTGCGCTTGTTGGGACAACCCCAAGCCCTTTGAGACCGGCTGCGCCGGTGCTGCGGGCCTGGGGCCCTTATTTTGTTCCTGCCATGGTCTGATCGATACTTTCCAGGACTTCCTGCAAATGCTGGTCGGTCACGTTCAGCTTACCTTTCTTGATCTGCTGCTTGAACAGAAATTTGTAGATGGGCCGGAGCATTTTCAGGACGGTGGGATTGACGCCGTTGGCTGTACCCACGGCTACCAGAGTGCGCTCGGTGATCAGGTCGATTTTCTCTTCCTCGGTGAGGTTGGCGTTCCTGGTATCCTGAGCGATCTGGATCAGCTCCTGCTCCCATTCCTTGCTGTTTGACTTCGCCGCAGAGGGCGCAGCCTTGCTCTCCCGGACGATCTGGGCGGACAATTCCTGAATCTTTTTCATGGCGATCTGCTCAGCATCCGCCTTCTGCATCCGAACCTCCGCTGCGCCTTCGTAAACGCTGCCGGGATCTGCGGTTGTGCCTGCCTGAGAGCGCATGGTCTGGGCAGCAGCGCCGACGATGGTGTTGTATGCGCCGATGCCCTGGGCCTCGGCATCCGTCAGATATTTCTTGGCAGCAAAGATGAGCGTTCCGAATTCCTCATGCTCCATCAGGCGGCTGAGGGTCTCGCCGTCAATCTCGCCGCTGGCCAGCTTCCGGCAGGCCTCGTCACTGAGCCGCAGCTGGCTCAGGGCGATGCTGTTCTTTTTTGTGGGAGACAGGCCCAGCAGATAATCCACCGACACATCGAACTGTTTTGCGGCGGCGATGAGAATCTCACTGTTGACGGTCTGGATTTCTCCGGAAGCGATACGGTTAAGGGTTCTGGCATCAATGCCCAGCACATCCGGCAGATTTTTTAGCTTGATATCGCTGTCTTCTACCAAATCTTTGATCCGCTGACCGGGTGTTTTCATATTTTCCTCCTGAGCGTTGTATTCCGCTCCATTATACCAATGGACTGCGGAATTGCAACGCTCTTTTTCGTTTGTGTCGGACATTTTTGTCCGATTTTTTTGTTTCGGGCAATTCAGACCGTTTTCCCCGATTGCGAAATTTTTCATGGTACAATACGCCCACAACACGAGAGCGGAGGACGGTATGGAAAATGTGCAGATAAAAAAGTATCAGACGGACACGGAGTTGAGCAATTATTTCCCACTGCCACGGTCGATGCTTCGAACCGGCCTTTCCAGCACGGCACTGCTGACTTACGCTGTCCTTCTGGATCGTGCCACCCTTTCCCAGAAGAACGGTTTTACCAATGAAAACGGCTGGGTGTTCGTGATCTACCCGGTGGAGCATCTGGCGGAAACGCTGGGCGTTTGTCCCTCGGTGGTGAAGAAGCATCTGAAAACATTGGAGGATGTTGGTCTGATCCGCCGCTGCCGGCCTTCGGGATACGGGGCCAGCCAAATCTACCTCTGCCTGCCGGAGGAGAGCGTTAAAAAGCCAACAACAGACGAAAAAAGCACCCCTGATGGTTCAAA
>JAQXGE010000016.1 GCA_029006135.1 Oscillospiraceae bacterium | reverse complement strand
AGTGCCCCCGAGTAGGGGGCGGCCCGTGGTAAGAGTGTGGTTGCCAGACTTTTCAGTGCTCCCTTTAGGGAGCGACCACAGGAGATAGGCCCTTATAGGGCCTGTTCAAACCACCCGTTCAACGGGTGGTTTTGATTTTTCGGTTATCAGAATGCGGCAAGGGCGGCACGCAGGCGGGCGAGGGTTTCCTCACGGCCCAGCATGGCGGCCAGATCGGTGCCGCCGCCCGGCGTGCGGGCTTTGCCGGACAGCGCAATGCCCAGCGGGTAGAGCAGCCAGCCGTTCTTTACGCCCAATTCGGCCGCCTTGTCGCGGCAGGCATCAAAGATGGCATCCCGGTTCCAGTCCTGCTGGTTTTCCAGCAAGGGCAGCAGCGCTTCAAGCGCCTGCTGTGCGGTCTCGGGCGTGGTTTTCTGCTTCTTGTTGCGGTACATCTCAAGGTCAAAGGGCAGGACCGCATCCACAAAGTCTAGCTGCGGCGGAATGTCCTCAAGAACTTCACAGCGCGGCTGCAGGTTGGCGCAGAGCAGGTCACGGTCAATGTCGCGGTGGACTGCCGTATCAATAAAGGGATCGGCCAGACGGCGGAACTCCTCGGGCGCAAGCGCACGGATGTAAGCTGCATTGATGGCGCGCAGCTTGAGCGGGTCAAAGATGGCGGGGGATTTGGAGATGCGTGTGGGATCCCAAATCTTGACCATCTCATCCAGCGTAAAAATCTCCTGTTCGCCCTCGGGCGCCCAGCCCAGGAGCAGCAGGTAGTTCAGCACGGCCTCGGGCAGGTAGCCTTTTGCCACAAGATCCTGATAGCTTGCATCGCCGTTGCGCTTGCTCAGCTTGTGCTGGGCATCCTTCATGACCGGCGGGCAGTGAATGTAGCAGGGAACCGGCCAGCCGAAGGCCTCATAGAGCAGGTTGTACTTGGGCGTGCTGGACAGGTATTCACTGCCGCGGATAACATGGGTGATGCCCATCAGATGGTCGTCCACGACGTTGGCAAAGTTGTAGGTCGGCATCCCGTCGGACTTGATGAGAATCTGGTCATCCAGTTCGGAGTTGTTGACCTCAATGTGGCCGTACACCATGTCGTCAAAGGAGGTCACGCCGGTCTCGGGAATTTTCTGGCGGATGACATACGGTTCGCCCGCCGCTAAGTGTGCGGCAACTTCCTCAGCGCTCATATTGCGGCAGTGCCCGTCATAGTGGCTCATCTCGCCGTTTGCTTTCTGCTCCTCATGCAGGGCGTTCAGGCGCTCCTCAGTGCAGAAGCAGTAGTAGGCCTTGCCTTCCTTTACAAGCTGCTCGGCGTACTCGCGGAACATTCCCATGCGCTCGCTCTGGATGTACGGGCCGACCGGGCCGCCGATATCGGGGCCTTCATCCCAGGTTAGACCGGTGGCGCGCAGTGTGGTGTAAATAATGTCGGTTGCACCTTCCACCAGACGCCCCTGGTCGGTGTCCTCAATGCGGAGAATAAACTTGCCGCCGTTGTGACGGGCCTGCAGATAGGTGTACAGCGCGGTGCGCAGGTTCCCAACGTGCATATAGCCGGTGGGGGAGGGCGCAAACCGTGTGCGGACAGTGTTGGACATGATGGATACCCCTTTTCACTCAAAAGCGGCTTTGCCGCCGTGATAAACAGCGCCGGCATCCTGATTGGATGCAGCTCTGCCAAAATACGCCGCTGCGCGCAGAAACGCCGCGGTGATAGAAAGATTTTTGCACTCTTTTTAGTTTACCCGGCATCGGCATGGGTGTCAAGTGTTTGGAACGTCATTTTTGCACGGAAGGCGGCAGGGAACACTGTGCGCAGTCAAACACCGCACAGCACACGCTCCGCCTCTTGCAAAATGCCGCGCGCTGTGGTACAATGCAGAAAACCGAAGATGCGGGAGGAAAACCGTCAGCGCGCGCACAGAGAGCCCCCGGGGCTGGGAAGGGGACCGGAAGCGGAGCGGTGAGTATGGACCCGCGGAGGGCAGCACGGAAGGCGTAAGGCCGGAACTGCTGACGGGAGCCGCCGTTATCCGGCAGGGGAGTTTCCCCGCAAAGTGGCCGCAGTACAGCGGCAAGCAAGGTGGCACCACAGGAAATTTCCTGCCCTTGCACAGAGTCTGACCCTCTGTGCGGGGGCAGTTTTTTTGCGCGGCAGTATAGGCCGCTATACGGAAGGAGTAACAAATTATGGCACAGCAGGAAGCACGCAAACGGATTCTTTCGGGCATTCAGCCCACCGGCACCCCCACCCTCGGCAACTACATCGGCGCCGTCCGCAACTGGGCACTGCTCCAGTCGGACTATGACTGCCTGTATATGATTGCTGACCTCCACGCACTCACGGTGCGTCAGGTCCCCGCCAATCTCCGCCGCCAGACCCGCGAGATGGCCGCGCTTTTGCTCGCAGTCGGCATTGATCCCAAAGAGCACGTTCTCTTTGTGCAGAGCCACGTCCCGGCACACTGCGAACTTTCCTGGGTTCTCTCCTGCAACACCCAGTTCGGTGAACTCTCCCGCATGACCCAGTTTAAGGATAAGAGCGCCAAACACCCCGATAACGTCAACGGCGGCCTGTTCACCTACCCGGTTCTGATGGCCGCTGACATCCTGATTTATAACGCGGACCTTGTGCCGGTCGGTCAGGACCAGACCCAGCACCTTGAGATTGCCCGCACCATTGCCAACCGCTTCAACGGCATCTATGGCGATACCTTCACTCTGCCCGAGGGCTACATCCCCAAAGCGGGCGCCAAGATTATGAGCCTTGCCGAGCCGACCAAAAAGATGAGCAAGAGCGACACCAACGCCAACGCCTTCATCCTCATGACCGATGACAAGGATACCATTGTGCGCAAATTCAAGCGTGCCGTGACTGACTCGGACGGCACGGTTCGGTTCGACCCCACTGAAAAACCGGGTGTTTCCAACCTCATGACCATCTACTCTACCTTCACCGGAAAGACAATGGAGGAGATTGAGGCGGAGTTTGCGGGCCGCGGCTACGGCGATTTCAAGCTCGCCGTTGCGGAGACGACTGCCGATGCCCTTGCCCCGGTTCAAGCGGAATATGCCCGTATCCTCGCGGATAAAGAGTATGTGGACAGCGTTCTTGTCGATGGCGCACAGCGCGCTGCGCGTCTTGCCAATCGTACCGTGAACAAGGTCTACCGCAAGGTCGGCCTGCTCCAGCTTGGCTGAGAAACAGCACAACCATACAAAAACAGGCACAGCACCGTTCCCCTGCATGGGGAAAACGGGCTGTGCCTGTTTTTTATTTGTTTTACCTATTTTTATTCAGCATCCTTTGCCACAAAGACAACGGCCGCGCATCCCGGGCCGACATGGGTGCCGAGGACCGCGCCGAGCCGTGCGACCCGTCCGCCGGTCAGATGAAGATTTTCGTGCATATAGTGGTGAATGGGCGCCAGTACGCCCTTCTCATCAGAGTAGAGCAGCGTATAGCCGTAACGCGGGTCAACGCCGCCCATCTTTTCAATGCGCTTGAACAGTGCCACATAGGCGCCGGGACGGCCGCGGGCCGTATCACACAGTTTGATTTCCCCGTCCAGGACACTCAAAACCGGTTTGACGCCCAGCGCGCCGCCCACCAGCGCAGCGGCTGCGGGCAGACGTCCGCCCTTGTGCAGGTGCTTCAGACTGTCCACGACAGCCACAATGCGGATGCGCGGCTTGAGCTGTTCCAGCTCCGCCGCAATGGCGTGGGCGGGAAGGCGCTCCTCGTCCCGCAGCCGCAGTGCCTCCCGGACAAGAATGCCCTCGCCCTGCGAACCCGTGCGGGAATCAATGAACCAGACGTCCTCAAACTCGCAGCTTTCCGCCGCCAGCCGTGCACACTGGTAGGTGCCGGACAGCGTAGAACTCAGCAGAATGGCCACAACCTGGTCACCGCTGCGCTTGGCGGCCTCGAACACTTCCATGAAGGCTTCGGGGCTGGGCTGGCTTGTGCGGGGCAGCTGTTTCTCTTCCTTGAGGCGGGCATAATACTCATCGCCGGGAATCTCACCGTCCAGAATCGTGGAGCCATCCGCAAAAGTCACGGTCAGCGGCACAACATGGACATAGGGACGGTTGGCATCGGCGGCAGTCAGGTCAGCGGCAGAATCAGTCAGGATGCGAATCATGGCAGAACCTGTTTCTGAAAAATATTCTCTATTATCTAAATAAATTTATGTAAAACAAGTTTATTTTAACATAAAGCCATGATTTGTCAATTACATCCCACGCGGTTTACAAAAAATTCAGAAAGACACACAAGATATTTCCGGCCAATCCGTGATATTTTATTCACGATTTACCGGTATTTCTCAAAAATCCGCACTGTGTTCCCCGGCGCGGATGTCATCACGGGCAAGCTCCTCCAAAAGGGCATCCTGCCCGGCGTGAAGAAGGAGCTTGCGGCTGTACTGCTCAAAGCGTTCGCATTCGTTCTCGGCAAGATAGGCCGCCGAGTCCGGTCCCAGCGCAAGTTCGTTCACAAAGACCACCATCTCCTGCCCATCAGGGAAGGCACGTTCCATAAAGTCAAAGGCGGATTCCAGTGCGTCCCCGGCCAGCCCGACCGAATCTTCCCGGCGGCGCACCTGCGCGTTAAAGCCTGCGCGCACGGTGTCAAAGGCCTCATCCTCATCCATGCCGGGGGTCAGGGACTTGGCCCAGGAGGAAAGCAGGGCGTTAGCGCGCGATTGGGCGGCGGCCTGCGCGGGGGCAATCGTTCCCGCGGAGCGTTCTGCTGCCAGACGGTCCTGCGCCTGCCTGCACTGCTCGGCAAAGACTTTGTCGGGGTCAGCGTCCGGCACAAGCGCACGCTTAAAGTTCCGCAGTGCCTGATAGCAGACGTCCGTCACGGCATCTTCCCGGCAGGCAGCGGCAAAACGGGTGTTCAGCCCCGCAAGCAGCAGGCTGACCAGGCTCATCCGCTCATCAAAGGCCGCACGCATGGCGCGGTCCAACACATGATCAAAGGGCCGACCCTGCAGAATATCCTCAACCCCGTAGTCCTCGCGGTACTTTTTGTAAAGGACCCAGTAGGCGGCAAAATCGCGCGCGACTTCCGGATGACGCAGATACTGCCCAATAACTTCCTCGTCCACCGGCAAATCCAGCTTGTCACAGGCCTGCAGCATGACCGAGAGGTCCTCCCATCCGCGGGCGGTGACAAACTGCGGTCCGTCCACGTCATTCTCCACGCGGTAGAAGTACTGCGGGCGCAGTTCAAGATAGGCCAAAACCGCAGGATGCAGCCGATGTGCGCGGGCGTATTCCTGCCAGACGGTCAAATCCGGCTCAATGTCAATTCGGCGCACACGGTCCAGCGTCACAAGGTCAAAATCCCGCACGCTCTTGTTGTACTCCGGCGGGTTGCCCGCCGCCACAATGACCCAGCCTGCCGGGACGGCCTGATTGCCGAAGGTTTTGCACTGAAGGAACTGCAGCATGGTAGGGGCCAGCGTTTCGGACACACAGTTGATCTCGTCAATGAAAAGAATGCCGTTTTTCATCCCGGTCTGCTCCATCTTTTCATAGACGCTTGCGATGATTTCGCTCATCGTGTACTCCGTCACGCTGCGGTCCTTGCCGCCATAGCTGCGCTGACGGATAAACGGAAGCCCTACGGCGCTCTGTCTTGTATGATGGGTGATTGTGTAGGCCACAAGCGCAATGCCGCATTCCTGCGCAATCTGCTCCATAATCTGGGTTTTGCCCACGCCCGGCGGGCCCATCAGCAGGATGGGCCGCTGACGGATGGCAGGAATCAGAGGTTCGCCGGTGTCGTCCACCGCAAGATAGGCTTTGACGGCCTGCTCGATCTCCTGTTTGGCTCGTTTGATATTCATAGGGAAGCACTTCCTCTCATTACAGTTCCGGCAGCTCCTCCGGCTCAAGTTCGGTCCAGTCAACGGCGGGCGGTTCGGGGTCAGGCATAAATTCTTCGGGGGAAAGCATCAGCTTCATTGCCCACGGCGGCACATCAGGCGGCGGCGCGCCGTTCTCAAGGAAAAGAAACGCCACATCATAGTTCGGCCTTCGTGCCGGGTAAAAGCCCTTTCCGTCCGTGAAATAGAGAACACCCTGCAAATCCCGCAGCGTTCCGTCTGCACACAGTGCGTTGATTTTCTCAAAAGCGGGGCGGAAATCCGTTCCGCCGCCTCCTGTCAGCGTCATGCCGGCCGCATAGCGGTCCAGCGCATCGGTGTCATGCAGGAAGGTCAGTTCCCGCACCGCGTCATCGCACTGCATGACGGCAATATTGCACTGGCGGAAAAAACTTTCCCCGGTTTTGAGAAGTCCAAACGTCTCGCGCAGGAAGGCTTTGACCAGTTCCCCGGCGGTGGATTCGCTCGTGTCAATCACAATGACAAAGTCGCGGATTTTTTTGCTCTCCCGCGTTTCAAGCGGCTCAATGAGCGGCATATTGCCGTAGGTGCGCAGACCGTAGGTGTAGTATCCAAGGTCAAAGGCGTCATCGTCCAGATGCGGCTCTTCCCGCCAGACGGCAAACCGGCGCAGGAAGTCTTTGTACAGCCGCCGGCTGTGAGCGGCCTCAATCTGTGCCTGTATGGCCTGTGCCCCGGCACTCTCACCCGCCTGCCGGCCGGCCTGCTGCATCGTGAGCTGAGCCTCGCGTCCGAGCTGTTCCCAGCGGCGCCCCTGCATTTGGGATTGGGGACTGTCCGCGTCTTTGGGCCATAGACGGTGACTGTCACAGAAAAATTCGCGCTGCAGCGCGTTCAGCTCCTCCGGCTCGCGCGCGGTCAGCCAGCGGTAGACCGGCCCGGCGGCAACAAGGGAACATTCGCTGTGGAGCGTGCGGTAGGTTTTCTGCCGCAGCCATCCCACGGGGCGGGTGAGGGAAGGGATGCCGATGGTATCCAGCACTTCCTCAACCACAATGTCACAGGCCAGCCCCCACAAATCGGGATCCCGCTTGCCCCGCAGCCAGGGATGGCGGAAAATACAGTGCAGAACGCTGTGCAGATAGGCCCTGAGCAGGTAACGCCGGTTGGACCGGTACAGCTCCACGGCCCATGCGGGGTCATAGCAGAGCCGCGCCCCGTCGGTGGCCAGATTGTGCAGCTCATCGGCGGGCGTCAGAGCCAATGCGCCCAGTGCTGCGTTTAAGTACCGCAGATCAAGGTACAGTTCGCTGCGGAGCTGCTCCATCACGCGGGCACCCATGCCGGCAATCCACTCCTGCTGGGTTTGAGGATGTGTTTTGGCCACTGCTGCGTCACCGCCTTTCTTCATTACAAATCGTCAAAGTCATAGGTCTTTGTGCGCCGCGGCGCGTGCGCCAGGGCGAGCGCTGCGCCTTCGCTCCAGCCGACCTGCCCGCAGCGGCGGGCGACCTGTGCCCGGTCGGCGGAATCCATGAAAGAGCAGAGCAGTTCCAGCGCACCGGCATCCTGCCGGGCAATGAGCGGCGCGGCGGCGGTCTGCGCATGGCTGCGAAGAGCCGCGCGGTAGCTTTCGGCCATTTCGGGCGTCAGCGCCCACGGACGGCACAGCCGGTCTAATGCGATGCGGCAGAGGGAAGCGGGCGTCTCACTTACAAGCGCCTGGTCAAACGCGCGGTCATACTCCTCAAAATTCATCACAAATCCGTCAAAGCATTGCCGCATCCGGTAACCCTCGCCCTCAATGCTGTGGTTGAAGATGTGCGCAGGGGTGTTCTCGTCCAGATATTCAAAATATTCCGGGAAGAACACCCGTGCGGTCTCCTGCCCGTTTGGCGCAAAGGATGCACCCACATCGGCACTCACTGCGCCCACCAGCCGCTTGAGCGCGGTGGGGGCGGTGGGCTGCGCGTCGAGGATAAAGCGTTCGAGCGCCCGGCAGTTGGTAAAAAGGTCACTCCCAAGTTCGAGCGATGCCGGCGCACCGGGACCCAGGCGAAGTTCTGTCAGCCGCCGACAGTTATAAAAGGCGGCATTGTGGAAAACTTTTACCGTTCCCGGCAGCGTGATACGTTCAACAAAATCCCCTGCCGCGGCATGACTGAACAACGCCTGCGGCCCGCTGCGCCGTGCTTCGGGCACGGCGGGGTACTCCCGGGCTGAAAAACAGTACGGACCCAGCTCAGTGATGGGGATCCCCTCAATCGCATCGGGAACGACAGGGCAGGGGGTGTCCCCATATACGCGGAGCAGCCGTGCTCCGCCGGGCACCGGCTGCCACAAAAAGGCCAATTGGGTAGAATCGGACATGAAACCATCCTTTGCTTTTCGTAAGTGCCCTGGCCCGGAAGCGTGCCGGGCACAGGGAGACTTTGCAATGATTATAGCATAGTTTGCCCAGTCAAGAAACAGGCAAATGCCCTTCAAATCGACTGAGAACAAATATTTTTGCTGGCAATCAGAAAAAACGCGCCCCGAAAGGCTGTGCTTTCGGGACGCGGAAATTTGTGCAGGGGAATTATTTGGTGCCGAAGATGCGGTCGCCTGCATCGCCGAGACCGGGAACAATGTAGCCATTCTCGTTGAGGTGATCGTCCTCGGCTGCTACATAGATGTCCACATCGGGGTGAGCTTCATGCAGAGCCTTGAGGCCTTCCGGTGCAGCGATGAGGCCGATGAACTTGATGTGGCGGGCGCCGCGCTTCTTGATCTGCGTGATGGCGTCAATGGCGCTGCCGCCGGTCGCCAGCATGGGATCCAGAACAAAGACATCACGCTCGGCAATGTCCTTGGGCAGCTTGCAGTAGTATTCCACAGGCTCCAGGGTCTCCTCGTTGCGGTACAGGCCGATATGACCGACCTTGGCGGCGGGAATCAGGGACAGCATACCGTCCACCATGCCCAGACCGGCGCGCAGGATGGGAACCAGTGCCAGCTTACGGCCTGCAAGAACATGAGTCTTAGCCAAAGAAATAGGGGTTTCAACCTCCACTTCCTCAGTGGGCAGGTCGCGGGTCGCCTCGTAGCACAGCAGCATGGCAATCTCACTTACCAGATCGCGGAACTCCTTGGTGCCGGTGTTGCGGTCACGGATCAAGCTGATTTTGTGCTGAATCAGGGGATGGTCAACGATTTTTACAACGCTCATGGCAGATTACTCCTTATCTTGTTGTATGTGCGGCCTGCATGGGCAGGCAGTTTACCGGTTTTCAAGCGCCATCATTTTGTCCACACGGCGCTGGTGGCGGCCGCCCTCGTACTCGGCCTCCAGGAAGGTATCCACGATGGTGCAGGCAAGTCCTGCGCCCACCACGCGTCCGCCCAGGCAGAGCACGTTGGCGTCATTGTGACGGCGGGTAAATTCGGCGCTGAACGTGTCCGAGCAGCAGCAGGCGCGGATGCCGTGCATCTTGTTGGCGCACATCGACATTCCCACGCCGGTGCCGCAGCACAGGATGGCAAGCTCGCTGTCGCCCTGCTGTACGGCCGTGCAGGCCTTTGCAGCAAAGTCCGGATAATCGCAGCTTTCGGTGCTGTTGGTGCCATAGTCCACGGTCTGCACGCCGCGTTCCGCCAGATGGCTCTTGATGGCTTCCTTCAGCTCGTAGCCGCCATGATCGGCAGCCAGTGCAATGGGTTTGGTCGTTTTGATTTCACTCACAGTATATTCCCCTCACTCTTTTTTGCGTATGGGCACCCCGCTGCTCACAGAGCAGGGGTACTTTCAACATTTTTGGCGGCTTCCCGCTCGGCACGTTCCCGCTCGGCCTGACTCAGCCGGTGATAATCCGGCAGCAGTGCGGCGGGGGATACGCAGCCGCCGCTTTCCCACAGAGCCTTGCCTGCAAGTGCTGTCCCCGCGCCCCGCAGTACACGGAGCGGCTGCGGGCAGGCAAGTACGCCCGGCACAGACCCATACTTATTGTAACACAATGCGGCGCCATCGCCAACAAAAATCAGCGGTTTTTTGCAGGAGTTTACAAAATTTTCCATGTTCTGCACAGGTTCTGCGGCGTCCTGCGTCAGCCGTTCGTGACTTTCCAGGTCAAATCCGGCCCAATAAACCTGCCCGCGCCGTGCGTCCAGCGCGCCGATGACAGTCCCCGCGCCTGCCACGCCCCAGGCCAGTGCGGCCAGGGTGGAAACCCCCGCGCAGGGTGTGTTATTGGCAAAGGCCAGCCCCTTTACTGCCGCTAACCCGATGCGCAGCCCTGTAAAGCTGCCCGGACCATTGGTCACGGCATATAAATCAATCTGATCGGTGGTTAAATTGCAGGCGTGCAGAGCCGTGTCCACCATGGGCAGCAGCGTTTCGCTGTGGGTCAGTCCGGTGTTGCTCATCGTCTCATATCGCAGGATGTCATCCTGCATCACCGCAACAGCCGCAGTTTTCCCGGCGGTATCAAGGGCAAGAATGTTCATTTTGAAATGTTCCCCTCAATTTATACGTTTTGTATTGTAATTTTGCGGCTGTTTTCGTCCAGCCGCTGAATATTGATGCGGATTGGGTTTTCCAGCGCCAGCAGTTCCGCGCAGTTTTCGCTCCATTCTGCGGCCACAATGGCACCCTGGTCAAGGTAATCGTAAAATCCGGCGGCCGCCAAATCACTCTCAGAATGAATGCGGTACAGATCAAAGTGGGCGAAAGGCCGCGGTCCGCGATAATAGTTTACAATGGCAAAGGTAGGGCTTGAAACCGGATCGGTGCAGCCCAGCCCTTCCGCCAAACCCTGACAGAAAGCGGTCTTGCCCACCCCAAGCCCGCCGGTAAAGGCAATGAGTGAGCCGGGCTCAAGCCGCGGCGCAAGGCTGCGGCCCAGTGCAACAGTCTCCTCCCGGGAATGGGTAATGTATTCCTCCATGACGGACCCCTCTTTCCTCAAACGGCACAATAAACCATTTTCAGCTATTATACACCATTGCGGCCGGTTTGTAAATTCTTTCCCTGAACAGTGGCATATTGAACCTTCGTGCGGTATAATGTTAGGAAAGAAACGCAGGACAGGGAGGGAACAGCCATGCTCAAAATGGCGCGGCGGTATCTGCGCCGCATAGATGGGGGACTGCTTGCCATGTGCGCGGCCTGTTCGGCACTCAGCGTGGTGGTGCTTGTCTCTATCGGGCAGAACCAGCTTGGCTCCATCAACAAAGCTTCCGTGCAGTTTATCGCCAGTGCGCTCGGGCTGATGCTGGCATTGATTCTCTCCACGGTGGATATCCACGCGCTGGCCCGCGCCTGGCCCCTCCATGCGGTTCTGTCCTGGGGACTGGTACTGCCGACACTGCTGCTGCACAATGTCCGGGCCGGGTTCCTTACCATCGGTTATGATGCGGGCGGAACCTCCAACTACAGTTGGTACCGGGTCGGCGGGATGACCTTTCAGCCGTCCGAACTGGCAAAAATCAGCTTTATCCTGACTTTGGCGCTCCATCTTTATACGGTGCGCGGCAAAGTCAACAAACCCCGCAGCCTGCTGTTGCTGCTCCTTCATATCGCCCTGCCGGTACTGGCTATCCATGTGCAGGGGGATGACGGAACAGCGCTGGTATTCCTTGGCATCGGTCTTGTCATGCTCTTTGCCGGCGGGCTCAGCGGGTGGCTTGTGGCCGGCGGGATTGGCGCGGCGGCACTCGGCGCGGTCCTGCTGCTCAAGCTGCGTCCCGGTATCCTCAAGGGCTACCAGGCCAAGCGCATCTGGGCAGTCATCACGCCCGATGACCCCGCTTTGGCGGATTTTACCTACCAGCAAAACAAGGGCGCGATGGCCATCGGAACCGGTGGACTGACCGGAACGGGACTATCCGGGGAACATATCTTTGTGCCCAATGCATGGAACGACTTTATTTTCAGCTACCTGGCCAACGCGCTCGGCTTTTTGGGCGCATTGGCAGCGCTGCTGCTGCTCTTTGGCGTTCTGGCGCGCACGCTCCTCACGGCACTGCACACCGAGGACCGTCTGGGTCAGCTTGTCTGTGTGGGCGTTTTTGCTGCGCTGTTCTGGCAGTGCCTGATCAATCTCGGCATGAACCTTCAGGCTTTGCCGGTTATCGGCGTTACGCTGCCCTTCTTCTCAGCGGGCGGGTCCAGCGTGGTGATGATGTATCTCTGCATCGGGCTGGTGCTTGCCGTTGGGCGGCGTCCGGCTCACAATCGGACCTTCCGCGCCGAGCTGACCGAATAAAATGAAAAAGCGCACCGCAGGCTTTGCGGTGCGCTTTTTTGCGGCAGGGGATTTACTCGCTGCTTTCGCTGCTCTGTGTGGGCTCGCCGCCCTTCCCGCTCTGGAACAGGGCGGGAATCAGGCAGACTGCCGCCGCGCCGACCAGAATGTAGACCAGCCGTGCGCCCCAGCTCATCTGACCGCCGAGCAGCCATGCGACCAGGTCGAATCGCCAGATGCCAAAAACGCCCCAGTTCAGCCCGCCCACAATGACGAGAAGCAGGCAGATTTTCCCAAATACTGTATCACACATAAACATACTCCCCTTTGTTTTGACTTACAAAGAGGAGTATGTGCCCGGTGCCCCGGAATTATTCTATTTCGGACCAGTTTGCAGCGGACTGTGCAAACATGACACCGCACAGCAGCAGTGCCGTAGGGTTGGTCGAGAGATGGAACGGCTGACATTCCATATAAGAGTAAACCAGCATCGTGAGCAGACAGCAAACTTCAACCCGGCGGCCCTGCCGCGCATATCCATACAGCGCGGCGGCAAACAGAACAGCCAGAATGGCCGCAGCTACCGGCCCAAACTGGAACAGCGCAAACAGGAAACTGTTGTCCACAGGGGGCCAGTCAAATGCCTGCCCCGCGATGCGGACATCCAGCAGACGGTAGGCCATCCAGGACAGAGAAATGCGGCAGGTCAGCAGGGAATCTAACCGGGCCAGCCACGCCGGACCGATGTCATTGTTCCATGGCCCGACCTTGATAACAAGCATCGGCAGCAGATAACTTACAGCGGCCACCAACCCGACCGAGGCTGCGCACAGTTTTGGCCAGGCACGGGGAGCTTTCCGCCCCTGCCGCAGACGGCAAACAACCAGAGCAGCGGCGAGAGCCAACGTGCACATCGCCGCGGAGCGGCTTGCCGGGCCAACCATCAGAAAAACGCCGACAGCCGCAATGCCCAGACAGTCACCCCAGCGCACCCGCTTAGCCCGGAGCATCGCCCAGGCAAGCACCAGACCGAAAACCAGTCCGCCGAACGTGTTGGGATGCCCATAACCGTAGGTGCCGCGCAGCAGACCGGCTCTTTCACTGATTAAATCAGGCGCGACAATGCCGGCATAGTGCAGCGCTACCACCACCGCCATGGCAGCCGCGCCGCTGTACAGATAGGCTTTGAGCGGACGGCGCAGCGGTACGTCCTTGGCGGCCATCACAGCCACCACAATGCCAATCCACCAGATATTCTGACTGTTGAAATAGGTCCACCGTGCGATAAAATAGAGCGCACCGGCCAAACCGAGCTGTTTCCATGTGTAACGGGTTCCCAGCAGAATTTTGAATCCGAAGCAGAGAAATGCCGTCCACTCCAGAATGGGACCCAGAACGCCCTGCACCCAATCCCAGGTTTCCCGCGCCATGCTGTTGCAGAACACGACCGAAACCTCATAGGCCGCCAGCCCGGCAGCGAACGCCGCCGCTCCGGCACGGATGCGCCATTCGCCGCCTCCTTGCCAAAAGAGCAGATGCTCCTCGTTCCAAAGCGAAGTCAGCGCCGTGCGCAGTGACCGCGTGCGCAGCACAGCGGCAATCAAATCGACCGCTGCTGCGGCAAACAACGCCAGCAGCAGCGCATTAGCAAAACCAAACAAAACTGGTGTCCTCCCCTGAGTTGACCCGGGAACAGGATGCCCCCGGTATTTGCATCATTATACCGCCTCGAACGGATGTTTGACAAGCCCTTTGCAGAATGGTATGCTTTAAGGTAAGAATGACAAAATGGGGGGACGCAATCATGACTGCCCGGCAGTACCGTGCTGTTTTCGCCTGTTTCCGGGCGCATCCGGCCGCGCTGAAACTGCTTCGCCTTTGCCAGAGCGGCAGCGTTGCGGCAGTGTACATTCTTTATATCGGGACGATTGCACTTCTTGCGCTGCACCGCGATGCCAGGGTCATCGGATTTGTCCTTGTCCCGGCAGCGGTGTTTTTGATTGGCTCTGTGCTTCGCGCCGTCATTGACCGCCCGCGCCCGTATGAAGCATTGGATTTTATCCCTCTCTTTCCCAAGGATACCCACGGCAAAAGTATGCCCAGCCGCCACTGCTTCTCGGCTGCTGCCATCGCGGTGGCGGCTGCGGGCATCAGTGCGCCGCTGGGAATTGTTCTGTGGATTTTGGCCGGGGTTATCGCCGTGAGTCGGGTCCTGACCGGGGTGCATTACCCCTCCGATGTGCTGGCAGGGCTTGCCTTTGGCGGCCTTGCCGCTGCGCTTGGACTGGCACTGCCCGTTTTCTGAATCCCAAAGACCTGCGGTTCGCAGGCAAAAGAAATGAGGAGAACCTGAACGTGAAACGCAAATTTCTGCCGCTTTTGGCGGCGCTAATGACCGCCCTGCTTTTAACGGGCTGCAAATTCAGCGATGTGATGCTCTACCTCTACGGCGGTGATGAGTTTGTCGAGGCGGATACCGAGAATATTCAGACCTATTCCGGCTCAAACGGCATGAACCTGACGTATGACGCCAACCAGTGGAATGCGCCCGTCATGGCGCAGGATGATACCATCAGCGTCACCAGCGGCAACAAACTGGATTATACGGCGGTGCTCATTCAGGTAACGGATACTTATACGGATTTTCTTGCCCAGTCCGGGGAGGAACTCGGTGCCGAGACCAATACCGTTGCCTACGACCTGGAACTGGAAGTCCCCCATGCAGAAACTGCCGCAGTCCGTTATGACTGCGGCAGTTATCAGGCCATTTTTGTTCAGATTGATTTTGACGGCGGGCAGACGGCCTATGTTTCGGCCGCGTCCCGCGCGGCGGACTATGCGCCAATCATCACCCTGCTTCAGGGAATCAGCCCTGCCGAGTAAAAGGAAAAATTACCGCACGAAGTTGGTGCGCACACCGTTTTCCGCCGTGGGCGGTTCAATTCCGGCAGAGCGCCCTGCTTCAATGCAGCGCAGCATCCATGCCATGTTGTGGCCAAGGTTGCGCATGGTTTGAAGCCCTTCGGCATCTGTGGGTACGTCCTCCGCCTTGCTTCCATGGACCATCGGCCAGTAGGTGGAACTGATGAGGGGCATCTCGAAAAACTGGGGAACTTTTTCCAGTGCTTCGAGCGCACTGGTCGTGCCGGCACGGCGGGCACTTGTCACAACGGCTGCGGGCTTATGCCGCAGGGTGCGTCCCGCGCTGTAAGCCAGCCGGTGCATAAAGCCCAGCATCCCGGCTGCGGCGGTGGCGTAGTGGACCGGCGCACCGAACACAAAGCCGTCCGCTTTTTCGGCAAGCGGCACAACATCGGCCACCGGCCCGCCAAAGACGCAGTGACCGGCTTTGGCGCATCCTCCGCAGCCGACACAGCCGCCTACCGGTGCAGCGCCGATGTGGAAAATGGTTGTCTCAATCCCGTCTGCGTTCAGCGCCGCAGCAACTTCCCGCAGCGCGGCATCCGTGCAGCCATGCTTGTGCGGACTGCCGTTGATAAGAAGCACATTCATCATGAACCCTCCTATTACTGTTCAACCGGCGTGGGGCAATGAAAATACCCCGCCTTTTTTTCCATTATAACATATGCTGCAAGTTATTGCACAAGGAGTTCGGAATATGACACAGTCTGAACATACCTGCCCGCTCACAGCCCGCCGCTGCGGCGGCTGTCCGCTGCTGGGAATTCCTTACGAGGAACAGCTCACTCTCAAACAGGAAACAGTTCACCGTCTGTTAGGCGGCTTTGCTGAACCGCTGCCTATCCTCGGTCAGGAGGACCCGTGGCATTACCGCAACAAGGCCATTGCCACCTTTGCCGCAGGACCGTGCGGACGCCTGACCTGCGGCATCTATGCCGAGGGCAGCCATCGCGTTCTGCCCTATACCGATTGCCTGCTTCAGGATGAGGTCATCAACCGGACCATTGCTGCTGTACTGGAGTCCGCGCGCCTGTGCCGCTGGAGTGCTTATAATGAGGACCGCGGCACCGGCCTTGTGCGCCATGTTTTGGTGCGCCGGGGCCGCAGCAGCGGTCAGGTTCTGGTGGTTCTGGTGACCGGGCAGGAACGTCTGCCCGGCAGCCACAATTTTGTCAAAGCACTGCGGGAACGCGCACCCTGGGTGACGAGTGTGGTGCAGAACTGCAATCCGCGCCGCACCAGTGCTGTGCTGGGCAGCGATGTGCGCACCCTTTACGGACCAGGGAAAATCAGTGATACGCTCTGCGGGTTGAAATTTTCCCTCTCGCCCCGCAGCTTTTACCAGGTCAACCCGGCTCAGACCGAAAAACTTTACCGCACGGCCATCGGCTTTGCCGGCTTGACCGGCCGCGAGACGGTGATTGATGCCTACTGCGGCGTGGGAACAATCGGCCTGTGCGCGGCGCGCAGTGCCGGGCAGGTCATTGGCGTGGAGCGCAGCCCCGATGCCGTGCGCAACGCCAAAGCCAATGCGGCCGACAATGGCATTACCAACGCACACTTCCACTGTGCCGATGCCACGGCCTGGATGAGCGCTGCGGCCCGTTCGCAGGGGGATCATCCTCACCCCGATGTGGTCTTTCTTGACCCGCCCCGGGAGGGCAGTACGCCCGCCTGCATTGCGGCTGTGGCGGAACTGGCGCCTCAGCGGGTGGTCTATGTGAGCTGCGATCCCAACACCCTCGCCCGCGACCTGCATCTCTTTGCCCGCCGCGGCTACCGCGCACGGAAAATCCAGCCCGTCGATATGTTCCCGCATACTGAACATATCGAATGTGCCGTCCAGCTTCAGCGCGTCCCCAAACCCTGACGGGATGCGATTGAAAATATATGGTGTAAAGATCCTGAAAAGAACAGGAACTGAGGAGGACAAATCCAACATGAAAAGAGAAAGTTTTGCGTCAAGACTGGGCTTCCTGCTGGTGAGCGCAGGCTGCGCCATCGGCATCGGAAATGTCTGGCGCTTCCCCTATGAGGCCGGACGGAACGGCGGCGGCATTTTTGTGCTGTTCTATCTGCTGTTCCTCGTCATTATGGGCGCGCCGGTCCTGACGATGGAACTGGCTGTCGGCCGCGCGGGAAAAAGCAGCGCGCTGAAAGCCTACAAAGCCCTCGAGCCGAAGGGCAGCAAATGGCACATCCACGGCGTTTTCTGCATGGTCGGCTGCTACATTCTGATGATGTACTACACGACTGTTTCGGGCTGGATGCTCAGCTATTTCTTCAAATTCCTGACCGGCACGTTTGACAGCGTGCCGAGCAGCGAAGTCGGCGGCGTGTTCAGTTCCATGCTCGCCAATCCCGGCGAGATGACCGCATGGATGGCGGTGACCGTGATTGCAGGCTTCCTGGTTGTCAGTCTCGGACTGCAGAACGGCCTCGAGCGCATCACCAAGGTGATGATGTCGGCACTGCTGGTTCTGATTGTGGTGCTTGCGGTTCACTCTCTGACCCTTTCCGGCGCAAAGGACGGCCTGACGTTCTATCTTGTGCCGGACATGGAACGTGCCATGCAGCAGGGCCTCGGTTCGGTCATCACGGCCGCTATGAACCAGGCATTCTTCACCTTGAGCCTCGGCATCGGCGCCATGGAAATTTTCGGAAGCTATATGTCGCGGGACAACACTCTTGGCGGGGAATCGCTGCGCATCTGCGCGCTGGATACCTTTGTTGCAATCGCCAGCGGCCTGATTATTTTCCCCGCCTGCTTCTCCTTCGGTGTGGAACCGGATGTGGGTCCCTCGCTGATTTTTGTCACGCTGCCCAATGTATTTATCAATATGTCCGGCGGACGCATCTGGGGAACGCTGTTCTTCCTGTTCATGACCTTTGCCAGTTTCTCTACCGTCATTGCTGTCTTTGAAAATCTTCTGGCCAACTGCATTGACAATTTCGGCTGGGACAGAAAGAAAGCCGTTGTCATCAACGCGGTCTTTATCCTGATTGCAAGCCTGCCCTGCGTCTTTGGCTACAACATCTGGAGCAATTTGCATCTCATCGGCGGCCGGGACGTACTGGATACCGAAGATTTCCTGGTTAGCAACCTGCTTTTGCCGGGCGGTTCTCTCGTTTACCTGCTGTTCTGTGTCTCCAAATGGGGCTGGGGATATGACAATTACCTTGAGGAAGCAAACACCGGCACGGGCTGGAAACTTCCCAAAAGCAAACTCTTTAAGGCTTACCTGCAATTCGTTCTGCCCGTGCTGATTCTCATCATTCTTGTGCAGGGACTTCGGTGACCTGCTGCGCACAGCCCCGCAAAACGAACTTCTCCCGTTTTACACAGTTTTCCGCGTGTTTCCTTGTGCTTTTTTCACGCAGACGGGCTTGCTTTTCGTGGCGCGGGTAGTGTATAATAAGATGTCTAATGTTTTATAACCGGATGTGGAGGAATATACAATGGCGACAAAGTATGTATTTGTGACCGGCGGCGTTGTTTCCGGCCTGGGCAAAGGCATTACAGCGGCCAGTTTGGGACGTCTGCTCAAGACCCGCGGTCTCAAGGTGGCATCTCAGAAGCTGGACCCCTATATCAATGTGGACCCCGGCACCATGAGCCCGCTTCAGCATGGTGAGGTTTTCGTCACCGATGATGGCACCGAGACGGACCTCGATTTGGGCCATTACGAGCGCTTCATTGATGAAAACCTCAACAAATATTCCAACCTGACCACCGGCAAGGTCTACTGGAATGTCCTGAACAAGGAACGTCAGGGTGCCTACCTGGGCCAGACCGTCCAGATTATTCCTCATATCACCAACGAGATTAAGAGCTACATCTACAACCTCGCCAAGAGCACCGAGGCGGATGTTGTCATTACCGAAATCGGCGGTACCACCGGCGATATTGAGAGCCAGCCTTTCCTGGAAGCAATCCGTCAGGTCGGCATCGAGCAAGGCCTTGAAAACTGCTGCTATATCCATGTCGTTCTGGTTCCCTACATTTCTGGCTCCGATGAATACAAGTCCAAGCCCGCCCAGCATTCCTGCAAGGAACTTCAGGGTATGGGCATTTCCCCCAACGTCATCGTTCTTCGCGCCGATGGCCGGGTGGGAAGCGATATCAAGCGCAAAATCAGTATGTTCTGCAATGTTCGCCCCGACTGTGTCATTGAGAACCTGACCATGCCCAGCCTGTATGAGTGCCCGCTCATGCTTGAGACAGCCGGCCTGACCAACGTTGTCTGCCGTCAGCTGCACCTTGAAACGCCGCCGAGCGATTTGACTGAGTGGAAAGAACTCATCTCCCGCATCGCGACCCGCAGCAAGACCTGCACCATCGCACTCGTGGGCAAGTATGTCAAACTGCATGATGCCTACCTCAGCGTGGCGGAAGCCCTCTATCACGGCGGCTTTGAAAATGAGTCCAAGGTGGACATCCGCTGGGTGGACAGCGAAAACCTGCTCGATCAGGAGCGCTGTGCTGAACAGCTGGCCGATGTGGACGGCATTATCCTGCCCGGCGGCTTCGGCGACCGCGGCATTGAGGGCATGATTCAGGCGGCCCGCTATGCCCGTGAACAGAATATCCCGTACTTCGGTATCTGCCTTGGTATGCAGATTATGGTCATGGAATATGCCCGCGATGTTCTGGGCTATGCCGATGCCAGCTCCAGTGAGTTCACGCCGGACGGTGCACATAATGTGATCGCACTGATGCCGGATCAGCAGGGCAACATTCCCAAGGGTGGCACGATGCGTCTGGGCAAGTATCCCTGCGTTACCGCCGAGGGCACCAAGCTGCGTGAGTGCTACGGCAAAGAGGAAATCGATGAGCGCCATCGCCATCGCTATGAGTTCAACAACGATTACCGCGCTGAGATGCAGGAAAAGGGTCTTGTCATCTCCGGCACCAGCCCGGACGGCCGTCTGGTGGAGGCTGTGGAACTGCCTGGCCGTGATTTCCATGTGGGCGTTCAGTTCCATCCTGAGTTCAAGAGCCGCCCC
Source organism: Oscillospiraceae bacterium (assembly GCA_029006135.1). Taxonomy (GTDB): domain Bacteria; phylum Bacillota; class Clostridia; order Oscillospirales; family Ruminococcaceae; genus Gemmiger. The sequence continues at coordinate 16,604 of JAQXGE010000016.1, read as the reverse complement.
AACCGCGCACATCCTCTGTTTAAGAACTTTATCGCGGCCGCACTCAAGTACCAGGAAGAGCACGCTGTGACCGAGCATTGCCCGATGGAAGGCTGATGCTGATTCCCACGCTTCAATAAAACAACAAAAAAACTCCCCTGCATCCGGTCAGCCCGGCGCAGGGGAGTTTTTATATTATATATCAGGAGGTGGAGCGCTCAGAACGTTCCGGGCGGTTCCGCAGTTCGCGGCGGCCGTGCTCACGAGGATGGTCATCCGGGTCGGGCACGGTCACTTTGCGTTCCCGCAAGCTGACTTCCAGCACCCGGCGGTGTGCGGTCTTCGTCACAACACCGTCATACCGGTCGATCGTGAAATGATCACCCACTTTGGGAAGTCTGCCGGTCTTTTCCTGAACAAGACCGGACACCGTGATGGAGTCGATCTCACTGTCCTCCGGGATGGAAAGTTCCTCCCAGAGGTCATCCACACTGGCCGAGCCGGAAACCAGCCAGGTACCGTTTGCCTGGCGGCGGAATTCCTCGGTTTCCTCATCGTGTTCATCCCAAATCTCGCCAACAAGTTCTTCCAGGATGTCCTCGAGCGTTACAATGCCCTCGGTGCCGCCGTACTCATCCACGACCACGGCCATGTGATGATGCTTTTCCCGCAGTGTGCGCAGCAGCGCGGAAATCTGCGTGGAGCCGGTTGTGTACAGCGTCGGGGCAACCAATTCGTCCATTGCGGCATTGCCGCGGCGCATCGCCTGGTAATAGTCTTTTTCATGAACCACACCGATGATATTGTCGATGGTTTCGTGATAGACCGGCAGGCGGGAATAACCCGACTCAACAAAGGCATCTGCCAGTTCCTGCATCGAGATGTCGTCCGCTACCGCCACAACGTCCACGCGCGGGGTCAGGACCTCTTCAACCTCCACGTCATCGAACTCGATTGCACTGCGAATCAGTTCACTTTCGTGGTTGGTCAGTTCGCCGTCATTCTCGGCCTCACTGACCATGGTCATCAGTTCGGCATCGGTAATGCCGCTCTCCTCACTGTGGAAATGCCGGGAAAGAAATTTCTTCCAAGCACCGAACAGAAAGTTCAGCGGCGTGAACAGCGTGACAAGAACGTTCAGCACCGGCGCGGTGGATGCGGCAAAGGTTTCCGGCATCTCCTTGGCCATGCTCTTAGGGGTAATCTCACCAAAAATCAGTACAACGATGGTGATGACCACGGTAGATACCGTGGGACCGGTCGCGCCGCCCAAAAGCGAAGTGAAGTACACAGTGCCGAGGGAGGAAAGCGCGATGTTCACGATGTTGTTGCCGATAAGGATGGTGGAAAGCAGGCTGTCATACCGCTCAGAGAGCGCTAAAATCTGCGCTGCCTTAGCATCGCCGCTGTCCGCCCGGCTTTTGAGACGGATAGAGTTCAAAGAGGAATACGCGGTCTCCGACGCTGAAAAGAAGCCGGATAAGATCACAAGGATCAACATTGCCGCTATTAAGGGAATACTGCCATCTTCCATGGTAGGAACAATCAACTCCATTATCTAATATTTCAGGCAAATTTGCATTTATCCCGGCCTTGCTATAGAACAAGACAGCATAATAATATCATAAATACCCCGGGAGCGCAAGCGTTTTCCGCCCGCTCGCAGGCACAAATGCAATTCTGTCCAATCAATCCTATGATTTGCGCAGAAAAAGTTTTCCACAGGATTTCCCGGTGATCCGGCACTGCTGCGGCTGTCTTTTGCGGCAGAAATATTCAAAAGAAAACAGCGCCGTACAAAAATGTGCGGCGCTGTTCATTATGGAGCAGGTGAAGGGAGTCGAACCCTCGTCCTCAGCTTGGAAGGCTGATGTACTAGCCGTTGTACGACACCTGCACAACAGTATTTATTATACCCGCCCTTCATGACTTTGTCAAGCATCGGAGCAGGGGAAATATCACCCGGGACCGGCCGCTGTAAAATTTCCGTATACTTTTTGTCCGGTGTACAAATAGGGCGGACTTTGACGAAGGAATGTCTGATTTTCCCCCTTCACGGCGCGGACGGCACGCTTTTCACTTTACAGAAGCGCCGATTTCTTCGCTGCATTTTTTACGATGATTTCACGTCTGCATGGTTTCGGGAGGAAGATTTGGAGCGGTATAATATCGCCGTACCCGGAAAATAAATGAAAAACAAATTGAAAAGGAGACAGATCCTGATGAAAAAGTTCCTCAAACGCGGCACCGCTCTGACGGTGGCCGCCGCCCTTGCCGCCAGCCTGGCGGCCTGCGGCAGTTCCGCTTCCAGCAGCACCGCGGTTCCCTCTGCTGAGCCGGCTTCCTCTGCCGCCGAGCCGGTTCCCGATGAAGCGGCGGAGGTGAAAACGCCCAAATACATTTTCCTCTTCATCGGTGATGGCATGAGCTATCCGCAGGTGCAGAGCACCAACTACTATCTTTCCGCTCTTGAGAACGGTACCAGCATGGGCGGCGATGGGGAAATCCTGCAGCATGAAGATGCGCTCGGCTTTGTGAATTTCCCAGTGGCAGGCAGTGCCCAGACGTATGACTCCACTTCTTTCTGCCCGGATTCCGCCTCCACGGCAACGTCCCTCTCAACCGGCCATAAGACCTATTCCGGCACGATCAATATGGATGAGACGGGAACAGTCAGCTATGAAACCATCACGGAAAAACTCAAAAAGCAGAAAAACTATAAAATCGGCATCATCAGCACGGTAAACCTGAACCATGCCACTCCGGCGGCGTTCTACTGCCATCAGGCCAGCCGCAGCAGCTACTACGAGATTGGGCAGGAACTGATTGCTTCGGATTTTGATTACTTTGCAGGCGGCGGACTGCTCAAGCCCACCGGCTCCGACAAGGACAAGGAAAACCTCTATGACCTGGCCAAAGAGGCAGGTTATACGGTCACGATGACCCAGGCCGAGGCGGAAAACATCACGGCAGATACCGGCAAATGCATCCTCATTGATGAGCATCTGGCGGATTCCAGCGCCATGGCCTATGAACTGGACCGCACGGACGATGAGTGGGCGCTGGCTGATTATGTGGAAAAGGGCATCGAGTGCCTGGACAATGATACCGGCTTTTTCATGATGGTGGAGGGCGGCAAGATTGACTGGGCCTGCCATGCCAACGATGCGGCTTCCACCATGGCGGACACGAAGGCACTTTCCGATGCAGTGGACAAGGCGGTTGAATTCTACAATGCGCATCCCGATGAGACGCTGATCCTTGTGACCGGCGACCATGAAACCGGCGGTATGACCATCGGCTATGCCGGTACCAACTATGATACCTTCCTGCAGAACCTTGACAGCCAGAAAATCAGCTATGCCAAGTTTGACAGTGACTATGTGGCTGCCTATAAGGAAAATAATACGTCCTTTGATGATGTGCTGGCTGATGTTGCCGAGCTGTTCGGCCTTGTGACCGAGGAAGCGGCAGGTCAGGCCGGCGAGGACGGCGTGACATCGGACAGTGCCGACAAGCATCCCACTGGTGTCACGAGCGGAAGTCTGGTCATGACCGAATATGAACTGGGTCTGCTGAAAGATGCCTATGATCTGACGATGACGGCCACCGAGGACACCGAACTGACCCAGGAACAGTATGTGCAGTACGGCAGCTATGAACCTCTTACCGTCACCATCACCCATATTCTTAACAATAAGTCCGGCATCAGCTTTACAAGCTACAGCCATACGGGCTTGCCTGTTGCCGTTTTTGCCAAGGGGGCTGGCCAGGAGCTGTTTGAAGGCTACTATGACAATACGCAGGTCTACTTTGATCTGGCTGAACTGACCGGGGTCGCCTGATTCATAACGGTGAACAACGGGGATCCGCTGCGCACATTCCGCCATGCAGCACACCGGAGTGAGGCGCTGACCCAATAAACAAGCATTTCCCCGCGCGGTTCCCGACACCGTGCGGGGAAATGCACATTTTCTGCCCGGCAGGGCAGGGGAGGAATTTAATTGAAAATCCTTGACAGAGTCATCCGATTCTTCCGTCTTATTTGGGGTGAGCAGCCGGTGGGATGGAAAACGCTTTTGCCCGCACTGGTGCTGACTGTGGTCCTGCTCGCCCTGCCTACCGGATTTGAGGGTGCGCAGATTTACCAGGGAACCGAGAAAGTCCGCGCTGCGGTACTGGAAGTAGATGATTCCGCGATTGTGGATGCGGGACTGCTGCGAACCGGTGAGCAGTATTGCCGGCTTCGCATTGAAGAAGGAACCTTTGCGGGGCAGGAAACCTGGGCGGCAAACCTCCTTTCCGGCAGCCTTTCCCGTGACAAGATTTTTGCTCCGGGCGACAATGCCTTTGTGGTGGTGAGTCAGAAAGACGGACAGATTACCACCGTCACCATGATAGACCATTACCGCCTGCACTGGGAGGGGCTGCTTGCGCTTCTCTTTGCAGCACTGCTCATCCTGTTTGCGGGTCCGGGCGGCCTGCGCGCACTTTTGAGTTTTGTCATTACCGTACTGGCAGTCTGGAAGATTATGATCCCCTCCTGCCTGAAAGGCTATGATCCCATTATGATGGGGGTGGGCGTTGTGAGCATCCTTACGGTGGTCATCATCGTTTTTGTTTACGGGTTTGACCGCCGCAGCCTGGTCGCAATCTCGGGCAGTATGCTCGGCGTGCTGACTGCCTGCCTGCTGGGAATGGTGTTCACGAATGCTTTGCAAATCCACGGTGCCATTATGACCGAAAGTGAAGCACTGCTCTATTCCGGCTATGAATCACTGGATTTGACGCGCATTTTTATGGCCAGCATCTTTATCGGTGCTTCGGGTGCTATGATGGACCTGAGTGTGGATATCACCAGCGGAATTACAGAAGTCGTGCGCAAAAAGCCCGGGATTAGCGCGCGGGAAGCAATCGGAAGCGGAATGCGTATTGGCCAGGCGGCGATGGGAACCATGACAACGACACTCCTTTTGGCCTATGCGGGAAGCTGCCTGACCCAGCTGATGGTCTTTATGGCCCAGGGAACCCCCATTTTGAACATCCTGAACTATAAATATATTGCGGGGGAGATTCTGCATACTCTTGCGGGCAGCTTTGGTCTGGTCATGGTGGCGCCTTTCACAGCGGTGGTGGGCGGATTGCTGCTGACGGACCGCCGGAAATCGTCCAAATCATGAAACGGCGGCCGGCTCCCTTTGTGAAAAGGGGGACCGGCCGCCGTGATTTTTATTCCTCGTCCGGGTCGCTCACCGGAACGCCGCGGTGCTCCACGGGGGTGGAGAACACAATTTGCGTGCGGGTGCGGCCAAACTGCTGAAGATGATTGATAAAGGTGTCGAGTTCCTGCGTGGTGCCGTACAGAACCTCAATGAGCATACTGTAATCCCCTGTGACGCAGCTGCATTCCACTACGTTGGGACAGCTCTGTATATAAGGATAAAATTCAGGCTTGCGCTGCGGGTCCATATCCAAATTGATGAACGCCTTGACAAGCTGCCCCATTTTGAGCGGATCGACCTGTGCCTGATACCCCGTGAGAACGCCGTCCTTTTCCAGCCGGGCAATGCGGGCCGATACGGCAGGGGAAGAGAGAAACACCCGGTCAGCAATCTCCTTGAGCGGGGCACGGGCATTGGTCTGAAGAATATCAATGATTTTGCGGTCAATGTGATCCATACGGCTTTCACCTCAACAAAAAGGCAGCACAGCCCGGCATAACCGGGCGGCGCTGCCCTGAATACTATTAAGATAATACCACAAATTACGGCCGCAGTAAAGCCTTTCACAAAATTTTGTTAAGCACATTACCTTTTCAGCCACCCGAGCGGGTCGGTCCGCACGCCGTTGATGCGAAGTTCAAGGTGCAGATGATACCCGCCGTTTGCGCCGCGCACATCCCCGGTGTTGCCGACATAGCCGATGACCTGTCCCTTCTGCACGCTCTGCCCGGCACTGACTGTGAACCGCTGCAAATGCGCGTAAAGGGAGGCATAGGAATTTCCCTCTGTATCTTTGCCGTGGTCAATCTGTACGCAGTTGCCGTAGCTTGGGCGGGTGCTGGCCGCCGTCACGGTGCCGTCCGCGATGGCGTATACCGGCGTTCCTGCCGCTGCGGGAAAATCCGTTCCGTTGTGCGGCTTGCCGTAAACGGCATCCGCTTCCCCGAACCGCGTGCTGACAACTGAGATGGAAGGCAGCGGGGAGACAAACTCCAAACTGCACTGCCGCGCGGGGTCACGGTATTTTTCGCTCTGTGCGCGCAGGTAGGCATCCAGTTCCGCCGTGGCTTTTTCATATTGGCGGCGCTTTTCTTCGGTGACGGCGGCCTGCGCCTCGGCGGCAGCCTGGCTTGAGTCCAGCGCGGCATCCGCCTGGCGCAGCGCTTCGGCCAGGTCTTCCTGTGTGCGGGTAAGTTCGACCTGCTGACTTTCCAGCGCCTGTCTGGCTTCATCGGCGCGTGCCACGGCCTGCTCCGCCTCATCGCGCTGCTGCCGGAGTTCTCCCGTTTCACGGTCAAGCTCCTCCAGCGCATTTTGATTGGCCTGCGTCAGATCGGTCAGAACCTGCCAGAACGTCAAAAGTTCATACATATCCCGCGCGGACATCAGCAGCGAAAGAGCGCCCTTTTCACCTAAAAATTCCATGGCGGCCGTCTGCTCCATGCAGGCGTCATAACGGACCTGCAATGCCTGACGGTTTTCTTCCAGAGCTTGTTCGGCGGCGTCCGCCTCATTCTGCGCCTGCGCCATTGCGTCCTGTGCAGCCTGCAAACTGGCCGCTACCTCTGCAATCTGCCCGCGCAGGGCTTCGGTTTCACCCGCAAGTGCATCGGCCCGGCTGCGGTCCTGCTCAAGCTGTTGGTTCAGTTCGTCAAGCGCCGAACTGGCATTGGCATAATCCTGCTTTGCGCTGTCGGTTTTGGATTGTAAAGTATCTTTCTCTGCGGCAAAGGCCGGAAAAAATGCCGCAAACAGCATGACTGCCGCAGCCGCCAGAGCGGTCCGCCCCATGGTTTTTCTCATGAGTTCGCCGCGGATTCTTCCGCCTTGGCGGAAAATCCGTATGCCGCCGGGTCAGCCGCCTGCCCGTTGACAAGGAGTTCAAAGTGCAGGTGATTGCCGGTGGAGGCCCCCGAACTTCCCATTGCGCCGATAACCTGCCCGCCCGTCACGCGCTCCCCGACAGCAGCCAAGGGCAGACTCTGCAAATGGGAATAGCGTGTTTGGTACCGATTGCCGGCCGCATCGGTGCCGTGGTCAAGAAGCAGGTAGAACCCGTCATCCGGCGTGTAATCCGCCTGCTCGGCCACGCCATTCGCCGCAGCCAGCACGGGCGTTCCCGCCTGACTGCAGTAGTCGATGCCGGGATGCTCGGCGGAAAACACCGCGGACACCGACCGATATTCCGATACCGGCATGAAAAACTCTGCGTTAAAAAGGGTTTTATCCTCGCCCGAAACCGTGCTTTCATCATACATTTCTTCAATCACGGCAAAAGCATCCGGTTCGGCTAACGGCGCAGAACTTTGGGTTTCCGGACGCAGTACACAGAACCCGCACCCAAGTAAGACCAGCACTGCACAGACCGCCAGTGCCGTGCGCCCCGGCGCGCGGTAATGCAGCAGATGGGCAATGCGCCCCTCAACACCCCCCTGACCGAAAGAAAGGGTACCCGGCACGGACTGCCCGCCCGCGGCAAAGCGCAGAAGGCTCTCACAGTAGCGCACGCGCTCGGCCGCCGTGCGGTTGGCAGCGGCGGCTTCATCACAGGCGGTTTCCTGCGCGCGCTCGAACTGACGGAACGCAAGATGCGCCAGCGGATTCCACCAGTGCAGGCAGACTGCTAAGTAAAACAGCGGCCGTGTCACAGTGTCACCCCGGCGGATGTGGGCGCGCTCGTGGAGCAAAATCGCCTCGCGCTCGGTTCCGGTCACGGACTGCGGCATATAAATGCGCGGGCGGAAAAGCCCTTTTGTAAACGGAACAGTGACCTCCCCGCAGGTGTAACAGCCGTCCGGTGTGCGCCAGGCAAGTGCAACACGCCGTTCAAGACGATGAGCGCAGACAGCGGCACGGAGCAGCGTGACTGCCGTTCCGATACCCCAGACCATCGCCGCGATGCACCAAATATCCGGCAGGAAATACCCAGCCGTTTCCGTGGCAGGCGTCGCAGGATTTTGCGCGGCGGCACGCTGTACGGTTTCCTGAACGCGGTATACCGCCGGCACGCCGGACAAGGAATCTGCGCCCGGCACTGACACGGGAAGAATCCCCGGCAAAAGAAACCGCAGCCCCACCGCCAGCCAGATAAGGCAGACCCAGCGCCCCGGGGCATGAAGCCTGTCCAATACGGCGCACAGGAACAGCGCGCCTACGGTCAGCACACTGCCGCTCAGCCCCATCACCAGCAGGGCCGTAACCAGTGTCTTGGCGGCCATGCCTCATTCCTCCTCCCGGCTTTCGGCTTCGTCCAAGAGTTTGCGGATGGCGGCGGCTTCCTCGGGACTGATGGAGCGGGTGTTCAGGAACGCCGCTACAAACCGGGGCAGACTTCCGTCAAAAGTTTTTTCCACCACCGATGCGCTCTCGCACTGCTGCACCTGTTCCTGTTTGACGAGCGCAGTCACTGTGCCGTTTCTGTTGAGCAGAATCCCGCGGTCACACAGTTTTTTCAGCACCGTGTAGGAGGTACTTTTCTTCCATCCCAGTTCCTGTGCTGCTTTGGCGGCAAGCTGCCCGCTTGAGAGTGGCTCGTTCTGCCATACAAGGGAGGCAAAGCGGTATTCGCCTTCCGCTAAACGCGGTGTTTTGTCCATGATGAACCCCCCTTCGTTTGTATCTGCTGATTTAATTGGTCTATTGTTATAGATTTAAGTCTATCACGATAGACCGCCGCTGTCAACAGCGTTTCGGCAAAAGAAGATGGCGGGCTTGCAATCCTGTGAACCCTTTGCTACAATCAGGATAAAGCAAAACCACGCAGTAAAAGGGAGGAATTTACCATGAAGTGGGGGATTTTGGCGACTGGGACCATCGCGAAAAAGTTCGCGGCCACCGTGGAGCAGATGAAGGATGAGGGGCAGCAGCTTGCGGCGGTCGGCTCCCGCAATCTCGACAGCGCCCGCGCATTTGCCGAACAGTACGGCATCCCCGCCGCCCACGGTTCCTATGAGGAGCTGGCGCAGGACCCGGCGGTGGAGGCCGTCTATGTCGCAACGCCCAACAGTATGCACTATGAAAATGTCCGCCTCTGCCTTGAAAACGGCAAGCACGTTCTGTGCGAAAAACCGTTCACGCTCACCGCCGCTCAGGCGGAAGAACTGTACACGCTGGCAGAGCGAAAGGGCCTGTTCCTCATGGAAGCGCTGTGGATTGATTTCCTCCCTCTCTACGAAAAACTCCGCGCCCTGCTCGAAGAGGGAGCGATTGGCCGTGTGACGCGCGTGAGCGTGCAGTACGGCTTTGTTGCAGCGGGTGCACGGCGGGAACGCAAGTTCCTTTCGGGTCTTGGCGGCGGCGCACTGCTCGATATCGGTATTTACAATCTCGGATTTCTTCAGATGATTCTGCCAGCGCCCGAGCAGATTGAAACGCAGGAGGTCCGCTTTACCGAGTATGGGACGGATGAGTACAGCCGCCTGCTGCTGCGCTATCCCGGCGGATGCACGGCAGAATCGGTGCAGACCATCGGGCAGGAACTGCAGCGCGTTGCAGTCATTGAGGGAACACTCGGGAGCATCACACTGCCGGATTTCCAGCACGCACAGGAGATGATCCTTCGCACGGCGGACACGGAAAAAACGTTCCGCTTCCCCTTTGATATCAACGGGTTTGAATACCAAATCCGGGAAGCCTCTGCCTGTGTTTCAAAAGGCAGAACGCACAGTGAACGCTATACCCCAGCCATGAGCATTGAACTGACCCGCCGTATGCAGGACATCCGCACGGCATGGGGAATGAAGTTTGAGGGCGAAGAATAAAAACATCTTCATACTTAATCAATAAAGAATTCTTACTCTTGCCGAAACGGCTGTGCATCAGCGGCCGTTTCGGCAATTTTTGCCGCAAACGCACCGTTCCCGCACGAAAAGCTCTTTTGGATTGAGGAAAGTTATGCTATAATAAACAAAGAAAACCCATCCGGAATAACCCGGGACCCGTAAGGAGCTTTTAATATGCTGACTATTCAAAACTACGTCCGCGCTCAAAGCCTTGAGCAGGCGTATGAACTGAACCAGAAAAAGAGCAGCCGCATTATTGGTGGTATGATGTGGCTCAAAATGCAGAACAATACGGTCAACACTGCCATTGACCTGTGCGATCTCGGCCTCGATACCATTGAGGAGACCGAGGATGCCTTTTCCATCGGCGCGATGGTCACTCTGCGCGCACTTGAACAGCATCCCGGCCTCAACACCTACACCCAGGGTGCGGTGAAGCGCGCAATGGAGAGTATTGTCGGCGTGCAGTTCCGCAATATGGCCACCGTGGGCGGGAGCATTTTCGGGCGCTTCGGCTTTTCCGATGTGCTGACCGTTTTTCTTGCGATGGACACTGAAGTGGAAATGTTCCATGCGGGCCGCATCCCGCTTGAACAGTTTGCGGAGATGCCGCAGGACCGTGACATTCTTGTGCGGCTGATTGTCAAAAAGAAGCCGGGGCGCTTTGCGTATGAGTCCATGCGCAGCACCCGCACCGACCTGCCCACCCTGACCTGTGCAGCGTCCGTGATGGACGGTGAACACCGCGTTGTCCTCGGCGCGCGTCCTATGCGGGCGATGGTACTGCGTGACGAGGAGGGACTGCTGCGGGAGGGCATCAGCCTTACATCGGCACACACCTTCGCAGTCTGGGCGGCCGAGCATACACCGACCGACAGCAATGTGCGCGGCAGTGCCGCCTACCGGACCCGCTTGGCCCGGGTGCTTACGGAGCGCGCCATTCTGGAATTGGGCGGTCTGGAACAGGGGGAAATGGAAGATGGAAATTAAAATTCGCCTCAACGGCCGCCCGGTCAGTGATCGGGTGGAGCCGGATACACTGCTCATTGATTTTCTGCGTGACCACGGCTGCCTGAGCGTCAAGCGCGGATGCGAAACCTCCAACTGCGGACTCTGCACGGTGTTCATGGATGACAAACCCATCCTCTCCTGTTCGATGCTTGCCGCCCGTGCGGACGGACACAGCATCACAACGCTGGAAGGCCTTCAGGACGAGGCCGCGGACTTTGTGGGCTTTATCGCCGACCAAGGTGCTGACCAATGCGGCTTCTGCAACCCCGGCTTTGTGATGAACACGATCGCGCTGCTGCGGGAAAATCCCGACCCCACCGATGATGATATCCGTGCATTCCTTGCAGGCAACCTCTGCCGCTGCTCGGGCTATGAGGGGCAGCTGCGCGGCATCCGCAATTATCTCAACCAACGGAAGGAGCGCCTCAATGGACGACAGGACGTATAAAACGGTAGGCCAGCCCTGCCGGAAAAAGGATTCCATGCAGCTCCTTTTGGGCAAGCCGGTCTATACCGATGATGTGGTACCCAAAGGCGCGCTGACGGTCATGCTGCTGCGCAGCCCGCACCCCCACGCTATGATCCGCTCAATCGACACCTCCATTGCCAAAAAAGTCCCCGGCGTGGTGGACATTTATACTTGGCAGGACGTGCCGCAGACCCGCTTTGCCATCGGCGGCCAGACATACCCCGAACCTTCCCCCTATGACCGACTGATTCTTGACCGGCATATTCGCTTTTCCGGGGACCCTGTCGCAATCATCGCGGCCGAGAATGAAAAAGCCGCCCGCCGCGCCATGCGGCTCGTCAAGGTAGACTACGAGATTCTGCCCGCCATAACCGACCCTCATGAGGCACTCGACAATCCGGTTCTCATCCATCCCGAGGAGGACTGGGTCCCGCCCTGCCCGGTGGGTGGGGATAACCGCCGCAACCTCGTTGCAAGCGGGGTGGAAAAGGACGGCGATGTGGAAAAGGTCCTTGACGATTGTGATATCGTTCTTGACCGCACTTACCACACCAAAGCCTTCCAGCAGGCCATGATGGAGACCTTCCGCACCTACACCGAGATGGACCGCTACGGCCGCCTTCATGTCATTTCCTCCACGCAGATTGTTTTCCATTGCCGCCGCATCCTTGCCCGTGCGCTGGGAATCCCCAAAAGCCGTATTCGGGTGGAAAAACCGCGTATCGGCGGCGGTTTCGGCGCCAAACAGACGGCGGTGTGTGAAGTCTATCCCGCCTTTGTCACGCTAAAAACGGGCCGCCCGGCAGAGATTATCTACACCCGCGAGGAATGTCAGATTGCCGGTTCGCCCCGCCACGAGATGGAAGTCCGCGTCCGCCTTGGCGCGAACCGGGATGGCCACATCCGCGCACTGGACGTCTACACACTCTCCAACACCGGCGCTTACGGCGAGCACGGCCCCACAACGGTGGGCTTGTCCGGACACAAATCCATCCCGCTCTATACTGGCGGACTGGAAGCGTTCCGGTTCGGCTATGATGTTGTTTACACCAACCTCCAGCCTGCCGGTGCCTACCGCGGCTACGGTGCGACCCAGGGAATTTTTGCCGTGGAGTCCGCCGTCAACGAGCTGGCGGAACGCCTGCACATTGACCCGACCGAGATTCGTGACCGAAATATGGTGCGCGAGGGCATGATGATGCCCGCATACTACAATGAGCCCGCCAACGCCTGCGCACTGGACCGCTGCATGGCACGGTGCAAAGAACTGTTTGACTGGGAACACCGCTATCCCGTGCGGGAGATGGGCAATGGCAAAGTCCGCACGGCCGGCGTTGCGATGGCGATGCAGGGGTCCTGCATTTCCAACCTTGATGTCGGCTCCGCTACCCTCAAACTCAGCGATGACGGAACCTACAACCTCATCATCGGCGCGGCGGATATGGGACCCGGCTGTGATACGATCCTTGCTCAGATGGTGGCCGAGTGTATGGACTGCCCGCTGGACAGCGTTGCGGTCTTTGGCGCGGACACCGACACTTCCCCCTATGACTCCGGCTCCTACGCCTCCTCCACAACCTATGTCACCGGCAAGGCAGTGGAGATGGCCTGCACCCAGCTCAAGGAAAAAATCTGTGAGATTGCCGCACAAATGCTTGACTGTGACGCGGCCGAGCTGACGTTCGCAGGGGACTGCGTGCGCAATGAACACACCGGTGCAAGTGTCAGCCTTGAGGATATCTCTTACAAGAGTCAGGCAAACTGCTCTGTTGCGGCGCAGACGACTGCGACCCACAGCTCTCCCGTTTCGCCGCCGCCGTTCATGGTCGGCATGGCGGAAATCGAACTTGACCGCCTGACCGGTCAGGTCACGCTGCTGGATTATGTGGCTGTCGTGGACTGCGGTACCCCCATCAATCCGGCGCTGGCCCGCATCCAGGCGGAGGGCGGCATCGTGCAGGGCATTGGCATGACCTTAAGCGAAAACGTTACTTACAATTCCGCAGGCCGTCCCATCGAATCCTCCTTCCTGCAGTACAAACTGCCCACACGGCTGGACATGGGCCATCTTCGTGTGGAATTTGAGTCGAGCAATGAACCGACTGGTCCGTTTGGCGCAAAGTCCATCGGGGAAATCGTCATCAACACCCCGGCCCCTGCCATTGCACATGCTATCTACCGCGCAACCGGCGTGTGGCACCGTGAACTCCCCATCACACCGGAAGCCATCGCGATGGATACCCCGCTGACTTGATTTTTATCCCGCTCTGCCGTACAAAATGCGGCGGGGCGGGATTTTTGTCTATCCCGGTTTAACGGCGGACAAAATGCGCATACTATCCGCTGACAAACAGAAAGGAGCGTGTGCCCATGCCCGCCAAGATGAACCCGTTTGAGGTCAAGACCAAAGCGCCCGACCGCTATTTTATGGACTGGCAGAAAATTTACCCGAAGCCCTATGACAAAAGTGAGGTGGACCCGTATACCCGTCTGCGCATCATACTGATGAACGGCACCGAGTATGAGGCAACTTGGTTCTCCCACCAGTTCCACCGCCACTGCACCAACAACGATATCCGCCGTGAACTTGCGGTGCTGCGCCGCACGGAACAGCAGCAGCAAAAACGCATTGCCTGCCTTAAACCTATCAATGAGAGTATTCTGGAAACAACCATCGGCTACGAACAGCTTGCCGTGGACCTTACCGCAATCCTGGCCCAGCGGGAGCCGGACACTTATGTCAAACAGGTCATGGATTTGGCACTGCTTGAGGACTTTGACCATCTCTACCGCTATGCCGATCTGCTCGAGCTCGAACGCGGCATCCATGCTGAGCGGCTTGTAGGCTCCTACACCGAAATCATGCCCGGCCGCCCAACCATCGCTGAACACCGCCACCCGCGGGACAGTGTGCGCCGCGCCATCTGCTGCCGCACAGCGGCGCCCATCACCAAACTCAACGCCGCAATCATCACCGCCGCCGAGCAGCAGACGATGAACTATTATATGAATATCGGATGCTTCTACGATTCCGACCTGGGCCGGCGGCTGTATCAGGAGATTGCTATGATTGAGGAACAGCACGTCACGCAGTACGGCGCACTGCTTGACCCCTCCTGCACCTGGCTGGAAAATCTTCTCATGCACGAATATACCGAGTGCTATCTTTATTGGTCCTGCGTGGAGGATGAGAGTGACCCCGCCGTCAAACGCATCTGGGAACAGCACTTTGAACAGGAGGTCAGCCATCTCCATGCGGCGGAGGAGCTGCTCAAGACCTATGAGGGCAAAGAAGCCGCCGAACTGATTCCGGATGGAACTTTCCCCGAACTGCTCAAATTTGCACCCCAGAAGGCTTATGTCCGCAAGGTGCTGCGCCACACCGCCGCCAACACAGCAGTGGGGGAGGACCCCGCCGTTGCCGTGTCCACGCTGCCCAAAGACAGCGACTTTGCCGCCTATCAGCGCGCAGTCTGCCCGGACGCCGCACGCGTAGCCAGTCATCAGGTTATTGGGGAGACGATTGGCTGCCATGGCCGGGATTACCGGTTTGAGGAAAAGCCGCATCCCGTGGAGGAACTGCGCGATCCCACGCGGGATAACATCACCTTCGCCCGACCCGTCTGAACACGGAGAAAACGCTGCAATGCCCGCTTCCCGAAGATCCCCCGGGGAGCGGGCGTTGTGAATTTTTCTGTTAAAAAAATGTCAAAAGTCGAAAAAACCCCTTGCGCAAAGGGGGCTTTGTGCGTATAATAGGACTATACCGGCGGGGAAGTGTGCCCTGACGGAAGAATATGTATAATCAACTGGGAGGAGTTTCGTATTATGGGTTTGGGTAAAAAGACCATTGACGACCAGAATTATGCCGGCAAGCGCGTTCTCGTGCGCTGCGATTTTAACGTTCCGATGAAAGACGGTGTCATCACCAATGACAACCGTATCAATGCCGCTCTGCCGACCATCAAGAAGCTGATTGGCGACGGCGCAAAGGTTATCCTGTGCAGCCATCTGGGCAAGCCGAAGAACGGCCCTGAGGCCAAGTTCAGCCTGGCTCCCGTTGCTGTCCGCCTGAGCGAGAAGCTGGGCCAGCCCGTTGTTTTTGCCGATGACGATACCGTTGTGGGCGACAATGCCAAGGCTGCCGTTGCCGCTATGAACAACGGCGATGTGGTCCTGCTCCAGAACACCCGTTTCCGCAAGGAAGAGACCAAGAACATCGATACCTTCAGCGAAGAACTGGCCAGCCTGGCCGATGCCTATGTGGATGATGCGTTCGGCTCCTGCCACCGCGCTCACTGCTCCACCGCCGGCGTCACCAAGTACATCAAGGATACCGCTGTCGGCTACCTGATGGAGAAGGAGATTAAGTACCTCGGCAATGCCGTCAACGATCCCGAGCGTCCCTTCACCGCCATTCTGGGCGGCGCCAAGGTTGCGGACAAGCTCAATGTTATCTCCAACCTGCTCGAGAAGGTTGATACCCTCATCATCGGCGGCGGCATGGCCTACACCTTCATCAAGGCGCAGGGCTATGAGGTCGGCAAGAGCCTGTGCGATGACTCCAAGCTGGACTACTGCAAGGAGATGATGGCCAAGGCTGAGGCCAAGGGCGTCAAGCTGCTGCTGCCCGTGGATGCCGCCTGCATCAAGGATTTCCCCGATCCCATCGATGCACCGGTTGAGACCACCATCGTTCCCGTCACCGCTATCCCCGCCGACATGGAAGGCTGCGACATCGGCCCCGAGACCATGAAGATCTTTGCCGAGGCTGTCAAGGGCTCCAAGACGGTTGTCTGGAACGGCCCCATGGGCGTGTTTGAGAACCCGACTCTCGCTGCCGGCACCCTCGCTGTTGCCAAGGCTATGGCCGAGAGCGATGCCACGACCGTTATCGGAGGCGGCGACTCCGCTGCGGCTGTCCAGCAGATGGGTCTCGGCGACAAGATGACCCACATCTCCACCGGCGGCGGCGCTTCTCTCGAGTATCTCGAGGGCAAGGAACTGCCCGGCATCGCCGTCATCGAGAACGCCTAATCCAATATTTCTGAATCCCGCCCGGCGCGGCGGCATCCGCCGCCGCGCCGGTTCGTTTTTGTTCTTATCTTTATATGTCTCGATCCGTACTTTACAGAAAATTGG
>JAQXGE010000015.1 GCA_029006135.1 Oscillospiraceae bacterium | reverse complement strand
GTGGGGATGCCGAGGCGGATGATGAGTGCCGGCACCGGCGTTTCTGTCATTTTGCGGTATTGGTCTGACTGTACATCCTTTGTCATGGTGCCGGCTCCTCTGCGCTGTGTTTTCACTGTCTTTTATAAAAAGTTTACTGCGTTTTTGGTTTTTTGGCAAGGGATGGCGCACGCGGCGGGGAAATTTTTTCACCTGTTCCCGTTTGTTTTTGTGCGCGGCAAAAACACCTTGCAAAGGCTGTGGGCTTGTGTTAAAATGACAATAATTTACAAACCCGCAGGAAGGAGGGCGTGCCTTGAAAATTTATGAGTCTGCGGAGGATTACCTTGAAAAAATCCTCATGCTTTCCGAGCGCAACGGTGAGGTGCGCTCAATCGACATTGCCAACGAGATGGGCGTCTCCAAGCCCAGCGTCAGCATTGCGATGAAGAATCTGCGCCAGTCGGGGTATATCTCGATGGATTCGAGCGGCTACATCACGCTCGAACCGCCGGGGCTGGAGATTGCCGCCCGCATTTACGGCCGGCACAAAAAGCTGACGAGCTTTTTTGAGGCGCTCGGTGTGGACCCGGCCGTAGCTTCCCACGATGCCTGCAAGATTGAGCATGATTTAAGCCCCGAGACATTTGAAAAGCTCATTGCTTTTGCGGAAAGCCATCATATGATGGGTGAGTGATTCGCGCGAACCCACCCATCATTTCCCCCCGCCGCCGGACTGTCACACGGCGGCGGGATTTTTTTGCGCGTTTCCCGGAAAAACCGTGCCCGGGGTCATTGCACATTGCCGCGCCGGGGGATATAATGGGACTGAGAGCGGCGGGGGATGCGGAAAAGCCCCGCAGGAGGAATTGCGATGAAAAAAATATGGATTAGCGGCGCCAACGGGCATATCGGCACGGCGCTGTGTACCCGCCTTGACCGGCAGAAGTATGAACTCATCCCCACCGATGTGGCGGAAGTGGACATTGCCCTGCTTGAGGATACGCGCGCCTTTGCGCAGAAGATTCGGCCGGATTTCATCATCAACTGCACGGGCTACAATGACCCTGACGGCTGTGAGACAAACCCCGACCGGGCCTACCGCGTCAATGCGCTCGGCGCGCGCAACCTGGCTCTTGCGGCCGAGGAGCAGGGCGCGCGGCTTATTCAGATGTCCACCGATGACGTTTTTGCCAAGCCGTGTGACCGGCCCTATCACGAGTTTGACGAACCTTGCCCCGACTCGGTCTACGGCAAGAGCAAGTTAGCGGGCGAGCGCTTTGTGACAAATCTGTGCCACCGGCACATCATTGTGCGCAGTTCATGGGTTTACGGCATTGGGCGGGATTTTGTCTCGACCGTGCTGGGCTGTGCGCGTGACCCCGCCTGCCCGTGGCTGGCCGTTCCCACCGACCGTGTGGCTTCGCCCACGAGTGCGGACGACTTGGCCGCCGCCATTGAACATCTGATAGACGGGCATACGATGGGCATTTATCATGTGGTCTGTCAGGGCCATTGCAGCCGGTATGATTTTGCCCGGGAAATCCTGCGCGATGCCCATCTTGAGGATTCCCTTGAGCTGCATCCCATCCGCAGTGCCGATGCGGGCGGTTCGCCCTGCTACACGGTGCTCGACAACATGATGCTCCGCCTTGACGGGATCCCGCAGCCCCGGCCGTGGCGTACGGCGCTGAAAAGCTACATCGAAAGTCAGATATAACAGAATCCGGAACAGCCGCAGAGCCGTTCCGGATTTTTGTTTGGTTCTATTTGATTCAGAGCCGTTCGCTGACGCCGGCCAGCACGGCGCCGGTCATGGCAAGTGCCATAGCGGCCGCCAGCATGATGCCAACGCCGTAAGCATCCACGAGCCATCCGCCGAGCAGGTTGCCGAGCACCGCGCCCGCCGTGATGGTACAGCTCATCCATGCCTGCCCGGTCACCTTGTCCTGCTCCTGCATGGCTTCCTCCGCATAGTAGACCGAGGCGGAGGCGAACAGCGCAAAGGAGAACATCTGCAATACCTGCGCGGCGAGAATCCCGCCCACGCTGCCGACAACGAGATAGATGCCGCCTTTGAGCACAAAGGCGGCGCCCGCAATGACGAGCAGTGTCCCGGCCGAAAAGCGCCGGGCGATATAGGAGAACCCGAACATGACGGGCAGTTCCATCACAGCGGCCAGCGCAATGGCAAGGCCGAGGTCGGCACTGTCGCCGCCGACATTTTCAAGAATCTGAATCAGGTAAGTATTGGTGATGTTATGGAAGGCGAGCATCATCACGCAGCCCGCGAGCATGACGCAGAAAGCGGGGTAGCGCACAAGGAATCCGCGGCGCTTTTCGCCTTTTTCCCGGCATACTTCCTTTTTGGGCGGTGCGGTGTAGGGCATAACGGCCACAATCAGCACAAACAGCACCGACACAATCAGCACCGCGCGGGAGATGATTTCCCCGCCCAAAGATGCCGTGAGCTGACCCAGCACGAGCGAGAGCAGTGCATAACAAAGCGATCCCGTGCCGCGCGCCGAGCCGAAATCCACCGTCTTGCCCTGCGCTTTATAGTAAAAGCTTGCGGCGTTGACCAGCGGCATCATACAGGAGATGAGCATGAGCAGTGCGCCGAACAGCACGCCGGACGCCGCAGGCGGGGTCAGGCAGAGCAGGGCGGCATCGGCGCAGGTCAATCCTGCGAGCAGGAGCAAGAGCGGTTTCCACCCGGTTTTTCCGCCCCGGTCAGCGATCCGGCCGAGCCACGGCTGAAGCACGGCGGCCGCAATGCCGAATATTGCCGTAATAATTCCGACATCGCCGGCGGTAAACCCCTTTGCCAGCAGAAAAACCGTCACATAGCCGTACCCGGCACAAAAGAGCATCCAGTATCCGCCCTGAAGCAGGCGGTATTTTGCATTTTCAGACATAAGTGCAGTCCTTTCCCGGTGCAGCATCCCGCGCCGGAGAGCCTTTTTTTTATTATATCACAATGGATTCTCTTTTTTCAACATGGGAAGGGGAGGGGATGACCGTCCAGCGGACTGTCAGAGCTGCGACCGGATTTGCCGCAGCAAATTGTCGGCGAGAGCCGACTGAAGGGATAAAAGCCTTGCGGCCAGCTGCCGTTTATCTTTATAGCACTCGCTGCCGCGGGCGGTACTCTTTTGTGACCAAAAGAGTACCCAGAAAAGTCTCGCTGTTCCGATGCAGCGAACCCGCGGCCAGGGAGCTTCGCCCCCTGGACCCCACGAATAAGGATGAAAATTTGAAAATTCACCCCAAAGACTACAACCGGACAGTCTTTGGGACGAATTTTCAAATTTTCGATTAAATAACCGCCCCGCTTTAGCGGGACGGTTCCTGACGTGGGATGAACGTACTTCTGAAATTTTTTTGCTTGTTTATGGGATTAGAGATTGGCTCCCCTTTTTATAAAGGGGTGTGCGATGCGAAGGAGCGGGTGTGCTCCACTGAGCTGTCAGTTCTCTCATCCTTGCCCCTCATTCTCACACCTTCACCTCCTCCGGCATTTCCGGGGTGTGGCAGGCGGGGGTGAGGGCGGGGGCAGGGTCATCGAGGGGGATGCGGACGGTGTATTCGAGGTAGCCGTCCTGTTCGCCGGAATGGACAACGGCGCGGATGCCTTTTTGCGTCATGACATCCACGGCGTGCTGGAGCGTATTGACAAAAAGACGCACGTCTCCCACCATTGGGATGGTTCTGCGGCATGGCCCCGGTTCATCCTTCGGCGTGGTGAGCATAGCATCCACGAGCCGGTCGGCTTCCCGCACGCTCATTTTATCCCGCACCATCTTTTCGAGCGCCGCCGTGCGCCGGCTTTCCGGCAAACGCAGCACCGCCCGTGCGTGGCGCTCCGTCAATCCGCCGCCCGTGCAGAGCTGCTGCTGTTCGGGGGTCAGCGTGAGCAGGCGCAGTTTATTGGCAAGCGCCGGCTGGCTCAGCCCAAGCCGTCTTGCCGCTTCCGCCTGCGTGCAGCCCCACAGCCGGATAACCTCCTTAATGCCGCGCGCCGTATCAAACGGGTCAAGCTGGCTGCGCTGGATATTCTCAAGCAATCCGAGTGCGGCGGACTGGCTGTCATCGCAGTCGGTGACAATGGCCGGGACCTTATTGAGTTTGGCCAGCCGGCAGGCGCGCAGCCGGCGTTCCCCCGCCACAAGCTGATATTTGTGCAGACCGATTTTCCTCACGCTGATGGGCTGGAGCAGTCCGTTCTGCAAAATGCTCACTGCCAGCGCGGCAATCTCGGTCTCGTCAAACGCCGTCCGTGCCTGATACGGCGATGGTTCGATGTCATCCACCGCCAGCAT
>JAQXGE010000014.1 GCA_029006135.1 Oscillospiraceae bacterium | reverse complement strand
TCTTTCTTCTAGTGTAAAATGTGTGTAGGACAATATGCTCACCTCTGTGTAACTTTGTTTTGTGTGGTAACTTACATTTTACACCAAGGTTTGCATATTGTCTTTCTTTATTTTGGGGTGTTGCACTTCGAATTATAACCTGCCCAGCTCCCCTTACACAGGGGAGCCTTATCTCTACTCCCGCAAACTTTCAAAATACAAAAGCGAGTTTGTCCCACGTCATGAGATGACCGTTCTTCTAACGGATTCCTGCCTGTTGTGAGAGTAAAAATACAGAATTTTCTTTTTTTCAACATTTATGGCCAAATCGGGGGAAAAACGCTACATATTATAATTGTAATATACCGTGATTTGTGCTATACTATATCTGTATCTTTGTGTCTAAAAATTTCACTGAAGTGGGGAGTATCATGGATTCATTCAACGACGTACTGGATGCGGCGAAAGAATACTGCCGTGAACATACTGCCGATGCGACGTATCAGTATTACATCAATGACCTGAAAGCGGTCAGCTTTGAAAATTCCAATCTTGTAACACTGGAGGTCCGCAACGACTTTATCTGCAAAATCGTCCTGGACCGGTATATGCCGCTGCTGCAGGACGCCTTCAAATCGGTTCTGGGCTTTGATGTTGAGATTCAGCTCATTGTGCCGAAAGGGGAGGAAGAAGCGGCCAAGCCGAAAAAACCTCTCGATGAGTCCAGCCTGCCCTCCGGCCGGTATGACTTCACGTTTGAGAACTTCATCCGCGGCCCGTCCAACCAGTTTGCCTTCGCGGCGGCGCAGGCCGTTGCCGCGAACCCTTCGGGTGCTTACAACCCTCTGTTCATCTACGGACCGTCCGGCCTTGGCAAGACCCATCTGCTCAACGCCATCCAGATTGAAATCCATAAGAACCACCCGGATTTCAACATTGTCTATGTAGACTGTGAAAAATTCACCAACGAGATTATCTCCGCCGTCAAGACGGCCACAACGGAACAGTTCCGGCAGAAATACCGCGAGGCGGATGTGCTGCTGATTGACGATATCCAGTTCCTTGCCGGTAAGGAGAGTACCCAGGAAGAATTTTTCCACACCTTCAATACGCTGCACAATGCCGGCAAGCAGATTGTGATTGCC
The DNA here is from genome assembly GCA_029006135.1 of Oscillospiraceae bacterium. Taxonomy (GTDB): domain Bacteria; phylum Bacillota; class Clostridia; order Oscillospirales; family Ruminococcaceae; genus Gemmiger. The sequence continues at coordinate 3,041 of JAQXGE010000014.1, read as the reverse complement.
TCGGATCGCCCGGCCAAGGAGATCAAGAGCCTTGAGGAGCGTCTGCGCACCCGGTTCGAGTGGGGTCTGACGGCCGACATTCAGCCGCCGGACTTTGAAACGCGCGTGGCCATCGTCAAGCGCAAGGCTGAACTGCTCAACCTCGATCTGCCCGATGACGTGGCGGAATATATCGCCAACCACCTCAAACAGAACATCCGTCAGCTTGAGGGCGCGGTGAAAAAACTCAATGCCTACTATATGCTCGAGGGCATTGCCCCCTGCATCGGCGTGACCACCACCGCCATCAAGGATACCCTCAATGACACCCAGCCCATCCCCGTCACGATTGAAAAGATTATCAACGAGGTGGCGCGGACCTACAATGTCATGCCGGCGGATATCCGGGGCAAAAAGCGCAGTGCCAACGTCAGCGCGGCGCGGCAGATGTCCATGTATATTATCCGGGAGATTACCGGCATGAGCATGGAAGCCATCGGCGCCGAGTTCCAGCGCGACCATTCCACCGTCGTCTACTCCATCAATACAATGGAGAAAAACCTCACCAAGGACCGGCATCTCAAAGAGATGGTGGACGACATCATGAAGAACATCCGCACCTGATTTGCGGGATTCGGCGAAGAAAATACGGTTTTTGACGTTTTCAACATTTTCAACCGTTTTTTCAACAATTAACATGAGTTTTCCACTTTGCGTGTGGATAACTTGAGTTGTCCACAATTCACTCAGGACTTTCCACGGCTTCCAGCTAAAAACTTTTTGCCGGATTTTCCCGGCAGAATCAGCTTTTTTTGTTTTTCCACGAATTCCACACCCCCTACTACTACGACTATCAAAGTATTCTGTTTCTGCATAAAATTTTCAAAGTTCTAAACTCGCATGGCTCTTTTGCCATTAAAAACCATGCCCGGAAAGAGTGTGCTTAGTTTAACTGCACTAACCAAAATAACAGATTTCCGTAATTTCATAAATGAGGTGAACATCCTTGAAATTTGTCTGCGACAAATCCCTTCTCTCCGCCGCCATTGACGGCGTTTCGCGGGCCATCACCAACCGCTCGGCGATTCCCGTGCTCGAGGGCATCTATCTCAAGGCCGAAGGCTTTCAGCTGACGCTGACCGGCTACGATATGGAGATGGGAATCACTACCACGATTGAGAGCAACGTTCTGGTCCCCGGTGAGACGGTGCTCGAAGCCCGGCTGCTCGGTTCGGTCGTGAGCCGGATGCCGGCGGGCGATGTGTCCATCGAACTCAACAATGAGGGAATGGCTATCATCAGCGGCGGTGTGGCGGAATTTGAGATTCCCGCCATGAACGCGAGCGATTACCCGAGCCTGCCGAACACGGCGGCCGAAAACACCATGACCATCCCGACTTCCATGATGCGCGAGATGATTGAAAAAACCATCTATGCGGTCGCAGTTGAGGACAAAAAGCCCGCACACACCGGTGAACTGTTCGTCATTGAGCCGGGCAGCCTGACGCTGGTCGCGCTCGACGGGTATCGGCTGGCCATCATCCAGCGGGATGTTGAGTGCAAGCGCGATATCCGCATCATCATCCCCGCCAAAACGCTGCAGGAACTTCTCAAAATTATGGGCGGGCCGGATGAGCCGGTCAAGATTGACGCAAACCGCCGCTATGTTGTATTCACAACCAACGGCTACACCATCATGAGCCGCCTGATCGAGGGTGAGTTCCTCAATTATGAGAGCGTCATTCCCAAAGAGTGCCGCACGCAGGTCGTGGTGGACTGCAAGACCTTCATCAATACGCTTGAGCGCGCTTCTCTTATTATTACTGACCGCTTAAAGAACCCGCTGCGCATCACCTTTGCACCCGACAAGGTCACGGTGCGGTGCCAGACGCCGCTCGGCAAGGTCATGGATGAGTTCGTGCCCGACAAGATGGAGGGCGACACGATGGAAATCGGCTTCAACAACCGGTATCTGCTGGATGCACTGCGCAATTCCAAGTGCGAAAAACTGCGCATGGAGATGAGCGGCCCGCTCAGCCCCATCAAACTGCTTCCGGTGGAGGGCAAGGATTTCACCTATCTGGTCCTTCCGGTTCGGTTCAAGAATGAGGGTTGATGCGGCATGGAAAATATCAGAATCCATACGGAGTTCATTAAACTGGACGCACTTCTCAAATTTGCCGGCCTGTGTGAGACGGGCGGCGAGGCCAAGGAACTGATTCAGGGCGGGGAAGTGCTGCTCAATGGCGAGCCGTGCACGATGCGCGGCAAAAAATGTGTGCCCGGCGATGTGATTGAACTGGACGGGCGGAAGGTCCGCATCGCGGAGGGCAACTGATGCGGCTGGACCGGCTGTGCGTCACGGATTACCGCAACATGGAGCACGCCGAACTTTGCCCCGCCCCGCAGCTGACCGTTCTGTGCGGGGCAAACGGGCAGGGCAAGACCAACCTGCTGGAGGCCATCTGGCTGCTGACGGGCGGAAAAAGTTTCCGCGGCGCAAAGGATGCCGAACTGATTCGGCGCGGCGCGGATTTTTCCGTTCTGGAAGCGCAGTTCAACGCCGGGGGCCGCGACCAGCAGGCCCGCTTAACGGTGGGGGCCAAGGGTACCCAGCGCCCGGGGCGCACGGTGCGCCTCAACGGCGCCGACCGGGGGCGGGCGGCTTCCATTGCCGGGACCTTCACGGCGGTGGCCTTTGACCCCAACCATCTGAGCCTTGTCAAGGGCGGGCCGGAAGGGCGGCGGCGGTTTTTGGATTCCGCCTTGTGCCAGCTGTATCCGGGATATTTGGCTGCATCGCGGCGGTATCTGCGGGTTGTGGCGCAGAAAAATGCGCTCCTCAAAGCCTACGATATTACCCCCGGCGCGGATATGCTGCTCGAAACATACAATGAAGCGATGGCTTCCTGCGGAAGCGAGGTCATGCGGCGCAGAGCGGAGTATCTTGATCGGCTTGCGCCGGCCGCGGCGGCCAATTACCGGGATATCTCCCGCGGGGCCGAGACGCTGGAACTTCGCTACTGCCCCTGCTGTGAGCCGGGCAGCACGGAGAGCCTGGC